>CAIUMH010000084.1 GCA_903900235.1 uncultured Actinomycetes bacterium
CGTGCCTCCGATACGAGGCGAGGAGGTCCTGGTCCTGGACGAGGTGCGTGTAGGCGGGCGCCGTCGAGGTGACCTCGAGGGTCGCCCCCGTGGCAGTTGCCCCTGCTTCGAAGCAGGCCTGGACGTGAGGGAGGAGCGCATCGAGATCTTCGATGGTGCGCGCCCTGGCCATGTACTTGGCCGATGCAGAGCCAGGGATGATGTTCGCCGCCTGACCGCCGCCGACCACGACGCCGTGCACCTGGCAGCCAGGGGGCAGCTGTTGACGGAGCAGTCCGATCGCGACCTGGGAGATCACCATTGCGTCCCCGGCGTTGATGCCCTCCCATGGTGCGGCGCTGGCATGGGCTGTCCGGCCGGTGAACGAGATGTCGAGCTGGCTCACGGCGAGGCACGACGAGTGCAGGCGCTCAATCGACCAAGGGTGCACCATCATGGCCAGGTCGATGCCATCGAACCCCCCACGCTCGAGCATGAGCGCCTTGCCACCGCCGGACTCTTCGGAGGGTGTGCCAAGGACGCGTACCTCGATGCCGAGCTCGTCAGCGACGGCTGCCAGTCCGATCGCCGCCCCAACGCTTGATGCGGCGATCAGGTTGTGTCCGCAGGCATGGCCGACCTCCGGCAGAGCGTCGTACTCGGCCATGAAGGCCACGACGAGTGCTCCCGATCCCACGCGGGCGTCGAAGGCGGTGGGCAGGTCGCAGACACCGCGATCGACCGTGAACCCCGCCGACTCGAGGACTTCCTCGGTGGCGGCAGCAGATGCCACCTCCTCGAATCCGAGCTCGGCGAAGCCGTGGATGGCCTCAGAGAGGGCGATGAGCTGGGGGCGGGCCGCCTCGATCGCAGCCGTGGCTGTGGTGAGGGCGGCGTCCACGTCGCTACTCGACGACGACGACGACGTCGCCGCCCGTGACCGAGTCGCCAGCTGCGACCTTCACCTCGGTCACCGTCCCGGCCTTGGTGGCATTGACGGCGTTCTCCATCTTCATGGCCTCGAGCACGCAGACCGTCTGGCCGGCCTCGATCTCGTCACCGACCTCCACGAGGACCTTCACGATGGTTCCCTGCATCTGGACCGTGACCGAGCCACTCGACGCACCGGCGACTGACCCACCGCCCCCGCGCTTGCGGGCCTTGGTGCTCCCGCCGGCGCCTCCGGCAACCACTGTGCCGATCGAAGATTCCGGAAGCCACAGCTTGACGTCGTAGCGCCGACCGCCGACCTCCGCAGTCACCGAGCGCAGCACCTTGGCCTCCGGCTCCTCGTCTCCGGCTGTCGGGTTGACCTCGAGGCCGGACAGGTCGAGCGTCTCTTCGACCCACTTGGTCGAGTAGCGCATCTCCGCGAAGTCAGGATGCGACAGGATGGCCTCAGCGGCCGGGATGGTGGTGGCAATCCCTTCAATGGTGGTCTCTTCGAGGGCACGCAGCATGCGCCGACGTGCTGACTCGCGATCTTCAGCCCACACCACGAGCTTGGCGATCAGGTTGTCGTAATACTGGCTGATCGTGTCGCCCGACTCGTATCCGGCATCAAGCCGGACGCCGGGCCCCGAGGGCTGGGCGAATTTGGTCATGGTGCCGGGGGAGGGGGTGAACCGACCGCCCGAGGGGTCCTCGGCATTGATGCGGACCTCGAAGGCGTGGCCGTCGCGCTTGACCTCACTCTGGGAGAACGGGATGGCTTCGCCGGCGGCGATACGAAGCTGCCATGCCACGAGGTCGAGGCCGGTGACGAGCTCGGTGACAGGGTGCTCGACCTGCAGCCGGGTGTTCATCTCGAGGAAGTAGAACTCGCCGTCTTGGTAGAGGAATTCGACAGTTCCGGCGTTCACGTAGCCACAGGCCTCGGAGACCTTCACGGCGGCGGCGCCCATGGCTTGGCGGATCTCGTCGGGGAAGTCGGCGGCCGGGCTCTCCTCGATCAGCTTCTGATGGCGTCGCTGGCACGAGCAGTCGCGCTCGCCGAGCCAGAGCGTGTTGCCGTGCGAGTCGGCCAGGATCTGCATCTCGATGTGTCGCGGCCACGTCAGGTAGCGCTCCACGTAGCACTCGTCGCGACCGAAGTAGGAGAGCGCCTCACGCTGGGCAGACTCGAGGGCCTCGGCAGCCTCGTCGGCCGCGTGTACGACCTTCATGCCTCGGCCACCACCACCGAATGCCGCCTTGATCGCCACTGGCCAGCCGAACTCCTCGCCAAAGGCGACGACTTCATCGGAGGAACTCAGCGTCTGGGACCGACCGGGGACACCAGAGACACCGGCGGCTTCAGCGGCCAGCCGGGAACTGATCTTGTCGCCCATGACCTCGATCGCCTCAGGCGGTGGGCCGATGAAGGTGACGCCCTTGGCCGTGATGGCCCGGGCGAAATCAGTGTTTTCAGAGAAGAAGCCGTAACCAGGGTGGACGGCATCGGCCCCGGACTCCTCGATGGCGGCGAGGATGGCTTCGGTATTCAAATAGCTCTCGGCAGCCGTCTGTCCGCCAAGGGCATATGCCTCGTCGGCGAGTCGGACGTGGAGGGCGTCCCGGTCGAGCTCGGAGTACACAGCGACGGTGGCGATGCCCATCTCCCGGCAGGTTCGGATCACCCGGACGGCAATCTCTCCACGGTTCGCGATCAGGACCTTCTTCAGCACGCTTGACCTCTCGATGGGTGGCCGGGGCACCTCGCCTCCGGCAGGGGGCTTGAGTTGACTCCCGATACTCTCACGGACCATAGGGTTGGCGCCATGACGCACCACCACTTCGATATTCAGCGCTTCGACGTCATCGACTCGACCAACACCTATCTGCTCGACCAAGCCCGGAGCGGGGCCCCGAGCCGGCTTGTGGCGGTGGCCGACCACCAGACGGCTGGCCGGGGTCGACTCGATCGTCGTTGGGAGTCACCGGCGGGAGCGGCCCTGCTGATGTCGGTGCTGCTGCGAGTACCTCTCGAGCCTGGTCAACTGCACCTCGCAACCGCCGCCGTAGCGCTCGCAGCAGTGGCCGCGGTCGACCAGTCCTGTGGACTCGCCCCAGATCTCAAGTGGCCCAATGACCTGGTGATCGAGGATGCCAAAGTTGCCGGGATCTTGGCCGAGATCGACCTCTCGGCGGCCGATGGGGTGCCTGCGATCGTCGTGGGGATTGGGATCAATCTCACCTGGCCGGGACCACCGGAAGTGGGCGGGACGTGCCTCCTCGATGCCACCGGTGTCACCGTCGAACGTGACGTCCTCCTCGATCTCGTCCTGTCAGAGCTGGCCGGGCGGGTCGATCAACTTGGTGAGAGTGAAGGTCGAGCAGTGCTGATCTCCGAACTCTCTGAACGGCTGGTGACCATCGGGCGAAGGGTTCGGGTGATGATGGCTGATGGCGAGGTTGAGGGTCACGCAGTTGGCCTGAGCCCTGAGGGCCACCTGCTCGTTGACACCGAGAACGGGATTCTCGAGGTGGCTGCGGGCGATGTGATCCATCTGCGTCCGGCCTGACCTGACAGTCCGGCCTGACCTGACTATCCGGCCTGCCCTGACTATCCGGCCTGCCCTGACTATCCGGCCTGACTAGTCTCCCCTGTATGCGCATGCTCATCACCGGCGGAGCCGGATTCATCGGCTCGGCCTTTGCCCGTTATTGGGTCGAGCGACACCCATCAGACACGGTGGTCGTCTACGACGTCATGACCTATGCCGCCACGATGGGGAGTCTTGAGGGAGTCCTTGACCAGATCGCCTTCGTCAAGGCTGACATCTGCGATCTTGATGCGGCCGTCCTGGCGATCGAGACCAACGAGATCGACACCATCGTTCACTTCGCCGCGGAGTCGCACAACTCGCTCGCCGTGCTCGACCCCGCTCGGTTCTTCTCCACCAACGTGATGGGCACCCAGACCATGCTCGAGGCGGCACGTCGCTCTGGGGTGTCTCGGTTCCACCACATCTCGACCTGTGAGGTCTATGGCGATCTCGATCTCGACACCGATGAGTCATTCAACGAGTCGAGCCCCTATCGCCCTCGGACCCCATACAACGCCTCCAAGGCCGGAGCGGACCATGCGGTGCGGGCCTACTCGGAAACGTACGAGCTCCCGATCACGATCACCAACTGCGCAAACAACTACGGGCCTTATCAATTCCCCGAAAAGGTCATCCCGCTGTTCTCCACCCGGGCGTTGGCCGATCAACCGCTGCCGCTCTATGCCTCGACGCAGAACCGCCGGGAATGGCTCCACGTCGACGATCACTGCCGGGCCATCGAGGCCGTACTGCTCCGGGGCCGGATCGGCGAGACGTACCACGTGGGCTCCGGTGTCGAGGCATCGATCGAGCAGATCGCCGATGCCGTCTTGGCAGCGACTGGCAAGCCAGCCAGCCTCAAGACGATCGTCCCTGACCGCCCGGGCCACGACCGGCGCTACCTCCTTGACATCACCAAGATCCGTACCGAGCTCGGATGGGAGCCGACGATCCCCTTCGAGCAGGGCATCCGAGAGACCGTCGAATGGTACCGAGACAACCAGGACTGGTGGGCACCACTGCTCGAGCGTGCTCCGGTGGTCGAGTCCACCTGGGGCGACTCCAAGTCCTAGGCCATCGGTACTATGCGAATCTTGATCACCGGAGCTGGCGGCCAGGTCGGCACGGACCTGTCACAGGTCCTTGGCGGAATGATCCCTCCGGCAGGACGGGCTACCGCCCTGCTCGGGGCAGACCCAGTCGCTGATGGGGAGTTCGACCTCCACGCCCTCGACCGCGCTGGCCTCGACATCGTCGATGCCGAGCTTGTTCGGACCACCGTGGAAGCGATCGGCCCCGACGTGATCGTCCACCTCGCCGCTTACACCGCAGTGGACCGAGCGGAGCTGGACGTGCCCGGAGCGACGGCTATCAACGAGATCGGCACCGGCAATGTGGTGGCGGCGGCAGAGGTGGTGGGTGCTCACGTGATCTACGTCTCCACGGACTATGTCTTCGCCGGCAACCTGGGGCGGCCGTTGGTCGAGACCGATGCGACCGGTCCGCTCAGCGTCTACGGGGCAACGAAGCTCGCAGGCGAAGCCATGTGTCGGGGAACCGACACCATCGTTCGGACCTCTTGGGTGGCCGGGCTCGCGGGTCGCACGGTCATCAACCTGGCGACGGATGCAGGCCGCACCGGACGTGCCCTTCGCTTCGTGGATGATCAGATTGGAACGCTGACTGCCTCAGCAGACCTGGCTGCGGGCCTGGTGGCCATGATCAGGCGACGCCCTGCGGGTGTCTTCCATGTTGCCGGGGCTGGTGCGGCGAGCTGGCATGAAGTGATCAGCCATGCCGTCGTGGAGGCTGGTGGGTCGGCTGATCAGGTGACCCCGATCACCACCGCTGATCTCAACCCGCAACCGGCAGCGACGCGCCCGAGCTACTCACCGTTGGTCTCGCAGCGCCTCGCCGAGATCGAAGGGGTGCCGCTCCCCGAATGGCAAGATGGTGTGGCACGGCTGGTCGCCGCGCTCACCTCTGAGGGAGGGTCATGACGTCGAAGCAGCCCAAGACGGCGAAGCCAGCAGCCGAGGCACGTCGCGTCTGCGTGATTGGCGCGGGATACGTGGGGCTTCCGACAGCCGGGGTGCTTTCGACCCGAGGACACGACGTCGTCCTCGCTGAGCGCGACGAGCGTCGACTGAACATGCTGCTGGCCGGCGAGATGCCGATCTTCGAGCCCGGTCTCGATGTGCTTTTGGCCGAGGGTCGTGCTGCCGGTCGCCTTCGGTACATGCCCTCGGCGGCTGAGGCCGTTCAGGGCTGCGAGTTCGTCTTCCTCTGCGTGCCCACCCCGCAGGGCGATGACGGTGCGGCTGATCTGTCCTATGTCGAGTCGGCGGCCGCAGAGATCGGGCCGTTCCTTGAGCCCGGCACCATTGTGATCAACAAGTCGACGGTGCCAGTGGGGACCGTGAACCTGGTCGAGCGGACCATCGGGCGCTCCGATATCGCCGTGGTCTCGAACCCGGAGTTCCTGCGCGAGGGCACAGCCGTGACCGACAGCCTCCACCCGGACCGCATCGTCGTCGGATCAACAGATGTGCGGGCTGCCACCGCCGTGGCGGAGCTCTTCGGCTCGACCGGTGCGGCCATGGTCATCACTGATCCCACGACTGCTGAGACCATCAAGTACGCCTCGAATGCCTTCTTGGCCACCAAGATCAGCTTCATCAACGCCATGGCCGCCCTGTGCGAAGCAGTAGGTGCCGATGTCCGAGATCTGGTCCTTGGTCTTGGGTTCGACAAGCGCATCGGCTTCGAGTTCCTCCGGCCCGGCCCCGGATGGGGCGGATCGTGCTTCCCGAAGGACACCTCGGCGCTGGTGCACATCGGAATGGAGCATGGGTACGACTTCGGGCTGCTGCGGGGGGCGATCGCCTGCAACGACGAGCAGATCGAACGGATGGTCCACAAGCTCGAGGTAGCAGCGGGTGGCTCCCTTGATGGCAAGACGATCGGAATCTGGGGACTGACCTTCAAAGCCGACACTGATGACCGACGCAACTCGCCGGCTACGGCCATCACGGCCAAGGTCGTTGAGCGCGGAGCCACGGTGCGGGCCTACGACCCCACGGTGAGCGCCAACGATGCCAACAGCCCCGACCTCGCAGGCGTGGAGATCGTGGCGGATCCCGTCGAGGCGGCTCGCGGGGCTGCGGTCATCGGCTTGCTTACCGAGTGGCAGGAGTTCAGGTGGGTTGACTTTGACGCCGTGGCCGCCCTTATGGCTGCGCCGTCGATCGTCGACGCGAGGAACCTTCTCGACCCCGAGGCCATTCGTCGGCAGGGCTTCACCTATGTGGGCGTAGGTCGGACGTGAGGGTCGTCATCGCTGGTGGCGCAGGATTCTTGGGGTCGCACCTGACGGATCTCCATGTGGCTCGTGGGGACGCGGTTGTGGTCCTTGATGACTTCACCACCGGAACGCAGGAGAACCTGGCGCACCTTGCGTCAACTGCTGCGGTCGAGGTCATTGCGGCAGATGTCAGCGTTGAGGTTCCGGTCACCGGAGCGGTGGATCGCGTCTACAACCTCGCCTCTCCGGCATCGCCTCCGGCCTACCTCGAGCGTCCGCTTGAGACCCTGGCTGTCGGCTCGGAGGGGACGCGGCGGCTCCTTGAGCTGGCTGACACGAGTTCAGCAAGGTTTGTGATGGCCTCGACGTCGGAGATCTACGGGGATCCGATGGTGCACCCGCAGGTCGAGGACTATCGCGGCAATGTCGATCCAATCGGCCCGCGCGGCGTCTATGACGAGGCCAAGCGGTTCGCTGAGGCGATCACGATGGCCTTCCATACCAAGCGCGGCACGGATATCGGCATCGCACGGATCTTCAATACCTATGGCCCTCGACTGGCCGCAGGTGACGGTCGGGTGGTGTCGAACTTCATCGTCCAAGCACTCCGTGGTGATCCGCTGACGGTGTACGGCGATGGTCTCCAGACCCGCAGCCTCTGCTACGTGGCCGATCTCGTGGCTGGTTTGGCCGCTCTCGGCGATGCGACGGTGATCGGACCGATCAACCTCGGAAACCCCGATGAGCGGACCGTGCTCGAGATTGCTGAGATCATTCTGGAACTGACGGGGAGTTCGTCGTCGATCGAGCACCTCCCGCTTCCCACGGATGATCCGACTCGTCGGTGCCCGGATATCACCCGAGCCACCGAGCAACTCGGCTGGCGGCCCAGTATCAAGACTGAGGATGGCCTCAAGGTCACGATCGACCACTTCGCCGAGCTGCTCGATCGCTGAGTCGCCCAAGGAGTGTCGCTGGGCTCGGCTAGATTGAGGTTCGATCATCGAGACCGGGAGGCATCGTGGCGCCAGAGCGATCGCTTGAGCAGAAGGACTACAAGACCCTCAGCGTGCTCGTGCCCGTCTACAACGAGCGGTCGACCATTGGCGAAGTGATCCGGAGGATCCGCTCGGTCGATGTGCCCCTCGAGGTTGAGATCGTGGTGGTCAACGACGGATCCTCCGACGGCACCGACAAGGTGCTGGCCACTCTTGAGGACTCCACCGTCCGAGTGTTCAACCATGCTCAGAACCAGGGCAAGGGGGCTGCGCTGCGAACGGGCCTCGAGGCGGCCACCGGCGACCTGATCATCATCCAAGACGCAGACCTCGAATATGACCCGGAGGACTGGATCAAACTGCTCGACCCGATCATGAAGCACAAGGCATTCGTGGTCTACGGAAGTCGTTTCACCGGAGAGCGCAAGAACATGCTGCTGCTGCACTGGATCGGCAATCGGTTCTTGTCGCTGGTGACCAATGTGCTCTACGCGACCACGCTTTCGGACATGGAGACCTGCTACAAGTGCTTTGACCGCAGGGTGATCGAGCCGGTGCACATCATCTCCAATCGCTTTGACTTCGAGCCGGAGATCACCGCCAAGGTCCTGCGTCAGGGGTTCCGGATCTACGAGGTGCCGATCAGCTACGCCGGACGTGAGTTCGACGAGGGGAAGAAGATCACCTGGAAGGACGGCTTCGCCGCCCTCAAGGCCCTCATTAAGTTCCGCTTCACCAAGTCGCTTTAGCTATGGGGGATCCCCTCGTGGCGGGTCCGGCTGCAGTGGTGGTCGACTACAACGTCGGGCCACTCCTGCGTGGCTGCATCGCCTCGCTCCTCGCCGAGGGCATCACCGAGATCGTGGTCGTTGAGAACGGCGACCCTGGATCCACTGCCAGCGCCCTCGGTGAGATGACGTCGCAGGTGCGGGTCATCAACCCTGGTGGCAACCTGGGGTTCGGTGCAGGCGTCAACCGAGGGGTCGCTGCGCTGAGCAGTTCCGCCGACACGATCATCGTGGCGAACCCTGACACCGTGGTACATGTCGGAGCGGTGGCCTCGCTGGTCGCCGCATTGGGCGATCATCCGCGGTGGGTCCTGGTCGGTCCGACCATCCTGACGAACGATGGGGCTCGTTATCCCTCGGTGCGCCGCTTCCCGTCGCCACTTGTCGCCGTCGGCCACGCCCTGCTCGGCAAGGTCACGCCCGACAATCCCTTTACCCGCCGCTACCGGTCAACTGGAGAGCGTGGTGATGGTGGGGTCGACTGGGTGTCTGGCGCCTTCTTCGTAGTTCGCCGGGCGGCATTCGAGCAGCTCGGCGGCTTCGACGAGGCCTACTTCATGTTCGCCGAGGATATGGATCTGTGCTGGCGTGCCCACGAGGCGGGGCTTGGGGTGGGGGTGGCTCCGGTCGCCATCGTCACCCATGTCGAGGGGGTGGCTCGAGCGGCCCATCCCTATCGGATGCTTCTCGCTCACCATCGCTCTGCCCTGCGCTTCGCAGCGGCCACCACGCGCGGTCCGGCGCGGGTCTTGCTGCCCTTCGGAGCGTTGATTCTCGGCCTGCGACTCCTCGGTTCGCTGGCTGGTGTCGCCATCGATCGACACTGACCACGTCAATTCTTGATAAGTTTGGTCGGGTTTGACACGATGGTCAATGGCGGCCAGGTGGCCTGCCCCGCAGTGACCGCGAGCAAGGAGACACCCCATGGCTGACACTCAAGGCTTTGAGACCCGACAGATCCACGCCGGGACCGAGCCGGACCCGACCACAGGGGCACGCGCCGTGCCGATCTACATGACCACCAGCTACGCCTTCCGCGACACCGACCATGCCGCAGCGCTCTTCGGGCTCGCCGAGGCCGGCAACATCTACACCCGAATCATGAACCCGACCACCAGCGTGATCGAAGAGCGCATCGCCGACCTTGAGGGTGGTGTCGGTGCCCTTGCGGTGGCGTCCGGGCAGGCTGCGGAGACTCTGGCCATCTTGAACCTTGCCGAGGCGGGCGACCAGATCGTGGCCTCACCGTCGCTCTACGGCGGCACCTACAACCTCTTCCACTACACGCTGCCCAAGCTCGGCATCACGGTGGACTTCGTTGATGACCCCGATGACCTTGAGCAGTGGGCCGCCAAGGTCACCCCACAGACTCGCGCCTTCTACGGTGAGACGATCGGCAACCCACGCGGTGACGTCCTCGATATCGCCGGAATCTCCGGAGTGGCCCATGCCAACAACGTTCCGCTCATCGTGGACTCGACCTTGGCTACGCCCTACCTGGCCAACCCGCTGGCCCATGGGGCCGACATCGTCGTGCACTCTGCAACGAAGTTCATCGGTGGCCATGGCACGGCCGTCGCCGGCGTGATCGTTGACGGGGGAACCTTTGACTTCGGTGCCTCCGGCCGTCACGCCATGTTCACCGAGCCCGACCCGAGCTACCACGGCCTCAAGTTCTGGGAGGCACTTGGTCCTGGCGCGTACATCGCCAAGGCCCGGGTCCAGGGTCTTCGCGACCTTGGTGCAGCGGTGTCGCCCATGAACGCCTTCCTCATCGTCCAGGGCCTTGAGACCCTCAGCCTCCGGATGGAGCGTCACGTGGAGAACGCCCAGGCTGTGGCCGAGTTCCTCGAGGGGCGCGACGAGGTCGCCTGGGTGAACTACCCAGGGCTCCCGTCGTCGAAGTGGCACGACCGGGCCAAGGAGATCCTGCCCAAGGGCAGCGGTGCGGTGCTGAGCTTCGGCCTCGCCGGCGGCGCAGCGACGGGCGCCAAGTTCATCGACAGCCTCTCGCTGTTCAGTCACCTTGCCAACGTCGGCGACGTACGCAGCCTGGCCATCCACCCGGCCACGACGACGCACAGCCAGCTCACGGTCGAGGAGCAGGCGGCCAGTGGCGTCTCTCCAGAGATGGTGCGTCTCTCGGTGGGTATCGAATCGATCGCCGACATCCTGGCCGACCTCGATGCTGGCCTCCGAGCGGCGAAGGCCTGAGCCGCTGACCGTCGATAGAGACCCAGACCTCACGGGTCCACCACCACCGGCCTCCGGCGCATGGCGACCGGGTGACCAAACGGGATCGAGGAAGTTCCTCGATGTCTTCGTCGACGCGCCCCTCGATCTTGAGGGAGGTGGTCGGCTCGGGGGTGACCTCGGGCCGATCTCGATGGCCTATGAGACGTGGGGTGAGCTCGATGAGGATGCTGGCAATGCCGTCCTTGTCCTGCATGCCCTGACCGGTGACAGCCACGCCGCCGGACCGGTGGGTCCGGGTCATCGGACGCCGGGCTGGTGGGACGGTCTGATCGGGCCAGGTCGGGCCATCGACACCGATCGATTCTTCGTGATCGCCCCGAACGTCCTCGGCGGCTGCCAGGGATCACTCGGGCCATCGTCGCTTCATCCTGACGGTGCCGCTTGGGGAAGTCGTTTCCCTTGGCTCACCATTCGTGACCAGGTGAGCGCCGAACAGGCACTGCTCTCGGCACTGGGCATCACTCGCCTCCATGCCATCCTCGGTGGATCGATGGGAGGCATGCGGGCGCTCGAGTGGGCCTTGATGGCACCTGAGCGCGTCGAGCGACTGGTGTTGCTGGCCTGTGGGCCCGCAGCCACAGCCGAGCAGATCGCCCTCTGCTACGCGCAGAGTTTGGCGCTGACCCTCGACCCGGCATTCAGCGGCGGCGACTACTACGACCAGGCCGACGGCGAAGGCCCGTGGAAGGGCATGGGGGCGGCTCGTCGGATGGGGCAGATCACCTATCGCACCCGAGCCGAGCTCCGAGAGCGCTTTGGCCGGACCCACCAAGCCCGAGAGAATCCGTTGGCCGGTGGACGCTTCGCGGTTGAGAGCTACCTCGACCACCAGGCCGAGAAGCTGGCCCACCGGTTCGACGCCAACACCTACCTGATCTTGTGCCGGGCCATGGATAGCCATGATGTCGGCCGAGGACGAGGATCGATCCGCGAGGCGCTCGGCCACATCGAGACCCCGACGCTGGTGATCGGCTTCGATACCGATCGCCTCTATCCGCTCGATGAGCAGGCGGACATCGTCGAGGGAATCGGGGCCAATGCCACGCTGGTCCGCCTCGAGTCGACCCTGGGGCACGATGCCTTCCTTCTCGAGGCCGAGGCCATCGACCCTCTGGTGCGCTCGGCGCTGCGGTGAGGTGCCCTGCTGAGGAGGGTGTCGCTCGTGCCGGTAGGCTGGCGGGGTCATGAGCGTCCTCTCGAAAGTCCTGCGCGCCGGTGAAGGCAAGAAGGTTCGCCGCCTCGCCGAGCTCGTCCCTGCCATCAATGACCTCGAGGCAGCGATGGAGGCACTCTCCGACGCTGAGCTCCAGGCCAAGACCGCAGAATTCAAGGCCCGCCTGGCTGACGGTGAGACCCTCGACGACCTGCTGATCGAGTCATTCGCTGTCGTGCGTGAAGCGGCATGGCGAGTGCTCGGCCAGCGACACTTCGACGTGCAGCTGATGGGTGGCATGGCGCTGCACTTTGGCTGGATCGCCGAGATGAAGACCGGTGAGGGCAAGACCCTCGTCTCGACCCTGCCGGTGTACCTCAACGCCCTGGCGGGTCGCGGCGTGCACGTGGTCACCTCGAACGACTACCTCGCCACCCGAGACGCCGAGTGGATGGGACGACTGCATCGCTGGATGGGGCTCACCGTCGGTCGCGTCGGTCCCGACATCACAGATCCTGAGCTCAAGCGTGACGCCTATGCCTGTGATGTCACCTATGGCACGAACGCCGAGTTCGGGTTCGACTACCTGCGCGACAACATGGCGCGAAGCCGCGAGACGATGGCGCAACGCGATCACGTGTTCGCCATCATCGACGAGGTCGACTCGATCCTCATCGATGAGGCCCGGACACCGCTCATCATCTCGGGGCCTTCGGACGACGCGGCTCGGTTGTACTACCGGTTCGCCTCCATCGTGAACACGCTCTCTCGGGACACCGACTATGAGGTCGACGAGGAGAAGAAGACCGTCGTGCCGACAGAGGCGGGCATCGAGAGGGTCGAGCGCGCTCTCAATGTTGAGAACCTCTATGACGCCGTCAGCGTCAACTACGTCCACCAGCTGACACAGGCACTGCGCGCCAAGGAGCTGTACCACCGGGACAAGGACTATCTGGTGGCCGATGGTGAGGTCCGCATCGTCGACGAGTTCACTGGACGGACCCTCGATGGACGCCGCTGGTCCGATGGGCTTCATCAGGCCGTGGAGGCCAAGGAGCGAGTGCGGATCAACGAGGAGAACCACACGTGGGCAACCGTCACGATCCAGAACTACTTCCGGATGTACGAGAAGCTCGCCGGCATGACCGGTACGGCGGAGACCGAGGCCGGTGAGTTCGCCTCGACCTATGACCTGTCGGTGGTTCCCATCCCCACGAATCGTCCGATGCTACGCATCGACAAGCCGGACCTCGTCTTCAAGACCGAGATGGCGAAGTTCGAGGCCATCGCCGACGACATCGCTGAGCGCCAGACGCTCGGCCAGCCCATCTTGGTGGGTACTGCGTCAGTGGGGAAGTCCGAGTTGCTCTCGCGTGTCCTCGCCAAGCAAGGCATCAACCACGAGGTCCTGAATGCCAAGCAGCACTTCCGTGAGGCGGAGATCGTGGCGCAGGCTGGCCGTCTCGGAGCCGTTACCGTGGCCACCAACATGGCCGGCCGTGGCGTCGACATCCTCCTCGGTGGCAATGCCGAGGGCTTGGCCACCCGGCAGTGCGCCGCCGAAGGAGTCGACCTGAGCACGCCGGAGGGCGAGGCTCGTCTGGCCGAACTCACCGCCACCTTCGCTGAGCAGTGCAAGGCCGAGGGCGACACGGTGCGAGAGCTCGGTGGTCTCTATGTCCTCGGTTCGGAGCGGCACGAGTCGCGGCGGATCGACAACCAGCTTCGTGGCCGATCGGGTCGACAGGGCGAGCCCGGCGAGAGCCGCTTCTTCTTGTCCCTCGAGGACGACCTCATGCGCCTGTTCGCCACGGGTGCGGTCAGCTGGGTGATGGATCGCGCCCTGCCCGAGGATGCGCCCATCGAGGCCAAGATGGTGACGAAGGCCATCGAACGAGCACAGAACACCGTTGAGGGTCGCAATGCGGAAACCCGCAAGGAAGTCCTCAAATACGACGCGGTGATGAATGAGCAGCGCAAGGTCATCTATGCCAGGCGGCTGCAGGTCATCGATGGGGGAGATCTGCACGACGAGACCGTCGAGCTGCTCACCGAAGAGCTCACGAACGCCGTGGCGTCGAGTTGCCCGAGCGACTATCCGGAGGAGTGGGACCTTGACCAACTCCTCGCCGAGATCCAGCAGTTCTACCCAACGGCCTTCTCGACGGAGGATCTCGGCCAAGCTGGGACGCAAGGTCAGTTGATCGAGTCGATCCTGCTTGAGGCTGACGAGTACTACGAGAACCGATCGGCCACCATGCCGGGCGGCGAAGAGATGGCTCGCGAGATCGAGCGTGAGGTCATGCTCCAGATCATCGATCAGCGCTGGCGCGATCACCTCTCCGAGATGGACTACCTGCGTGAAGGTATCAATCTGCGAGCCATGGGCCAGCAGGACCCCCTCGTGGCCTGGCAACGAGAGGGTTTCTCGATGTTCGGCCAGCTCATTGAAGCGATTCAGGCCGACTACCTGCGCTACGTGCTCCACGTCGATGCCGAGATGACGCCGGTCGAAGAGCCATCACTCGCTGGTGCCGTCTATGAGGCGCCTGACGACTCTGATCCGGCTGGCGGTTTCTCGTTGGCGCCACCGGCTGCTCCGACGACGGCTGAACAGGCCATGGGTCAGATCGGCGAGCCCGTGCTCGAGAGCTTCGTTCCGGTGGTCAAGGACGAGAACGCCAAGCTTGGCCGCAACGACCCGTGCTGGTGTGGCTCGGGCAAGAAGTTCAAGCAGTGCCATGGCGCCGCCTGAGATCCCGGCGGGAGCCCGCGATCTTGCCCAGTCGCTTGATGAGCTCGAATCTCGGCTCGATGAGGCAAAGGGCTACCTCGGCATCGACGCGGCCCGCCTCCGTCGAGATGAGCTCGAAGCCATCGCTGGCGAGCCTGGTCTCTGGGATGACCAAGATCGAGCCCGTCAGGTCACCACCGAGCTCGGCCGGGTGGCCGATGACTTGAGCCGCTTCGATGCCTTGGCAACGAGCATCGATGACGCGCGGGTGATGATCGAGTTGATCGCCGAGTCATCGGATGCTGGCGAGGATGACGACTCGCTCGTTGCCGAGTTGGCGGGATCGGTGACGGAGCTTGAGCGGAGCATTGGTCGCCTTGAGGTCCAAAGCCTGTTCCAGGGCGACTACGACCAGGCCGACGCCATCGCCGAGGTGCACGCCGGCGCCGGTGGCACCGATGCCCAGGACTGGGCCGAGATGATGCTGCGGATGTACTCGCGCTGGGCCGAACGTCGAGGCTTCAGCGTCGAGGTGGATGAGACGACGGAGGGATCCGAGGCCGGGCTGCTGTCGGCTACGTTCATCGTGAAGGGACGGTTCGCCTATGGCCTGCTCTCCGCTGAGCGAGGGGTGCATCGCCTTGTGCGCATGAGCCCCTTCGATTCACAGCACCGTCGCCAGACCAGTTTCGCCACCTTGCAGGTCACGCCGTTCATGGAGGACCTCGACGACGCCCCCGAGATCGACGAGAAGGACCTGCGGATCGACACCTATCGGGCCTCTGGGGCTGGTGGTCAGCACATCAACAAGACGGACTCGGCTGTCCGACTCACCCACCTGCCTACCGGCGTCGTGGTCTCGTGCCAGAACGAGCGGAGCCAGCATCAGAACAAGGCCCGCGCCATGCAGATCCTGGCGAACAAGCTCGTCGACCTCGCACGCGCCGAGCGCGAGGCTGAGCTGGCGGCGATCACCGGTGAGCGCATCGACAACGCTTGGGGGAGCCAGATCCGCTCCTATGTGATGGCGCCGTATCAGCTCGTCAAGGACCTCCGGACCAATGTAGAGACTGGCAATGTCGATGCGGTGCTCGATGGAGACCTCGACGACTTCATGGAGGCCGAGCTTCGGCGGCGGCGGGAGCCCGGCTCCTGATCCTCGACCGTGATGACAGCCGCGCAACACCACAGAGGCCCTCTGGCGATGGTCCCAAAGGGCAGCGGGGGGCGGGTAGGCTGGGTTCCATCAGCACTTCGTACGTCCTGGGTCTCCGACCCGGGAGCTGCGCAGGACGCATGCACCGATGATCCTCCTCGACCACGTCACCAAGACCTACAAGGGCTCCACCGTGGCGCTGCGCGACGTCTCGGTCGACATCGACAAGGGTGAGTTCGTCTTCCTGGTTGGCTCTTCTGGATCAGGCAAGACCACCTTCCTCCGCCTCTTGCTCCGCGAGGAGGTCCCAGACTCGGGGCGGATCATTGAAGCGGGTCGCGACATCGTCACCATGCCCAAGGGCCGGGTCCCCTTCCTGCGCCGCAACATCGGCTGCGTGTTCCAAGACTTCCGACTTCTCCCGAACAAGACCGTGTTCGAGAACGTGGCGTTCGCCCTTGAGGTGATTGGGCGCCCGAAGTCGGTGGTGAAGTCCCAGGTCCCACAGGTCCTCGAGCTCGTCGGCCTCGGGCACAAGCACGACAGCCTGCCCGGTGAGCTCTCCGGGGGAGAGCAGCAGCGGGTGGCAGTGGCTCGGGCGTTCGTAAACCGACCGCTGATCCTGCTCGCCGATGAGCCGACGGGAAACCTCGACCCCGCGACGTCCGAGGGCATCATGAACCTGCTGGACCGGATCAACCGGACGGGGACGACCGTGGTCATGGCGACCCATGACAAGGCGCTCGTCGACCGGATGCGCCGTCGGGTGCTCGAGCTCGATCATGGGACCCTGGTGCGCGACCAGTCCCGAGGTGTCTACGGCATCGACGACGCAGCTGGGCAGGCCTGACCATGCCGATCTTTGCCGAGTACGCCGTGCGAGAGACGGCCTCGAACCTCTGGCGCAACCGCCTGATGACGATTGCTGCCATCTTGACCGTCTCGGTCTCGTTGATGCTGGTCGGGACCACGCTGTTGCTCAAGCAGGGTGCCGCCAATGCCGAGGTCGAATGGCAACGTGGGACACAGGTCGTGGTGTGGATGTCCCCCAATGCCTCGAGTTCGGAAATCACTGCCGTCTCGACGCAGCTGACGACGCTGCCCTATGTCCATGCCTGTATCTATCGAGACAAGGCCTATGACTTCGCTGAGGCCCGCAAGCTCCTCAGCCCCGCCGAGTTCAGCGTGCTCAAGAAGAGCGGAATGCCGACCTCCTACCGCTGTACTCCGAACCAGCCCTCAGACGCCCAGGTGGTCATGAATCGCTTCAGCGGACAGCCAGGGGTCAAGGAGGTTGACGCACCGCTCCAGCAGATCCACGCCATGGAGCAGGCGATCACCTTCATTCAGGTTGTGTTCATCGTCGTGGCGGTCGTGCTCCTGTTGGCGGCCACGGTCCTCATCCTCAACACGATCCGCCTGGCAATCTTCGCCCGTCGCCGCGAGGTGTCGGTGATGAAGTTGGTCGGGGCCACAAACTGGTTCATCCGCATCCCCTACATGTCGGAGGGCCTGATCCAGGGGCTGGTGGGATCGATCATCGCTGCGGCGATCGTCTTCGGGGTTCATCTGTGGATGGACTCCTCGACGAATGCGCTGCTGGTGCAGATGCGACTCTCAAGCTGGCAGATCTTCTGGACCGACGCCGTCATCGTTGGTCTTGGCGCCGCCATTGGTGCGGGTGGATCGGCCATCGCCATCCGTCGGTTCCTCGACGTCTGAGCTACCCGCCCCGACCATTGGGTCGTGATCGCACCGGGATCAGCCGGTGCACGACCCATACGGAGGGCATCATGGCCAACACAACCATCCTGACCGGCAACCTCACCGGTGACCCGGATCTTCGGCACCTCAGGGACGGAACCGCCACGGCGACGTTCACCTTGGCTGTCGACCGCCGGTGGCAGGACAAAGAGACGGGCGCCTGGGCGGAGGCGACGAGCTACTTCGACGTGGTGTGTTGGCGTGACCTCGCCGAGCACGTGGTCCTGAGTCTCGATAAAGGGGCGCGGGTGGTGCTCACGGGCCGGCTCGAGCAGCGAAGCTGGACTGGCGAGGACGGGAGGATTCGCACCAGATCCGAGGTGGTGGCCGACGACGTGGGTATCTCCCTGCGCTTCATGCCCGTGGGTGCGGTGGCCCCCCTCGCTGCGAGCTAGTCCCGTTCGGGGCTGAACTCGATGGAGAGTGAGTTCACGCAGTAGCGCAGGCCAGTCTCCGTCGGTCCATCAGGAAACACATGGCCGAGATGGCCACCGCAGGATCCGCAGAGGATCTCGGTCCTGACCATGCCGTGGGACCGGTCTTCGCGCTCGAGGACCGGTCCTGAGGCGGCGTCGAAGCTGGGCCAGCCGCAGCCCGAGTTGAACTTGGAGGCGCTGTCAAAGAGCTCAGTGCGGCACCCAGCGCAGGTGAAGGAGCCATCATCTTCAAGGTGGAGCAGTGCTCCGGTGAAGGCCGGTTCGGTGGAGGCCTGGCGCAAGATGGCGTAGCGCTCTGGAGAGAGCTGGACCCGCCACTCGGCGTCAGACTTGTCGTTGGGGAACTCAGGCATGGTGACTCCTCGGGAGGTTTCTGACGCTACGTCAGAAACCCTCGGCATTGTTCACTACGCTACCCACTCGATGGATCTGCGAGACACACCAGAGGACAGCGCCTTCCGCGAGGAGGTGATCGAGTGGATGGCCGACCACGTCGTCGGTGACTTCGCCGCGCTTGGCGGACGTGGGGGTTCGGGTGATGAGACCTATGGCTTCGAGGTCCGTCGCGACTGGGAGCACGAGCTCGCCGCCGGTGGCTGGACCTGCATTGGATGGCCGGTCGAGTACGGCGGCCGGGCCGCCACGATGAACCAACAGGTCATCTTCAATGAAGAGTATGTGCGGGCTAAGGCCCCCGGACGGGTGAGCATCCTTGGTGAGGGCCTGCTCGGACCGACGCTCATCCACTATGGCTCAGACGAGCAGAAGGCCCGCTTCCTCCCCAAGATCGTCTCGGGCGACGAGCTGTGGTGCCAGGGCTACTCGGAGCCCAATGCTGGGAGCGACCTGGCTTCCCTGGCCACCCGTGCGGTGCTCGACGGTGATGAGTGGGTCATCACTGGGCAGAAGGTCTGGACATCGCTGGCTCATCAGTCGGACTGGTGTTTCGTGATGTGCCGCACCGACCCAGGCTCGTCGCGACACAAGGGCCTGTCGTACCTCTTGGTTCCGATGGACCAGCCGGGGATCGAGGTCCGACCGATCACCCAGATCACCATGACCAGCGAGTTCAATGAGACCTTCTTCGACGGGGCCCGCACGGCGGCGAGCAATGTCGTGGGCGAGGTCGGCCAAGGATGGATGGTGGGCCTTGCCACGCTGGCCTTTGAGCGTGGGGTCGGATTGCTCGGCCACCTGCTCTCATTTCGGCGGGAGTTCGACGCGGTCGTCGATCTTGGCCGACGCAATGGACGTCTCGAAGACCCGGCGCTGCGCGATCGCGTGGCCGGGTCGTTCGCTGAGCTCGAGGTCCTCCGACTCACCACGCTGCGAAGCCTGCGCGGCGTCGACGGACCAGTTGCCCCCCCTGAGGCCTCCATCCTGAAGCTCTTCTGGGCTTCATGGCACCAGCGCTTCGGCGAGCTCGCACTCGATCTGATGGGCCCCGACGCAATGATCACCGGCCCGGACTACGACCTTGACGCCGAGCATCGGACCTTCTTGTTCTCTCGGTCCGAGACCATCTACGGCGGGTCGAATGAGATCCAGCGGAACATCATCGGTGAACGCGTCCTCGGACTGCCGCCGGAGCCCAAGATCACCCCGACAGGAGCACCATGAGCCTCAGTGACGACTTCGCCCCCACCCCCGCACCCGCCCCCCCGGCCGGGCACAACCTGCTCGCCGACAAGGTGGTGCTCGTCACGGCGGCGGCAGGTACTGGGATCGGCATGGCTACAGCCCAGCGGTGCCTTGACGAGGGAGCCGAGGTCGTCGTGTCTGACGCGCACGAGCGTCGTTGTGCCGAGACTGCCGAGCAGTTGACGGCTCACGCCGGGCGTCGGGTGCTCGGTGTGCCCTGTGACGTGACCAAGGAAGACGACGTGCAACGTCTTTTTGATGCCGTCACGACGGCGCACGGACGCATCGACGTGGCGGTGAACAATGCTGGCCTCGGAGGCCAGGTGCCGATCGTGGACATGACCGACGACCAGTGGAACCTGGTGCTCGACGTGACGCTCAACGGGACGTTCCGCTGCACCCGGGCGGCGATGAGCCGGATGATCCCGGCCGGACGCGGGGTGATCGTGAACAACGCCAGCGTGCTCGGCTGGCGGGCCCAGCCTGGTCAGGCCCATTACGCCGCAGCCAAGGCGGGCGTGATGGCACTCACGAGGTGCGCGGCGGCTGAGGCCGCCCCTCAGGGCATCCGGATCAACGCGGTCGCTCCGTCGTTGGCGGAGCACCCCTTCTTGAACAGGGTGATCAGTGATGAGGACCTCGCGCTCCTGCGCAGCCGGGAGCTCTTCCACCGTGGCGCCGAGGTGTGGGAGGTGGCCTCGGTCATCGCATTCCTGGCCAGTGACTACTCGACCTATCTCAGCGGCGAGATCATTTCGGTGTCGAGCCAACATGCCTGAGATCAATCGCTCTTCCTTTGCCCTGGGTGCTGCCGAGGACCCGCGTGGCGACCTCGTGTGGGGCACGATCCCAGGCCTCGTTGCCTGGGCGGGAGAGCGCTTCGGTGACGATGAGGCCATCGTCGACGGCGACGTCCGTCTGTCATTCGCTGAACTTGCCTCCGCCGTGGATGAGGTGGCGACCGGCATGCTGGCCATGGGGGTCGAGGCTGGAGATCGAGTGGCGATCTGGGCGCCGAACTGTGTTGAATGGATCCTCGGAGCACTCGGCGCAGTGCGCGCCGGCGCCGTCATCGTCACCCTGAACACCCGATACAAGGGCGGCGAGGCATCGTTCATCCTGCGCGCCTCGGGGGCACGTTGGCTGCTCACCGTGCGCGGGTTCCTTGGAGCGGACTACCCGGCGCTGCTCGTGGGCGAGGACATTGGATCGCTCGAGCAGATCGTCGTGCTCAAGGGCGACGCTGAGGGCGACGCACCCTCAGGCACGACCGTCAGCACCCTCGCGACGGTGGTGGCTGCGGCCGAGGGAGTGGACCGGTCGCTCACCGCCACTCGGGCCGAGGCCATCGACACCGATGCAGTCTGCGACCTCGTCTTCACGTCGGGGACGACGGGTAATCCCAAGGGGGCGATGACGACGCATGGCCAGACCCTGCGAACCTTCGCCACGTGGGCATCGATCGTCGGGCTGCGTCGTGGCGATCGCTACCTCGTCGTGAACCCCTTCTTCCACACCTTCGGCTACAAGGCTGGGTTGCTGGCCTCACTGATGGCTGGGGCGACGGTGGTGCCGGAGCCGGTCTTCGACGTCGACGCCGTGCTCGACCGCATCGAAGCCGAGGCCATCACGATGCTTCCGGGACCGCCGACGCTCTATCAGTCGATCCTGGCGCACCCTCGTCGAGCTTCAGTCAATCTCAGCTCGCTGCGACTCGGCGTCACTGGTGCCGCCGTGGTCCCCGTCGAGCTCGTGGTCGCCATGCGCGACGAGCTTGGCTTCGAGACGGTACTGACGGCCTATGGGCTCACCGAGTCCACCGGAGTGGTCACCATGTGCCGCAGTGACGACTCGCCCGAGACGATCTCCACCACATCCGGTCGGGCCATCCCGTCGATCGAGGTCTGCGTCGTTGACCCTGAGGGCCGAGAGCTCGATCGAGGACTGCCGGGTGAGATCGTCGTTCGGGGCTACACCGTCATGCCCGGCTACTTCGAGGATGCGGCCGAGACGGCCAAGGCAATTGACGCCGAGGGCTGGCTCCACACCGGTGATGTGGGGACCATGGATGAGGCCGGAAACGTCATCATCACCGATCGACTCAAAGACATGTATGTGACCGGTGGCTTCAACGCCTACCCCGCCGAGATCGAGTCCATGCTTCGCCGATGCCCCGGTGTCGCACAGGTGGCCGTAGTGGGCTTGGCGGATGAGCGGATGGGCGAGGTCGGCTGTGCGGTGATCGTCCGCGAACGTGGCGACGGCGATGATGTCACCTTTGCGGAGTCGGTGATCGCCTACGCCCGGGGGGCGATGGCGAACTACAAAGTCCCCCGGACCGTCGAGATCGTCGATGTGCTGCCGACCAATGCAAGTGGCAAGGTCTTGAAACGAGAGTTGCGCGACCGGTTCGGGTCGTAAGTCACAGATCGAGTATCCATCGGGTGCAGCGCACCTGCGAGAGGGAGGGAATCCATGAGGGGAATCGTCTACACAGGAGATGGCGTCGAGGTCACCGATGACCTGGGCTTGCGCGAGGTCGGACCGAAGGAGGTCCGTGTGGCCGTGGCGGCGGCGGGTGTCTGTCACTCGGACCTTTCGGTGATCAATGGCACCATTCCCTGGAAGCCTCCGGCGGTGCTGGGCCATGAGGGCGCAGGCGTCGTCGAGGCAGTCGGCTCCGAGGTTCGTTCGGTCAAGCCGGGGGATCATGTGGTGATCGCCACCTTGGCCAGCTGTGGTGTGTGTCGGGCATGCTCGACCGGTCACCCAACGTGGTGCCGAGCCTCGCTGGGCAACGTCTCTCACCCGTTCACCTACAAGGGTGAGGCGGCCTCGAACTTCGCCGCCGCCAGCGTGTTCGTCGAGTCGACCATCGTCGCTGAGGTCCAAGCGATCAGGATCCCCAAGGACGTGCCGCTGACCTCTGCCTGCCTCATTGGTTGTGGCGTCCTCACCGGTGTGGGCGCCGTCCTCAACCGCGCCAAGGTTCGCCCTGGCGAGACTGCAGTGGTCTTCGGTGTCGGTGGGGTCGGCCTCAACGTCATCCAGGGCCTGGCCATCGCTGGGGCAACGCGGATCATCGGCGTTGACACGCTCGCCTCGAAGGAGGGTCTGGCCCGGCAGTTCGGTGCTACCGACTTCATTGATGCCTCCTCGACGGACGCGGTCGCCGGCGTCCGCGAGCTGCTCCCGCCGAACCGCGAGTCGGCCGCCGGTGCACTCAATCCGATGGGCGGAGCGACCTGGGCATTCGACTGCGTGGGGCACCCGGCCGTCCTGCGCAATGCTCTCGACGTCCTCGACTGGGGTGGCAACGCTGTCGCCCTCGGGATCCCGGCTCGTGGCACCGAGGTTTCGGTGGACATCAACTCGCTGGCCTATGTGGACCGGGGCCTCCTCGGCTGCCGCTACGGGTCCTCTCGGCCGCACCACGACGTCGGCCTGATGGTGGACCTCTACAAGGCGGGCCGCCTGAAGCTTGACGAGCTTGTGACGATGACGCGCCCCATGGATGCGTTCCGGGACATCGTCGAGGCCATGCATGCTGGCCAGGTGGCTCGCGGTGTCCTTGAGATCTCGACCATCTAGGGTCTGGCCATGCGTGGAATCCTTCTTGCCGGTGGTACCGGCTCGCGACTGAACCGCCTGACTCGGATCACCAACAAGCACCTGCTTCCCGTCTACGACCGCTCCATGGTCGAGTGGTCAGTGGAGGCCATGGTGGCGGCCGGCATCGATGAGCTCCTGATCGTCACTGGTGGGGAGCGGGTTGGTGACTTCATGCGGATGCTGGGCGATGGTTCAGCGTACGGCCTTGAAGGCCTCTCCTATGCCGTCCAAGAGCAAGCCGGTGGTATCGCTGAAGCCCTCGGCCTCGGTGAGCGCTTCGCCAAGGGTGGGCCCATCGTGGTCATGCTGGCCGACAACATCTTCGAGTTCTCGTTCCGACCGACGATCGATGCCTTCCGGGCCAATCCGCAGGGCTGCCGGCTGGTCCTGTCAAAGATGGAGGATCCCACCCACCTCTCCCATCTCGGTGTGCCCGAGATGGACGAAGACGGTCGGATCGTCCGCATCATCGAGAAGCCGGCGGTTCCGCCGAGCCACTACGCGGTGACAGGGGTCTACTGCTACGAGTCGGCGGTCTTCGACGTCGTCAAGACCCTTGAGCCTTCGGCGCGCGGGGAACTCGAGATCACCGATGTGAACAACCACTTCATCGGAGCCGGTCACGTGGCCTCTGATGTCCAGCCTGGATTCTGGGGGGATGCCGGAGAGTCGATCCCTGCGTATCAGGAGGTCGGTGAGTTCGTGGCTCGCAATGGAGCCAACAAGCCCGCTGAGGGTTGATTAGGACTGCGTCTGCTGGCGGGTCGTCGCCCGGGACCATGCAGCGCGGCTTGACGCGGCGATGCTCGGAGCATCGAGACCCAGCTCAGCAAGGATGACGTCGGGCTTGGCCTGTGCCAAGAAGCCCTTGGGTGTGCCGAGCAGGGTGACCGGCGGGGAAATTCGTCCTTCAGTAGCCGCGGCAGCCTCGAGGGCTGCGGCGATGTGTGAGCCCGCTCCGCCGACCCGGATCCCGTCCTCGGCGGTGACCACGCAGCGGTGGTGTCCGGCGATGGCCAGCATTTCTGGGTCGATCGGACTGACCACCCGCACGTCGATGACGGTGGCATCGATGCCGTGGTCGCGCTCAAGCAGAGTCGCAGCGGCGAGGCATCGGGCCGTCATCTTGCCGACACCGAGCAGGCAGATCGATCCATCGCCGAGTCGCAGGGTGCGACTCGATAGACCCGTGCCCACGCCGCCGTCGAGACGCTCAGGTGGGGTTTTCGGGAAGCGGATCGTGGCCGGTCCACTGAGCGCAAGTGCGGTGCGCAGCATCACGTCGACCTCGTCAGTAGAGGAGGGGGCGAAGACGGTCATGTTGGGAATCGTCAGAGCGAGCGCTAGGTCGAGGACTCCGTGGTGGCTCGCCCCGTCATCGCCGGTGATGCCGGCTCGATCGAGGACGATGGTCACGGGAAGGTTGTGCATTCCGACGTCGTAGGTCGCCTGATCGACCGCCCGGGTGAAGAAGGTCGAGTAGACGGCGACAACGGGCCGCAGGCCGCCCATGGCCATGCCGGCGGCAGCGGTCATCTCGTGCTGCTCGGCGATACCCACGTCGACGAAGCGATCGGGGTACGCGGCCTCAAACGGCAGGAGGCCGGTGGGGCCAGGCATGGCCGCCGTCAGGGCAACGATCCTTGGGTCCTCGGCCGCAGCGGCGAGCAGGGAGCGAGAGAACGCATCGGTGTAGGTGGATGGGGCGATGGCCGCACCCTCATCGATGGTGCTGCTGGCGGCCACAACCTTGACGTCGTGCAGGCGTTGAACCTCGTCTGCCTCGGCGGGGGCATAGCCACGACCCTTCTGGGTGAGCACGTGGACCACGATGGGTCCATCCCACCCGGCGGCATTGCGCAAGGCCTGCTCGACGGCGGCGATGTCATGGCCGTCGATGGGTCCGGCATAGCGAACGCCGAGGGCCTCGAAGAAGGTGTGAGGAGCGACAAGCTCACGCAGAGCGCTGGTGACACCGTGGACGCCCGAATAGGCCACTTCGCCCACGGCTGGGATCTCCCGGAGGATGTGCCGGAGGCGCTCGCGCGCCTGAACATAGGTCGGGTGGAGCCGCAGGCTCGTCAGCGACTGCGACAGTTGCGAGATGGTGGGGGCATAACTGCGGCCATTGTCGTTGAGGACGATGACCACCCGTCGTCCGGAATGACCGAGGTTGTTGAGCGCCTCGTAGGCCATCCCGCCAGTGAGGGCTCCGTCACCGATGACGGCCACGACCCTCCGCTCGCCACCATGGCCGGCGAGCTCGCCCTCGAGCTCGTAGGCGGTCGCCATCCCATAGGCATAGGAGAGCACCGTCGAGGCATGCGAGTTCTCGATCCAATCGTGCTCGGATTCAGACCGATTGGGGTAACCCGAGAGGCCTCCTTGTTGCCGGAGGTCCTTGAAGCCATAGCGCCGGCCCGTGAGGAGCTTGTGGACATAGGCCTGATGGCCGGTGTCCCACAAGATGGGGTCTCGAGGCGAGTCGAAGACCCGATGGAGAGCGAGTGTCAGCTCCACGACTCCGAGATTGGATCCGAGGTGCCCGCCGGTTGTGGTCACCGTCTCGACGATGAAGGACCGAATCTCCTGTGCGAGCTCTTCAAGCTGCTCAGTCGACAGCGACCTGAGGTCCTCAGGTGTCTCGATCTGAGGAAGGATCATGCGCGTCTCACCACGGTCAAGGTTACCAACACCGCTCGCATCCTCGGCGCTCTTGGCACAGCGTCCCGATACGCTGAGCAGGTGACCGCCTCTTTGGACCTCATCGCTCCCGATCTCATTGAACGAGTTCTCTCTGTTGCCGTCGAGCGAGGGGGTGACATGGCTGAGGTCTTCTGCGAGGATCGCACCTCACGCAGCGCATCTCGAGACGATGGTCGAATCGAGGAGCTCTCCACGGGGAGCTCTCGAGGGGCGGGGATCCGGGTGGTCGTCGGCGAGACGACGGGGTTCGCCCATACGGCGGATCTCTCGGAGGCCGGGTTGCTGGCTGCAGCTCGGGCGGCATCGGCAGTGGCCCGAGAGGGCGGAGGGGGGACCCGACTGGCTCCTCTCGAAGAGCATCGTCGCCACGATGCGACAGCCCGGTACTTGCTCGATGAGATCCCGACCGTGACCAAGCTCGAGCTGCTGGCTGCTGCCGACGAGGCGGCCCGCTCGGCGGGAAGCGCGATCTCGCAGGTCACCACCGCGTTCTCCGAGGGGCGACGACGGATCTTGGTGGCCACCACCGACGGCATCTACGCCAGTGACGACCAGGTACGGACTCGATTCAACGTGATGTGCGTGGCCACGGCGGACACTGGCCTCCAGACCGGTTTTGAGTCGATGGCCCGCACAGAGGGATTCGAGATGTTCGATGATGCCGACGTGGCGGAGATGGGTCGCATCGCTGCACGTCGCGCCATGGCCAAGCTCTCCGCTCGCCCGGCACCGTCGGGGGAGGTTCCGGTGGTGCTTGCCGGTGGATCGGGTGGCGTGCTGTTCCACGAGGCCTGCGGTCACGGTCTTGAGGCCGACCACATCGTCAAGGACTCATCGGTGTACTGCGGCCAACTCGGCCGTCAGGTGGCGAGCCCGCTGGTGACACTGGTCGACGACGGCACGGTGTCGGGTGAGTGGGGCACGTCGGCTATCGATGACGAGGGTCGCCCGGCGCAGCGCAATGTTCTGATCGAAGATGGGATCCTGACCGACTACATGTGGGATTGGCTGCGAGCTCGCAAGGAGGGCCGGCCCTCGAGTGGAAATGGCCGCCGCGAGACCTATAAGGACCTCCCCATGGTCCGCATGACCAACACCTTCCTTCTCGCCGGCCAAGAGGACCCTGACGAGATCATCGCCCAGACCCCCGATGGTGTCTATGTGGCAAAGCTCGGAGGCGGACAGGTCAGCACGGCCACTGGTGACTTCGTCTTTGGTACGACCGAGGCCTACCTGATCGAGGGTGGCCGGATCACCGAGCCGCTGCGCGATGCCAACCTCATCGGGAATGGCCCCGAGGTGCTGCGTCGGATCGACGCGCTGGGCAATGACTTCTCCATGATGCCTGGTACCTGCGGAAAGGATGGCCAGAGCGTCCCGGTTGGCTGTGGTCAGCCGACGCTCCGAATCACCGGTGTGACCATCGGAGGGACAGCAGCATGAGTGACGAACTGCTCGACATCGCCGATCGGTTGGTGGCGCAGGGCTCGGGAACCGAGCAGATCGAGGCCTATGTGGCCCGAGGGACCGACACCGAGATCCGAATCTACGACGGTGAGATCGAGAGCCTCTCGACTGCGACGTCGGCGGGCATCGGGATTCGAGTCCTCTTGCCCGGACCTGACGGATCGCGGGTGGGGGTCGCCTACGCCGGATCGCTCGATCCGGGTGCCGTGGCAGCGGCGCTCACCTCGGCTCGAGAGAACGCCACCTTTGCGTCACCTGACCCGATGATGGTGCTGGCTGCACCCGATGGGATAACCCCAGCGAAGGTGGATCTGGTCGATCCGACAGCTCACCTGGTGTCAATCGACGACAAGATCGCCCTCGCCAAGGCGGTCGAGGCGGCGGCCAAGGCCGGCGACCCACGGATCCGATCGGTCGACAGCGCCGACTACGGCGACAGTCGCTCGGAGATGGCGCTCGTCTCGACGACGGGGATTCGGGCTACGTCGGAACGAACCAGCGCCTTTGTCTCGGCGGCCACCCTGGCGGGCGCCGCCGATGAGACACAGACCGGATCAGGCTTCTCGATCGGACGAGGACCAGGTGACCTTGATCCAGAGGCTGCGGCGCGAGATGCCGTGGAGCGCTCTGTTCGCATGCTGGGGGCGACCAAGGGCGCCTCGATGCGCACCACGGTGGTCTTCGATCCTCGAGTCACCTCAACCATCCTTGGAGTTCTCAGCGGGGCGCTCAGCGGAGATGCGGTGGTTCGAGGGAGGTCCTTCTTCGAAGGGCATCTCGGGGAGAGCGTGGCGGTTCCTGGGTTCACGCTCGTCGATGACCCAACCGACCTGCGTGCGTATGGAGCTTCGGCGCTCGACGGAGAGGGCCTGGCGTGTCGCCGAAATGTCCTGATTGATGACGGCATCTTGAGCATGTTCGTCTACGACACGGTGTCGGCTCGACGGGCCGGTGCCGCGGCGACAGGTTCGGCGTCGCGCGGCGGCATCGCCGGGAGTCCAGGGGCGGGCTGCCGGGCGCTGGTGCTGCACTCGGGTGACCTCAGCGCCGACGAACTGCTGGCCTCTGTGGGCGAAGGCCTCTACGTCCAGTCCATCACGGGCGTCCATTCCGGGGTGAGCACCGTGAGCGGTGACTTCTCGGTGGGAGCAGAGGGCCTGATGATCAGGGATGGTCGGCTGGCCGAGCCGATCAGGGAGGTCACGGTGGCCTCGTCCTTCCAGCGGATGCTTCAGAACATCATCGGGATCGGCGCCGACCTCACCTGGCTGCCTGGCATCTCTGCCGGACAGACTCTGGCGATCGGTGACGTGCAGATCTCCGGGACCTGATCAGTCCTTCTTCGCCGCCGGCTTCTTCGCCGCTGGCTTGTCCTTCTTCGCTGGTGCCGCGTCACTGGTGCTGGCCGGCGTCGGGCTGGGAGTCGCCTCAGCGGCCGGGGCCGGGGTTGGGGTCGTCGAATCAGTTCCCGTGGGCGGGGTGGTCGATGTGCTGGCGCCACGACTGTCGTTCTTGTAGAAGCCGCTGCCCTTGAAGACAATGCCGACCGACCCGAATACCTTTCGCAGTTTCCCCTTGCACTCTGGGCACTTGGTCAGGGCGTCATCAGAGAAGGACTGGACGATCTCGAACTGGTGTCCGCACTTCGTGCAGGCGTACTCGTAGGTGGGCATGACGCTCCTCCAGGGCAGGGTGCGTTGGCAGTCGTCTCAGGTGACTGCCAATTCTAGTCGTCAGGACTCGGTGCGATGTCCGTCTCCTGACGGGGTCGCCGATGACCGTCCGCAGTGGGCCGGGCCGACCAAGTCCCGTCGGCTGATGGCCGAGCGCAATAGTTGGAGCCGAGGACATCTCCACCACCTATCCTCACACTATGGCAGCGACTGACAACACCATCGAGCGGCTCATGGATCTCACCGTGACCTTGCTCAACGCCTCACAAGGCCTCACCATGGCCCAGATCGTCAGCGAGCTGCCGAACTACCCGAACTCGTCGGAGACGGCGTCCCGGCAGCAGTTCGAGCGCGACAAGGTTCTCTTGCGCAAGCGAGGCGTCGAGGTCGAGGTCATCGAGACCGGAGCGGCCAATGACTATCGCTATCGAATCGACCCGGCCACGTACTATCTGCCCGATCTCAACCTTTCCTCGCAGGAGGTGGCGGCACTCGATCTGGCGCTGGCGGCAGTGGGGATCAACGGAGTGACCGAGGTCGACGGCCTCGCCAAGATCGGGCTGGGTAACGTCTCGTCAGCCTCGCCCATCGTGGACGTCGATATCTCCCCGTACAGCCCGGTGCTCTACCAAGCCATCTCGATGCAGGCCGAGGTCCGGTTTGACTATTCGGGGGTCAAGCGGCGGCTCAGTCCGGTCTCGTTGCGCTTCGCCCTTGGACACTGGTACCTCGAGGCCTATGACACGGCCGACAGCATCTCGAAGAACTTCCGTGTTGATCGGATCGAAACAGAGCCGAAGCTCGGGACGCGTGGCAGCGGCATCGTTCCTGATGGGGCGAGAGACAGCGGCCGGATCCTGAGCGTCCCGAGTGCGGTGGAGGTAGGCGAGGCCACCGAGATGCTGGTCCTTGAGGCCGACGCCCGGGCAACATGGCGCCTCGAGCGATCGCTCGGTGCCAACTTCGTGACGACTCGCAATGCTGATGGATCGAGCATCTTCACCATTCCGATCCGCTCGTGGAAGCAGGCCCGCTCCTGGGTGATCGGCTTGCTTGACTCAGTGGTGGTGCAGTCACCGGAGGCGGCACGCTCTTCGATGGTGGCATGGTTGACCTCGGTGGCTACGCAACCAGCCGCCGCCCCAGTTTCGATCAGCAATCCGGCGAACCTTGGGCCGGCGACCAGCCCGATCGACGCCGCTGGCATCAGCATGACGCCGACGGAACGTCGACTCCAGCGCCTCTTCGCCATGCTCGAGTGGTTGGCGGAGATGGGGACAGTGGAGACCATCGAGGTCGCCAAGCGGTTCAACATGACGGTTGACGAGGTGGTTGCCGAGCTTGAGCTGGCGGCCTGCTGTGGTCGTCCTCCCTACTCACCGGGCGAGTTGATGGACATCATCGTGGACGCCGATACGGTCACCGCCCGCTTGCCAGACCTCGAGCGCGCCCGGCAGCTTTCAGCTTCGGACGCCATTGTGCTGGTGGCTGCCTCAAAGATGCTGCTCGAAGTGTCCGGGGGCGGTTCTGGCGGCCCGCTGGCCTCGGCGGTGGCGAAGCTTGAGGCGGCACTCGCTGCGGCGAAGTCAGTGGTGATCGAGATCCCGCATCCCGAGCACCTCGATGAGTTGGCCCGAGCGTGCAGTGAGGCGCGTGAGCTCGAGGTGGTGTACGTGGCTGACTCGACCGGCATCGAGTCGACGCGGGTGATTGATCCGATCAAGTGCGAGGTGCGAGAGGGTCAGTGGTACGTGTGGGCGTGGTGCTGCGAGCGCAGCGACTTCCGGATCTTTCACGCCGACCGCTTTCGGTCAGCGACTGACGTCGGTCCACGACGGGACGGCTTCGATGTATCGGATGCTGATGGCATCGACCTCATCAGCTCAGACGATGCGGAGACCGCATTGGTGGTTCTCGGTCCTGATGCTCGTTGGGTCGCCGACTCAGTTCCGATCACTGGTCGACACGTCGAGGACGATGGTCGCATCGTGGTTTCACTGTCGGTACTCAGCACGCTCTGGTTCGGGCGCCTGCTCCTCCAGGCTGGTCCCGATGCCACTGTGCTGAGTCCTGTTGACCTTGTGGACTGCGGGCGCGAAACCGCTCGGCGCGTCCTTCGGAGGTATGAGCCGACCGTGTGAGCCATGAGGCTCATGGCATGCTCACGATCAATTCGCTGAGCGACAGCTCAGGGAGCTACCTGCTCAGCGATCCTGCTCGGGAGGTAGGGGACCTCTTCGGCGGACCGCAGCCCGGACGATGGGTTGGGAGATCGGCGCAGCATCACGGGCTCGTCGGGGACGTGGAGCCCAAGGCGCTCTCGCTTATCTTGTCCGGGCGGATCCCCGGCGGCACGCTCGAGCCAGGGGCTCACCAGCGTCGTAGCGCGTATGACCTGGTGTTTGCCGCACCGAAGCCCGTCAGTGTGCTCATGGCCTCCCCCAGCGAAGCTGTCGCTCGGCAGGTCGTTTTGGGTCATGAGGTGGCAGTCGAGGCCGCGATGGACTACGTCGAAGACCGATCGGCCGGGATCCGGCGAGCGTCGGAGCGAGGGGAGCGGACCTGGCTGCACGTCAATGGTGTCGTCGCGGCGCGGTTCACCCACGGGACAAGTCGCTCTGGTGACCCCCATCTCCACAGCCATGTTCTTCTCGCCAATCGCGCTCGAGGCGAGGACGGCCGCTTCGGTGCACTCGACGGCTTGGCGCTGCGTGCTCACGCCAGAGCGGCAGACGCCATCTATCTGAGTGCGCTGCGATCGGAGATGTCGAGACGGCTTGAGGTGGTGTTCCAGCGGGGGAGCGATGGAGTGATCCGCATCATGGGGGTCAGCGATGCGGACTGCATCGCCTTCAGCGGTCGATCAGAGGAGGTTCGCAGGGGGGTGATTGGCCGGCCACTGAAGACCAGTCGATCCCGAAGCGAGGCTCTCGGGATCTGGGAGGAACGGAAACGGAGGGCACCGTTGCTCGAGGATGCACCACGCTTCGATCGCTCGGCTCGTCATGTCGATGAGCATCGGGCGGGAGCATTGCTCTACGGTCGCCCGCTCCTGGCCCGCCATGTCGTCGAATCGGTCGCCATGGCAGCGACCGCCGGCATCTCGGCTGAGGCGATTGCCACGGTGCTGGCGCAGTCGGGTTCAGCACTGGGCCGGGGGATCGCTGAGGTCGAGCTCTCATCGAACGTGGTTCCCACGTGGCGAGCACTCAAGGAACTCGGGCCGAGGCCCACCGATCGAACCCAATTAACGGAGTGGTTCGAGGAGGCAGGCCGCTATCGGGACCTCACGAGTCGATATCGGTCGCCTATCGCTCGAGGCCGTTGAGTCCTCGAGGAGGAAGCCTTCTGGTCCTCGAGGCCCAAGGTTCGTCTCGGTGGGCGACCGTCAGTGGAATCCATCCGACGCTGTTGGTGGCGTCGAGAAGCAGACCGTGATCAGGTCGTCCCCGAGCTACGGCATCGATTGGCAGGACTGGCTCGTCGGTAGTGCTCCAGGTCTCGGTGAGGGTCGTACCGCCTCGCCGGCCCCGGGCAGTAGATCTCGATGATCGAGCGACGCGTGACTGACCAGCGAGGTCGTGAAAGGCGCGCAGGGTCGTGCGATCGGCGACGCCGCCTAGGAGCAGAGTGGTGGAGAACAATGAGAGGAACCCATCGGCCTCAGGTCCCCATCGGACTCGGGCCTGTGAGAGGTCCTGGAGGCATCCGATGGTGAGGAGACCCTGGCCGCCTCCCTCGCTGACGATCTGTGCCAGATCAGGCAGAGGGGCGATATTGGCGAGTTCATCGAGCGCGAGGAGGACCGGCCGATCGAGATCGGCGCGTCGGTAGGCGGCGGTGCGAACTTCAGAGAGGAGGCCGACGACGAGTGGGGCAGCGAGTTCTTGGCTTCGACCCGAGGCACAGATGTACAGCGTGTGCTGGCCGTCGACGAAGGCCGCGGCATCGAGCCCGTCTCGCTCGGTGGTGGCCAAGGCACCGAGGGATCTGTAGGCCCCGAGGACCCCTGACGTGGAGGACCAGATTGCCGACTGCTCCCGGCTGTCGGTAGCGAGAATCCCGGTGAGGAGCGCAGTCGCAGGGTGCTCGGTTCCGATGTGATCTTCGAGGATCTCCAAGGCTTCGTTGCCGCTATGGCGGTCCACCCACCTGAGCACTGACGAGAGTGAGAGGTCGCCGCTCCTTCCGGCGTACAGCAGGGTCGAGAGCAGCGCAGCGCTGCGTTCGGTCCAGTGGTCGACCACAGGGCCAGCACCACCGGCTCTCCGTCGAGATGACGCCACCATCGCCGTGGCGATATCGATGGCACCATCCCATGTCGCAGCAGCACCGAGCGGGGACCAGCCGATCGACATCACCCCCTGCGGCGGGGTTGAGTCCCCGAGGGGGTCGAAGAGCAACGTATGACCGTGTTCGCCGCGTGCTGCCGCGGTGGCCGTAATGACATCTTGCTTCGTCGAGGTCAACACCACGGCACCCGGTGCGCTGAGCACGTTGGGGATGATCACGCTGCTGGTCTTCCCCGATCGGGTGGGTCCTAGGACGAGTGTGCTGCGTTGATTCCCCGACCAGATCCAGCCCTCGGCGTCGCGCCCGAGCAGTATTCCTGCATGATCGTGTCGAGCTCGGTCGTCGGTGGTGGTCGACGTCTTCATCACTAGTCCAACGGTCGCAACGCCGAGATGCTTGACCCGGCATCGGGGATGAAGTCAACTATGGACAGTCAACAGCATGAGGTGATGTCGATGAGTGGTGTGAGTGCTGCGTTCAGCGGGAAGTCGGACGGTCGGATCAACGCCGTCGCTGACCGTGTCGCAGTACGGCGCATCAGCACCGGAGCATCCTGCTTGAGGCTGTGTGCCACCTTGACATCGATCGACAGCCGAGAGGCTGACGGTCGCGGCGGGTGGGTTCACTCAACTACCTCCGTTGCACGTCGAAGCAGCCGGTTTGTCCGGACTCTGCATCGGTCAGTGACGGCTGCGTAGCAACGGAAACCCAAGGAGGTACTCCCGTGGCAACTGCCGCAAAGAAGAAGGCTCCGGCCAAGAAGGCTCCGGCCAAGAAGGTCGCCGCCAAGAAGGCTCCAGCCAAGAAGGCTCCAGCCAAGAAGGCTCCAGCCAAGAAGGCTCCAGCCAAGAAGGCTCCAGCCAAGAAGGCTCC
>CAIUMH010000085.1 GCA_903900235.1 uncultured Actinomycetes bacterium
TGGCTAAGTGAATGGCATCGAGCGAGCGAAGATCACGTTCGTCAAAACCAGCAGCCCGAGTCACGATGGCTGGAGACAATGTGACGATGCCAATTCCGTCCAGCACTTCGCCTGCTCTGCCGAGATCGGTTGGAGCACTGCGTCTTGTGGCGCGCGGCAGTTCGACTTCGATGATCACCGATGAAACAAACTCAGGACTCACCTGCCCTCTGATCCAGAGAGAAAGTTCTTCGCTGTGTGTTTCGAGTCGAACGAGCTTCACGGCCGCTGAGGTGTCGATGTAGATCACCAACGGTCAGGGTTCTCGCGGTCAGCAACTACTGCTTCGAGACCACGCGCATCAAGAGCTGCCTCACCAGTCGGATCGAACGTCGGCAGGAGGGATCGTGCTGGTCGAAGTTCACCAGCCTCTAGGAGAGCAGCAAGCGGAGAGAGGCGGGTTGGCTCGATGATGCCCACTGTGGTTCCGTTCCGCGTGATCTCAACGCGCTCTCCCATTTCCACACGAGCAATCACTTCAGCAGTTCGCTGATTGAGTTCTCGGATACCAACTTTTCTCATGGTCAAATTGTATTACAGAAATGTCTGACGCCTAGACGCGTTCAAGATCATCAGATTCGAGTCCCAGTCCCTCCACCACGTGGTGTCCATTCGGACAGCACCTGCTCCGGCCATCATCTTGAGGTCGAACAGCATGTTCACGCCGTCGGGCATGCCGCCGTAGTCCATGGTGGCAGGGAGGGCGTGACCGTCCCCCACCATTCGCCTTGTCAGACTTCGCCCTGGCCTTCAACCTCGTCAGCCACATGGTCGGACAGTTCCAGATGATTAAGAAGTCCTCGGGTCAGATCGACCTGTACAACGGCGCTGCGTGCTAATCGCATGCGATAGACCGCTCAGGAACACATACTCACGAAACGAGCGCACCATCTTCGAGTGTCAGGCTCCGAGAGGCCGCCTTTGCAGTCGCTGTGTCATGAGTCACCAGCAGCACCGTGGTGCCGAAGGTGATCGCCGCTCCTTTGAGAAGCTCGATGATCTTCGCCCCGGTCTTCTTGTCGAGGTTGCCAGTCGGCTCATCAGCCAGGATCAACGATGGGTCGTTGGAGAGCGCACGAGCAACTGCCACCCGCTGCTGCTCACCACCAGAGAGTCGTCCTGGACGCCGATCCTGCATGTCTCCGGTTATCCCCACGTGCTCGAGGAGCTCAGATGCCCTGGCTTGGCGAGCGGCCTTCGGCACCTTGGCGTACTCCATGGGCAACATCACGTTCTCGAGGGCACTCAGGTTCCCGATGAGTTGGTAGCTCTGGAACACGAAGCCCACAGTCCGGCAGCGGTAGTCAGCCCGGGCAGCGGCGGACAGTCCGCTCACGTCCTGGTTGCCAACCATGATTGAGCCACTGGTAGGGCGATCGAGCAGCCCAAGCAAGCTGAGCAAGGTGCTCTTTCCTGATCCGGACGGACCGACGATTGAGACCATCTCCCCGTCCGAGGCGGAGAAGCTCACGTCATGGAGGGCGGTAACCTCACCTCCAGCGGAGGGAAAGGACTTGGTCAGGCCAGTAACGCTAAGCATCACTCACTCCTCAGGATCTCAGAGGGTCGGATCTTCGAGGTGCTCCAGGCGGCGAATGCCGAGGCCCCAGCGGCCAGCAGCACCGCTGCGAGGAGGCCAAACACGACGGTGGTCCAGCCAGCCGCAGCCTGCACCGAACTGATCGACGTGCCAAAGCTGTGCAGCACGCCGCCACCCGGGACGTGGAAACCACCCGAGGGCGGTGTCGGCATCGCTCCTCCTCCGAATCTCGCACCGCTGGGCGGCCGACCCGGGAAGCCGCCAGCGAAGCCACCGGGGCCGGCGGTAGCTGTGGTCGTCGAAGACTGGTTCGTGATGAGCGTGGATGTGATCGGATTGGCCGCCAGGATCCCGACCACTAGGCCGAGGACTGCTGACACCATTGTCAGGGCGGTCGCTTCGACCATGAACTGACTGACCACCGACGAGCTCTTGGCGCCGATGGCCTTGAGGACGCCGATCTCCCGGCGGCGCTCACGTACCACCATGACCATGGAGAACAGGGTGATCAGCCCCGCCACCGCCAGGGCGGCGAAGAGTGCGTAGAGCGAAATGGTCTTGACGCTTGTGAGCGGGGCCAGCGAGGTCTCGGCCGTCTGCAAGCTCGAGGTCACGTCGGCCGTGGATCCGAGCAGAGCCTGGGTTGACTTCGTCACCGCCGGGACGTTGTCGATGGAGTCGACGGTGATGGTGGCGCCGGTCACGTCACCGGTGCTTCCGGAGAGCTCCTGGACCGTTGCGAGCGGCATGAGGACTCCTGCGTTGGCGAAGGTGCTCCCGGCCTCGTAGGTGCCGATGACCTTGATCGGCGTGCTCCAGGCCGTGAAGGTGGATCCCACCTTGAGGTCGTTCTTCGTGGCCATCGCGGTGCCCACGATGGCCACGTGGGCTGCCGAGGTGGCGCTGAAGGTGGTGCCCGTCACCAACTTCTCGTTGCTGCCGCCACTCCCGCCGGACTGCTGAGTCAGCGCGGTTCCCGGGGTATTGGTTCCCGTCACCTCGATGGGCAATGTGAACGTCATGCCCGCGGAGCTGGACTCGCCAAAGCGGCCTCCGCCCGGTCCGCCGAACTGCTGGCCGAGGGCCCCAGGAGTGATGGGCGAGGTCAGCGAGATATCCGTGGTCGAGAGCCGTTGGGAGAGACGCTGGGACACCGAGGTCACGTGTGGCAGCGTGGCCACCTTGCCCAGCCGAGCAGACTTGAGAGGCGTTCCGCCGCCCTGGCCGCCGAAGAACCCGGCCGGCGAGACGTTCACCGTGGTTCCCGTCGAGGAGCGCACCGAGGCGATCTTCGTGGTGACGGCCTGGTGGGCCAGCAACATCGAGATTGACAACCCGATTGACAAGGCCAAGATGGCGATGATCCCGACCGATCTGACGGAGTTGCGGAAGGCGTTTCTCAGGCCTCGCGTGAAGACCGTCACACGTCAGTTTCATGGAAAGGTCGGATGATCATGCAGGAACTATCCCCGCCCCACATAAGAAGGACCGCACAGCCTGGTAAGGACGGGCTAAGAATCCCCATCAGCAAGGCCGCAATGTTGCCTCACCGATGTCAGATCGAAGTCCAGGAAACCCGTTGTGATTCATTACGAGTGGACGTGAAGGCCCCTTTCGGATTGCGCAGAAATCCAGACGTTGGCGTCGATCACAACCTTTATCAACGTGTCTGTCAGCTGCGGCGGCGACGACGGACGGCGCTCGACTCCGAAACGGCGAGGTCCATCGCCTCATCGTCCGACATGAGTTCTCCGGAACCGCCCA
>CAIUMH010000086.1 GCA_903900235.1 uncultured Actinomycetes bacterium
AAGTCGCCGTCAGGCTCCTCGGGTCGGTTCCCGAGTGTGGACCGAGTCGTGGATGAGCAGGAACCGCATCGGCGAGTACCCAGGTCGGGGTCGGAACGTTCGTGCCGGACCGGATGAGTCCAGCCAGCGTGGTGGCGGCGAAGGCGATGGCGACGGCGACGGCGACAGCGACAGCGACGGCCAGCCCGAGGTATCCCAATCGCAGCGCCCAGACGGCGATCCTTCAATGGGTGCTCTGTTGCGGCCCCGACAGTTCGTCCATGCCCGCAATGGCTCCTCAGTCGTCGATGGCTTCGATGCCGAGCTGCTTCGCTCGTGCGACGGTGTCCTTCATCGCTTGGAGGACATCGGGGGCGTGTCCCTCCCAGTCTGCGAGCTCGCCTGTGACCAAGAGCGGGTGGCGTGAACGGTACGACCTCGTCGGGTTACCAGGGAACTTCTTGTCGGTGAGGTTCGGGTCGTCCTCGATCGGGCCGGTCGGTTCCACGATGTAGATCCGACCGGGACCCTCGCCGATCGCCAGTTCGGCGCCCCAGATGGCGGCATCCACGGTGGCCGTCAGGTAGACGTGGTTGGCCTTTCTGCGACTGCCGAAGTTGGAGGTGAATCCCGGCTCGATCAGGTCTCCAGGCTGCAAGTTGGCAGAGGTGCCGTGGTAGTAGCGCTCTTGGCCTTCATCACTCATGCGCCCATGGTGACATGCCGAGGCGAGGTCGCGGCCGTGGATTCGGACGCTGTCGTCTGCAGCCCCCAATCAGACGCAAGGGCCGTTCGCGGACAAGACCCCGGCGCCCTCGAGTCAGATGGCGGGGGAGTCAGATGGCGATGCAGTCGGCACCCCGTCGTGCATGCGAGGGGAGTCGCGCAGGTTGGCAGGGAGAATATTCGGGTCAGCCTGAGCCCGACGGATGACGTCGAGGATCTCTTCGCCGATGAGCTCGCTGCGCACCAGCAGGGCGTCGCGCAGCCCTTCGACCACTCGACGGTGCTCGTCGAGCATCCTGGTCACCGATGCCTTGGAGTCGGACAAGAGCGCTTCGACCTCGGCTCGGCCGGCATCATCAGCGAGCACCTTGCCGACGATCCCGCCTCCCATCGACTCGATCGCCCCGACCGAGATGAGCGAGCTGCCCATGCCGAGCAGGCCGATCATCTGACAGGCGTTGAGGGTGGCGGACTGCAGGTCGCTGGCAACCCCCGTCGAGGATTCACCGAAGAAGAGCTCCTCGGCCACCATGCCACCGAAGGCGATATCGATCATGGCCCGGACCTCGGTCTGGGTCTTGGTGAACCGCTCTTCGGTCTCTGAGTGGCTGAGGAGGCCGAGGGCGTCCCGGCGCTTCACGATGGTCAAGACCTCGAGAGTCCGGCTCTTGCCCACGAGCCAGGCCACGGTGGCATGCCCGGCTTCGTGGGTGGCGATGGTGCGCCGCTCCGCCTCGGTGTACTCGACCGGCTGGGCCAAGCCGATCTCCTCGGTCATCTTGGCGTGCTGAAGGTCGTCCCAGGACAGGCGGTTCGCGCCCCGTCGCAGCGCCCACACCAGGGCCTCGTCGAGCAGATGTTCGATCATCACCGGCGAGTATCCAGCCGTCATGGCGGCCAGGGTCTGGCGACGCGCCTCACGGTCGAGCTCGGGCTCGTGGGCCTTCTTGTCCAGGTAGTAGTCGAAGATGTCTCGGCGCCCGGCGCGGCCGGGAAGGCCGAAGTAGATGTTGCGGTCGAACCGACCGGGACGCACCAAGGCGGGGTCGAGATCGCTGGCCCGGTTGGTGGCCCCGATCACGAGGATGTTGGCCGGGGTGTGGGTCGGCTTGCGCAGCCGCCGGTCCTCCGGCAGCCAGGCATTGATCATCTCGATGCCCTTGCCCCGCATCCGCAGCGACCAGGGCGTCTGTTCGAAGGACTGCAACTGGATCAGCAGTTCGTTGACCACCCCAGGGATCCCCTCACCCTGGCCGGAGCCTGACCCACGCGCTCCTCCGATCGCATCGAGCTCTTCGATGAACCCGATGGCCCCGCCCTCGCGCCGGGCCTGGCGGCGCAGCTCTTTGAAGTAGGCCCGGATCTTGCGGTTGGTCTGGCCGTAGAACATCGACTGGAAGGCAGAGGACGACACGAAGAGGAACGGGACCCCGGCCTCGGAGGCCATGGCCTTGGCCATGTAGGTCTTTCCCGTTCCAGGGGGACCCTCGAAGAGGATGGCCTTGCGGGGGGTCCCGCCCATCTGCTCGTTGAAGGTGCGATAGGCGAGGAAGAGGTTGAGCGTCTTGGTGACCTCTTCGACCAGCCCCTCGGACCCTCGGACGTCGGCGAACGTCATCGTCAGCTCGTCGGGACGGAAGAGGATGTGCGGCGACCTGCCT
>CAIUMH010000087.1 GCA_903900235.1 uncultured Actinomycetes bacterium
GCTACTGGCCATCACGACAGTGGCAGGCAACGCCGGCTTGGAGCAGTCCACCCGCAATGCGCTCGTCGCCGCACAGCACTTCAACCTGAACGCAGCCGTGCATCCCGGTGCCGCCCGGCCGCTGATCGCCCGCTCCGCCTTACCACCCGGTCTGCACGGAGAGTCCGGACGCGACGGCCCCGTCCTTCCCCCCCACCCGATCGACCCCTCCCCCGTCACCGCCGTCGAGGCCATCCTCGACACCACGCGTCGGGTCGAAGGCTGCTGGCTGATCGGCACCGGGCCCCTGACCAACATCGCGCTCGCACTGCGCGCCGATCCCACGCTCGCCGACCGGATCGCCGGGATCTCGATCATGGGGGGAGGCATCGCCTTCGGCAACATCACCCCGAGCGCCGAGTTCAACATCTGGGTCGACCCCGACGCTGCCTCGATCGTCTTCCGAGCTGGCATCCCGCTTGTCATGTCTCCCCTCGACGTGACCCACCAGCTCATGGTCACCCCTGCATTCGGTCAGCGCGTCCGTGCGCTCGATTCGTCGATCGCCGAGTTCATGGCTGACCTGTTCGACACGTACGCCACTCGCTACCAGGACTTCTTCTTCGAGGAGGCCGTCGGACCGCTCCACGACCCGTGTGCCGTGCTCGCCCTCACCCATCCCGAGCTGTTCGAGTTCCGCGACATGGCGGTCAAGGTCGCCACGGGCGATGGGCCGGCCCGAGGGGCCACCCTGACTGATCAGCGACACTCAAAACTCGACGACCCAGCCAACGTGCGGGTGGCCGTCGGGATCGACAGCGATGCGGCGCTCGAGCTCGTGATCGACGCCATATCGGCCATCCCTTGAGCACGCCACCCCGGGTCATCGTCGTCGGCTCGCTCAACGTCGACTTCACCGCTCGCGTCTCCCGGCTACCCGACGCTGGCGAGACGCTCATCGGGGACAACTTCACCATCGTCCCTGGCGGCAAAGGGGCCAATCAGGCGGTCGCCGCGGCCTACCAGGGCGTCCCCACCGCCCTCATCGGATGCATCGGCACCGATTCGGTCGCCGAGATCGTCTTCGACGCCGTTCGCCGTGGAGGGTGCGACACCCGCTTCTTGACCAAGGTGGATGGCCCGACCGGCATCGCTCACATCGAAGTCGACCACAACGGCGACAACCGGATCATCGTGGTGCCGCAAGCCAACGACGCCCTCACCCCTGCCATCATCGACCGCTACGCCGACGACATCGCCAACGCCGCGGTGCTGCTCTGTCAGCTCGAGGTTCCCCTCGACGCCGTACGAAGAGCGCTCGAGATCGCGCAGGCCCACGGAGTGTTCACCATCTTGAACCCGGCCCCCGCCAGGCCCTTGGACGACGACCTGCTTTCGCTCGTCGATCTGCTCGTCCCCAATGAGACCGAGGCTGCAGTGCTGACCGGCATCGACGCGACAACTCGTGAGGGTGCCCTCGAGGCCGCTCGTGCTCTGCTGGCACGGACCAAGGGTGACGTCTGCGTCACCCGTGGCTCGTCCGGCTCACTCCTCGTCACCAACGGGTCCGACGAGGTACTGGAGACAGAGGTGTTCGTTGTCGACGCGGTCGATGCCACCGGAGCCGGAGATTCCTTCTGTGGAGGTCTGGCGGCCGGCATGGCCCTCGGCCTGAGTCGAGCCGAGGCGTTTCGCTACGCGGCGGCGTGCGGCGCGCTCGCGACCACTACCCACGGCGCCATCCCGAGCCTGCCGATGCGGGACCGAGTGATGGAACTCCTCGGATCCGGCGAGCCCGCCCACTGATCGCCAGATCTAGGCCGCGCTCCTAGGTTGTTCGGTGGATCCGTGGGGGATCTGCACTCAGGAGGCAGCCCGCTGCTGCGACCGTGACCGCTCCCCCGCCGCTGGAACACTCTTTGTGGTCCGCCCATTGGATCTGATTGCTCCCTCGCTGTGCTCAGGGAGCCCGGAAGCAAACGCCCGTGCTGCCTCGAGATCGCCTTCGCTGGGCTTGCCCTTGTTGAGCCCACCTACGAGCCGCATGGGCCCTAGGTTGTCGAACCCACGACAC
>CAIUMH010000088.1 GCA_903900235.1 uncultured Actinomycetes bacterium
GATCAGTCACCGGTGGTTCTTCCATCGTAGATAGAAAGTCCAGCGATCCAGATCCAGACCCTAGCCTCCCCTCATTGCCTTCAGTCGTCAAGCGAGCAGACCCAGCGATCAGACCCAGCGAGCACTGGCCTTCCGGGGACTGCCGCTTCTGTGGACGCTGATCAACTCGAGGAGCGCCGCGTCGTCATCGAACTCGACGAAGGCAGCGAGAACGCTCTCAGGCATCTCCGGGCCTCGAGCCACCACACCGAACATCGAAACCCTCCGACCATGGCGTCGGCGAACGCACGCGGTGATGATCTCAACCTGACTGGCCACGAGTCGAGCGAGCGTTCCTTCGACCACGTTGCTCCCTGTTGGGTGCTCCCACGCTGGCGCCGAATCCTCATCACCCCGGGGCTCGTCAACCTCGAGCGACCAGGGCCCCCATCTGGTGGGAATCGGGACCACCGACCATCATGTGGTGCTGATGTCAACGACCACGACACGGCGTGATGATGCGACACACGCGAAGGAGGGCTCATGCGCTATCACGAGGGACCACAGGTGATCGTCGAGACCGAGGTTGCTGCCAGCCCCGAGATCCTCTGGGCATTGGTCACCGACCTCGACCTCCCCGCCCAATTCTCTGACGAGTTCCAGGGTGCGGACTGGGTCGATGGCGCCGACGGCCCAGCGCTTGGAGCCACCTTCCTGGGTCGAAACCGGCACCGGGCAATTGGTGAGTGGGAGGTTCGCTGCACGGTCACCGAGTGTGATCCCTCCCGATGCTTCGGCTGGGCCGTCGGTGACCCGGACGCGCCGGCCGCTCGCTGGCGCTTCGAGATTGAACCACGATCCGACGGATCACTCCTTCGTCAATGGGCCCAGATGGGACCGGGGCCCTCGGGCCTCACCCCGATGATCGAGCAGCACCCAGAGCGCGAGGAGGAGCTCGTCGAGATGCGCCTCGGCATGTGGCGCACCAACATGGACGCCACGATCCTCGGCATCAGATCCATCGCCGAGGGAGGCTGAGCAGAGCGAAGAGTCCACCCGTTTGGCGATGAGGTCACCTGCCCGTTCAGCGGTCACCTCGCTCGAAGGCCAGCGCTGAACGGGTGCCCGGCCACTGGATCGATACCCCTGCTACGGTCCTGCTCCATGACCGGTCTCACCCTGCTCGACCAACGGTCACCAAGGGGTCTGCCTGCGAGCTCGGCTCAATCACCGAGCCATTCGATCGCTGGGCTCATCGCTTCGATGGTCCTCGTCGTGTGCGCCGCGTGCAGCACGACACCACCCGCCACCAGCGCCAAGAAGCTGGCGGCGAAGGCGTGCAGCGACATCAGCGCTGCCTCCTCGGCCTCAATCCGCTCGGAGATCACCGGCATCTCGTCGGCCATCATCCCCGCTCGTCAGTCGGCCAGCATCGATTCTCACTGGAAGCCGCTGCTGGCCGCCATTGAGACCGATCAGCAGATGCTCACGATCATCGCCGACGCTGTCGGGTCCGCGACCTCTCCCCATCCAAAGAATCTGACCACCAGCCAAACCGTCGCTGCCGGACTGGCTCTCAAGAAGCATGGGATCACCTCCAAGAAGATCAAGGCTGCCGACGCCGATGTCCAGCGGCTGTGCAATGAGGCGACCTCCACCAAACACCGATAGGGATTGAGGTCGGCCCCAACGCCGGCCGAGGCGCCAAGGGGTAACCACCTCGATGAGATGGCACCGCAGCCTCGAACTCTGCGCCGAACTGCATTTCGGCTCGGTTGCTTCGTCGAGGCCCAAGATGACGAGGGAACCCGCTACTGAGCCTGGGTCGAGGCCGAGGCCGGCCAGAAGGCGACCCCCTCGATTTGGTTCAAGTCCCCCGCATCGTTGGACTCGAGTCGTGCCCCATGGCCAGCCGCCCCACCATGGCGTAGCTCGACGAGGCAGCCGCCGATATCGGCCATCCGGAGCTCGGAGGCCGACTCGAGCATCGCTCCGGCGTGCTTCGCTCGCCCGACGACCACGACTCGATCGCCATCTCCGACCCAGTCAACAGCATCAACCTGCAGTCCTCAATGAGGATGTCCCGAGAGGCCTCCGCTTCGTGAGCGAGATCAGCCTCACCGAACTCACGGTTCGCTCTGGCTCTCAGCCCAGGAACCTCTTCCAGAAGGAGGACTCAAGCTTCCCCGTCGGCTTAGCCACGCTGTGGCTGGCATGACGAATCTCCCTCACGGCACGCGGTGCAGCCGATCGAGTGAAGCTGTGCACGCTGCCAGACGAGATGCGTGGTGCCCTCGGCAGCCCTCCCATTCGGAAACCCATGGCATTCCTCCTCGGTTCGATGACCTGGCCGAACCTAGAGAAGAGGTGTGACACCCATGTGGTTGGCGTCCCGATCTCTCGCCCGCAACGCAACATGCCAAGGGGATACGTCATCGTTCTTGCTTGTCGAGGTCTCATCACTGCTCTCGACCGGGCTCGAGACGGCCGAGGATCATGCTGGGACACTGCTCTGTCTCCGTGGCACGAGGCGGTGATCAAGCTGGCCATTGGACCGAGATGGCGTGATGAGCACAGACCGCGGCAAGTCCCTGGTCAGAGGTCAGCGCTGCCGAGAGGTCATCCTCCATCTCCCGAGCAGTGGGGAGGTGACGAGCGTCGAGAGAGCGAATGGGTCGAGGCACCACCTGAGCGGCTCAGTCCTCGCTTCTCAGTTCATCAAGAACGTCTCCGATTGTTCGGCCAGAGAAGACCGGTTCTGGCAAGCTGCCCCGTCTCCTTGCGGGTTGGGCTCGGCCTGCGGCAACGAGTGCTGCCGCTCCCCGGGCTGCCGACGGGGTTGGTCAGCACGACAACCAAGCGACCACCGACAGTCACCCTGACGGTCTCTCCAAGCTCGAAGCGCCGAAGAGCAGTAGCCGCACGCTGACGCAGCTCTCGAACACCGATCGATCTCCGGCACTGCATCTGCAGTGCTGTTGCCGTGCGTTGTTCTTCCTTCAGGCTCGCAACGGTCGGGTCGCCTGTTGCGCCTCGGCGCTAATCCAGCGGTGACCCTGACGAACCGACGCTTCAGGCGTCGGGACCCAGCTCAAGATCCTCGAGCATTGAGCGAAGCTGGCGGCCCATGTCGCGGGGGTTCCCGCTGATGGTGCCGACGAGCTCGCCTTCGATGTCGATGTCATCGCCTGGCTGGTAGAGCGAGACGTTCATCCCGCGGCCTCCCCGCCGAGCGATGACCACAAAGGGCATGCCGACCTGCCCGGAGTCCTTGGTCGCCATCACCTGTCCTGACGTACCTTCACCCACGCCCCATCCCGGGGACTGTGCCCCTGCCACGATCCGGTCGATCTCGCTTCCCATGGTGTTCCCTCGATCCTCCGGCGACCATCGTCGCCTCAGCGAAGGCTACGCCCCGGATGCTCAATCCGGTCCGGGAATGCGGTCCGGGGACGCGGTCCGTGCATTCGGGAAGTGCGTGCGGCCGGTCCCACTAGCTCCAGAGGAAAGATCCCGAGGAGCGATTCTTCACGCCCTGTCGTCTCCTCGATGAGGGCACTCCCTTGCTGATGATCAGGAGGGCTCCCGACGCATTAACCTGAGCGCGTGGCACGCAAGACGTTGACGCTCGGACAGGCGCTCAGGAAGCGCCGGGAAACCCTCGGCTTGAATCAGGCTGAGGTCGCTGATCTGCTCGCCACCACCCAGGGAAACCTCAGTCGATGGGAGCGAGACCTGACAGAGCCCCGCGAGATCGATACCTACCGGGCGGTGTCGAAGTTCCTCGAACTTTCGTTGCTCCAACTGGTCGATCTCATCGCAGAGAGTGCCCGTCAGCGTGCACTCCGGGAACTCCTTCTTCTTCAAGACTGAGCAGTTCCCGCAGCGATATCGCTGTTTCAAGCAGGTTCTTGGCCTGACCCAACAGAGAAAGCGCCAACCTCTCGAGGTCCTCGATCTTGCTCACGACCTGATCACGTGGCTCCACTGCTACTCCTGGCTCTCGTATCGAACCGGGCAGGGATCCTGCACCGGGCACCAACTACCTTCTCAAATAGTTGTGACAGAACTACCGGACTTCTCATAAGACGAACACATGTTCGATTCTTTCCATGTGTCCTATAGATCGGTCTCTTGCTGCCCGAACATCCCGTTGCTGCAACTGAATGCGCATTGTTACATAGCATCAGCGCCAATGCTGCGACCGTCAGGGACATCAAGGATCTCGACAAGACTTCGCCCTAATTTCAACCGTGTCATTTGATGGATGATGGGCCTCGTCGAGCATCATCGAGGGTCAGCGTCAGAGGTCCCCGGTAGGTTGCGAGGAATGGACGAGCCCACCCCGATCTATGTCGATGAACAGGACAATGGCGTCTTCGTGAGCTTCGGTGACCAGACGACGTCCCATCCCGATCTGGCCTCGGCTCGTCGCCACGCCATCGGGCTGGCCCGATCGAATGCCCCGAGTGTGATCGTCAGCGGTCCACCGGGAACCCTTCCGGCCGAGGATCAAGATTCGCCGCCGGTGATCTCGATCCAGCCGGCGTCCCCGTCGGAACCCCGTACACCTCATCGGCCACCGACTCGACTCACCGGGACCCTGACCGCAGGCCCCGGTCCGGCCAGCCTGGGTCGATCGTTGCTGGTCCATCCCGGCCAGACCATCCCGACACCGTGGTCCTCCTGCCCAGTGATCAAGGTCACATCCCTCACCCTCGGCACCGACACCCTCCTGCGGGTCGTCCGGACCGCTCACCTGACACGAACTGCCACGGTGTTCGAGATCGCCGAGGGACTCGAGGCCCCCGAGCCCTCCCGCAGCAGCGAGCCGGTCTGGAGCCTGCCCCCGGACCACGATCTCTTCGCCGAGGACACCTGGGAGCTGATGGTTCGCCATTGCGTCGACCTGCGAACTGGCTCGCCCACCTGGCCGCTGCTCGATGCCGCCGTGGCCTTGGGCGCCACGCTCCTGCCCGACTCCGAGGCCGACGTCGAACTGCCCGATGGCCGCCTGGCTGTGCTCGATGGCGGGGGTCTCGACCTCTCCCTCGATGTCGGCGATCTCTTCCTCATTCCAGCCGAGTCGATAGAGCGGGGCCAACTGCACCCCCTTCGTGCGGCTCCTCTCACCAGCGAGCTCGACCCCAGCCAGCGAGCGGCGGTGGCCGAGCCGATCATGCGGTCGCGGATCATCGCCCCGGCCGGGTCAGGCAAGACTCGCGTCCTCACCGAGCGCGCTCGACACCTCGTGGCGTCGGGCGTCCCCGCCGACTCGATCCTCATGGTCGCTTTCAACAAGCGCGCTCAGGAGGAGATGGAGGAGCGGACTCGAGGCCTCGGTGGCCTTCGCATCCTCACGCTCAATGCTCTGTCGTTCGCCATCGTCTCGGGGACCCGAGGCTTCGCACCTCGCCGTGGCTCGCTCAGCACGCTCGACGAGATGGCAGTTCGAGACCTCCTGGGCTCGATGGTGAGCTTCCCTCGCCGAACCAATGCCGACCCCGCCGCATCGTGGATCGAGGCGCTGTCATCGATTCGGCTTGGCCTGCGCAACCCCCAAGAGGTGGAGGCCGAGTACGGCGGCGACGTGGCCGGCCTCGCCGAGCTCTTCCCTCGGTGGCGTGAGACTCTGGCCAGCCGAAACCAAGTCGATTTCGACGAACAGGTCTACCTGGCCATCGAGGCGCTGCTCACCGAGCCCGAAACACGCGAAGTAGCCCGTCGCTCGGTCGGCGTGCTCCTGGTCGACGAGTACCAGGATCTCAACCCGGCGCACATGCTCCTGCTCCGTCTGGTGGCTGGTCCCGCTCTGCCCATCTTCGGAGTTGGGGATGACGACCAGACCATCTACGGATACTCAGGGGCGACCCCTCAGTGGCTGGTCGACTTCGACCACTTCATCCCCGAATCGACCCACCACGCCCTATCCACCAACTACCGCTGCCCCGCTCCCGTCGTCTCGGCGGCCTCGAACCTGCTGACTCGCAACCGCATCCGAGTGCCCAAGGAGATCGTGGCCGGGCCTCATGCTGCCAGCGGCCCCGGAACCTTGATCGTCGCAGAAGCGGACGAGCCAGCGGCAGAGACCACCCGACTGGTCCTCGCCGCACTCGCCGGGGGCGCTCAGCCCCGTGAGATCTGCGTGCTCACCCGAGTCAACGCTCTTCTCGCTCCGGTCGAAGTGGCACTGAGAGAGCAAGGCGTTGCGGTGAACAACCGAGACAACGGCAACCTGCTCACCAGAACCGGAACCAAAGCGGCTCTGGCCTGGTTCTCCCTGGCCACGGCCGTAACACTCGGCGAGCCCGAGATCCGCGACGCCATCCGTCGACCCTCCCGCAGCCTTTCGCCAAAGATGGTCGACTGGATCGCCGGGGAAACCGACGTCGCCGGGATGCGGCGGATCGCCAGTCGACTCGATGACCCCAAGCTTGCCGACAAGGTGGCCGCCTTCGTTACTGATCTCGAACGGCTCACTCGTCGAGCTCGTTCCGCTAGCTCGGCAGAGATCCTCGAGGCGATTCGGAGCGAACTCGGCCTCGACAGTTCGCTCGCCGCTCTCGACGCAAGCAAGCAGGGCCGCAACGCTGCCGCCCACTCCGACGACCTGCGCGCCCTCGTCGCCCTCGGCCACATCCACCCTGACGCCGGGACCTTCTTGTCGTGGGTGCGCCGGGCGCTCGGCCACCGCAGTGATCTCGATGGTGTCACGTTGTCGACCATTCACAAGGTCAAGGGGCTCGAATGGCCACACGTGATCGTCCACGACGCCAGCGGCGGTGTGATCCCTCACCGTCTCAGTACCAACGTCGAGGAGGAGCGCCGGGTCTTTCACGTGGCCATCACGAGGGCTCAAGCGACGCTGGCCGTCGTGGCGGAATCCGCCAACGCGTCGCTGTTCCTCGGTGAGCTCGACGAGCCTGGTGCACCGAGGACTCCCTCGTCAACAGCGGGCCATGCTCGATCGGACACGTCGGCACAGTCCGCCACGACGGATCGAGACGGAATCCCCGCGGCCATCGACCTGCGCTTCGTGTGGGGTGGCTACGACTGCGTCGTGACCTCAGTCGGCGACTCCGGAGTCACCGTCTCGATCGGCACCTCCTCGACCTCGATCCCCTTCGGATCGGCGATCATGGTTGAAGGCCGAAGCAGCCTCCTTGATCCCCCTAGACCCCTATCGCGGGCATTGGCCCGCACGCGCAGCACCCCTCCATCTGGCCCCGTCGACGAGGGGATCTTCGCTGCGTTGAAGGCATGGCGACTCGAACGCTCCAAGTCTGACGGGGTGCCGGCCTTCGTAGTAGCCGACAACAAGACCTTGGAAGCGATCACCGCTGACATGCCGACCGACCAGCGATCGCTGCTCGCCGTGAGTGGCATCGGTCCGACAAAGCTCGAGCTCTACGGCGACGAGATCCTCGCCATCCTCGACCAGCTCCGTGACTGACCCGGCCCGGCCGTGAGGTCGCTACGAGCCAGCGATGTCGTCCATGCTCGTGGACAGCGTGGAGGCCTCTCTCCAGTTTCGACCCGCTTCTTTGGCGCAGATGACCCCCACGCCCATGGCCGCCACCTGGTCCGTCCACCACAGCCCAACGGCAGCATTGAGCACCAAGGCAAGCAGAATCCCTGATGCCAGACAGCCGTCAAGGAACGTCAGGGCGGCTTCGGCGCCCAGCGGAGCACTTCTGGCGATGACGGCCAGCCTGCGCTTTCGCAGGGCCAGGATGAACATCGCCGTGGCGGCGATGATCAGGTAGGCGATCCCGAGCGGCGAGGAGGAGGAGACCTCTCGGTGAGCCAGCGACCACGAGCTCGCTCCCACGAGATAGGCAGCCAGCAGGCCGAAGGCCAGCGCCACGAGGCGCAGCGCCCGAGCAGCCTGGCCTCCGGACTCATGGCGAGAGATGTAGCGGACCACGACCAGCGAGGCGAAGACTTCGATGACCGAGTCGAGGCCGTAGGCCACAAGCGCCAGGGAGCCGGCCATCAGGCCCAGGGTGACGGTGACGAACACCTCAATGACGTTCCAGAACACCGTGAACCATTCGAGGCGGGTTCCTTGATGCAGGGCAGCATGCCGCCGGTCGTACTCGTCGTCGCCCATCTCTCTAGCCTGACCTGCCTGTCAACACAACGCTGCGCAGCGACAACTCGGGGCCACTCTCGAGTTGCGGCGCTCAGCACCACCGACGCTGCTGCTGCTACTGCTGCTACTGCTGCTGCTCGGAGGAACATGTTGCTTCAACTCATCATGCTCATGCCCCAGTCGTTTCAGGAGGGACCGCACTGTGAGAGGAATCATGATTTCGTTCACCTGATGACGACCATTCCGATCAGCTCTGCGTCGAGTTGGGATACGCCGAGTTGTCCGCGGTTCCCATGCTCGATCCGAGATCGAGCACACGGGCACGTGTGGGGCGGGCCAGGGGGTGACGGGCCTCAGTCGTCAAGGCCCAGCAGATCCGCCTTGGCTGCGGCGAACTCCTGGTCGGTCAGAGTGCCTGCGGCGTGGAGCTGAGCAAGCTTGCCGAGCTCGTCGGCCTTGCTCGTCGGCGCCCCTCCATCCCCGTCCTCATCCTGCTCTCCGCTCCAGGGGATGTCGAACTTCGTCATCCATCCCGCAAGGGCCGCTTTGATCTTCACGTTGGTGAGCTTCGGGATCATGAAGTAGGCCTCTTCACCGGATTTGAGGGAGATGGAGATACTGCCCTCGGTCTTCGATCCCTTTCCGGCAAGTCCGAGCACACCGAACATGAGAACCGCACCCGTCTTCCGCTTGCCGACCATTTCTGACGTGGTGGCGATCGAGGCGATGTCCGCGACCGGTATCTCGACCTTCTGCCATGCCGCCCCGAGTGACACCGTTTCATCGAAACTCAGGTGACCCATCGACCGGCGGGGGCCCTTCGTCAGGCCACCGAGATACTGGGCTCCGGCGAACACCGGTCGGTCTCGCTTGGGAATCAATGCCATGGGATCTCTTCTCCTGATCGGGGGTGCCTGACCGCATCCTTGACGAGTGCAGTGACATCGCGGCAAATGAGTCGCCTCATCGACGATCCACTCGATACAACTGACCAGTGGCGACCTCTCTGGCCGCATCTTTGGATCAGGCGTCACCCTATGCATACACGCACATGTAGATGGCATGGTGAACACCATGGTCCCATCACCCCCTCGAGCTGCGATCCCAGGAGACCTTCTGCTCTCGTGGCCATCGGTCCTCTCGCTGATCGTCTTGATCCTCAACGATCGCGTCCTCAAAGAGCACGTCGGTGGCTCGATCACGGGCAAGCTGTCCGACGTGGCCGGCCTGGTCTTCGCCCCGCTCCTGCTGCTCTCGTTCGCCGAGTTCGCTCAGTGGACCGTGTGCCGGGGGAACTGGAGGCTCCCGCGTGGAGAGGTCATCATCTTCGTGGCCGCCGTGGCCGCCGCCTTCGCCGCGGTCAAACTGTTCGGTCCGTGCACCGAGGCCTACATCTGGCTGATGAGGACCATCGAGACACCAGCCATCGGCCTCGATCGACTCGTGACTGGCAACTCGACCTGGTTCCCGCCGATCCATGTGGTGCGCGATCCATCTGACCTGATCGCTCTGCCCGCCGTCTTAGTGCCATTGCGGATCGGCTGGTCACGAAGTGTGCGATGCAAGGGGCTCTCGCCGTCCGAATGACCAGGTCCCGAGCCGATGTCACAGTTCGGACCTAGTATGTAGATAATCACTTAATTGCTTTCACGGAATGGGGTCATCATGAGGATTCGTCACACTGCGATTGCTGCGGTGATCGTCATCGGAGGCTTGGCCGCCGCCGCTTCAGGGGGTTCAAGTTCCTCCTCAGGTGGGAACTCGTCAGGCGGTGGTTCCTCCAGCAAGACCGCGGTCGGGATCGGGACGGCAGCGGCCGATGGAAAGTTCACGTTCACGGTGAACACCGTGCAGTGCGCCATCCCCTCGGTCGGCGACACCGCCAACGGCCTTGGCGTCACGGCGCAAGGGCAATTCTGCAAGGTCAACGTCACCGTGGCCAACAAGGGCACCGAGGCGCAGGATCTCGTCTCGGACAACCAGTACGCCTTCGACGACAAGGGCAGCAAACTCAGCACCTCCTCAGATGCCGAGATCTACTCCAACCAGGACTCCGTGCTCTTCACGAACATCAATCCAGGCAACTCCGTCACTGGTGACCTGTATTACGACATCCCGACCACGGCCACGATCTCCAAGTTCGAGTTCCACGACTCGATGTTCAGCGATGGCGTGACCGTCAACAACAAGTAGCGGTCTGGCCTCGTTTCCTCGGCGCGAGCGGTTGCCCGTCCGGGCTTGAAGATTCAGTTCGTGGCGGGCGTGAGCCTCGCCTTCACCCAGCTCCCGATCCGCTCCATGGCAGCCGCTGCCTCGGGGATCCCATCGAGGAACGGCCAGACGTGGATGAGCCCATCCTCGACATCGATCTCGACGTCGACTCCGGCAGCGGTTGCCGCTTCGGCGAACACCAGGCTGTCATCAAGGAGGATCTCGGCCGTTCCCACAAGGATCAGCAGCGCCGGCAGGCCCGTCGGGTCAGCCAGGATCGGCGAGGCGTGAGGGTGCGACGGATCATCCACGAAGGCCTCCACGCTGCGAGCGAGCGATGCGACGTTGAGCAAGGGATCCGCTGCCGCCCGCTCGGTGATGGAGGCCGACTGCAGGTGAAGGTCGAGCCATGGCGAAAGGAGCACGGCTCCGGCCGGCAGCACGAGGCCGTCGTCGAGACGGCGCAGCATCAGTGCCATGGCCATTCCGCCACCGGCAGAGTCCCCGCCGACGAACAGCTCCGAAGGATCGAGTCCCTGATCGAGGAGCTCGGCGACAACGGTGGCACAGTCATCGAGTCCCGCGGGAAAGGGATATTCGGGGGCCAGCCGGTAGTCGACAGCGATGACCCGACACCCCGTGGCCAACGCGATGCGGCTGCTGAGCGAGCGGTGACTATTGAGCGATCCAACCGTGTAGGCGCCACCATGGAGATAGACGAGAGTGCCGTGTTCTCCGACCACCGGAGCGATCGATTCGCATGGCACTCCGGCGATCTCGACCGCCGACACGTCAACGCCCTCGGGGACCGAGAAGCTCTGCCCCATCTGGTCCAGAGCTGCCCGGGCTGCCTCGAACGACGGAGCACCCGACGCACCCGACGCCGTTGCTCTCAAGAATTCGACGATCTGCTGGTGGGCCTCGCTCGGCATGAGTGCCTCCTCGTTGTGGGCTCATCTTTTCCGATCCCCACCCCATCCGCCAACCCGTCTGTCCCGGGCAGACGACCGGAGCCGCTCCTGATCGAGGGAGACGTCACAGTCTTCCGTAGACTGAGAGGTCCGATGCCTGCGCCCGACCCCTCCTTCGACCATGCCACTGCGTAGACGACGACCGGTGACGGGTCACGCTGCGACGGAGGAGGAGATCCTCGCCGGCCTCCGGCGATCGGTGGATGCTCGGACCTATGCCCGGGGTGAGGCCTATGCCGCCCACGGCAAGGTGATCGATCTCGATTGGGTCATCGCCGGCAGTTCACTCGAGGGCTCAGTTGAGGGTTCACGCGAGGAGATTTACGACACCTCGGCCGAGATCCTCGTCGACCGCCAAGGGGTGCCCCAGTCCATCGACGGCAGCTGCTCGTGCCCGATGCGGCGACGATGCAAGCACGTGGTCTGCCTCTTGCTCACCGCACTGGCCCACCAGCGCCTCCTCGATCACCAGGTGCCATCGGTCTCGAGCAGCGGCCGAACGGCTGAACGAGCGCCGTGGGAAGCACTGCTCGCCAGTGCCGCCGTCCCGGCTGTCATCGAGGAGTCCATCACCACCGAAGGCCTCGGACTTCAGATCGACCTCGTCGTCGGGAACACGCGATCTAGTGGTGGCGCCACCCCATCGCCACCCCGGCTGCGGCTTGTCCCGGTCCGCTCGGTCGACGGGCGAGCCTGGTCCACCCGCGGGGTTACCTGGGGGACACTCGACGGGCTCCGACGGGGATGGCAAGCCGACGGCGACCTCGATGCCCAGGTCCTTGTGCTCAAGGAGCTCCGGGCCCTGGCCCAGATCAACGAAGCCAATGCGTACTACCGGGCTGACGACACGGTCTGGCTCGATGCCATCCGGAGCCGACGGGTCTTCGACTTGCTCGAGGAGGCCACCGACCTTGGGGTAGTCCTCGTCACCGGTCGCAATGGCTCCGGCGAGGTCACCCTCCACCGCCACGTCGCCGAGGGCCTGCTCGACGTGCGACGCGTCCCCAAGGGCCTCGTGGTGCGTCCGGCCATGGTGGCGGGAGACCTCGAGATCGATCTCGGCAGCGCTCGCCTGCTTGGCCCCATCCCACACGGCATCGCATGGTGGACCGAGGACCACGCCACGGGCGACGTCGACGAGGTCCACCTCGCCCGCCTCGACGGCCCACTCGACGCGTCCCTGCTCGAACTGCTCCGGACACCCCGGATCGCCATCCCGACCGAGGACGTCGACCGGTTCCTCGAGGGCTATGTTCCCGACCTCGCCGAGCGAGTCCGGGTCATCTCGGGTGACGCCTCGGTGGACTTTCTCCCGCCCCGAGCCCGCCATCTCCTCCTCAGCCTCGACCCTCTTGGATCCGAGCACCTCCACGTGGCCTGGAGCTGGATCCGACCGGGCTCTCGTTCGGGCCAGGCCGGCTCGCTCCACCGCACACCTGGGCGGGCGGTGGACCCTGAGGTCGAGATGGCCCTGCTGGCCGAGGTGACCAACCTCCTCGTCGACCAAGCTCATCTCGTCGGCCCCGGGCCCGAGCTGATCGCGAGCACCCTGCTGTCGGGCACCCCCATGCTCGAGTTCCTCACTTCGACGCTGCCCGACCTCGAGGCGATCGAAGGCGTAGAGGTCGAGAATGTGGGCACCCTGCCCGGCTACCGCGCCGCCACCAATGCCCCGGTGATCACCCTCGGTGGCGAGGCCGCAGGCGACTGGTTCGACTTGCACGTGACCGTCTCGGTCGATGGCGAGGACGTTCCCTTCAAGGACCTCTTCATTGCCCTGGCCGAGGAACAGGAGTTCATGGTCCTGCCCTCAGGGACCTTCTTCCCTCTCGACTCCGACGAGCTCCGCCAACTGGCCGCCTTGATCGCCGAGGGCCGGGCATTGTGGGCCGGATCGTCGGGATCGGTGCGGGTTGGTCGGCTCCAGACCGGATGGTGGGAGGAGGTCGCCTCTCTCGGGATTCTCGATGCTCAGGCGACGGCCTGGCAGGATTCAGTGGCCGATCTGCTCGGCTCGCACGACCCGATCCCCCACGCGGTCCCCGATCGCATCGACGCCACGCTTCGGCCCTACCAGGTCGATGGCTTCCGCTGGCTGGCCCACCTCCACGCCCACGGTCTCGGCGGGATCCTGGCCGATGACATGGGTCTCGGAAAGACCCTCCAGGCTCTGGCTCTCATGGTCCACGTCACCGACGCCGACCCCGGAGCCGCCCCCTTCCTCGTCGTGGCACCGACCAGCGTGGTCGGAAACTGGGCCGCCGAGGCCCAACGGTTCGCCCCGGGCCTGACCGTCGCCACCATCTCCGAGGGCCTGACCCGCCGAGGGGTCGAGCTCTCTTCGATCACCGACAATGCCGACCTCGTGATCACCTCCTATGGGCTGTTTCGACGAGAGTTCGAGCACTACGAGGCCGTCGAGTGGTCGGGCCTGTTCCTCGACGAGGCGCAGTTCGTCAAGAACCACACTTCCCAGGCCAGTCGGCGAGCCCGCATGCTCTCGACCAAGTTCAAGGTGGCCGTCACGGGCACGCCCATGGAGAACAACCTGCTCGAGCTCTGGTCGCTGTTCGCCATCACTGCCCCCGGCCTGCTCGGCTCGACCGAGAAGTTCCGGACCCACTTCTCCATGCCCATCGAGAAGCGCCAAGACGCCGAGCGCCTCGTTGAGCTGCGCAGCCGCATCCGGCCCTTCATGCTGAGACGGAACAAGGAACTCGTGGCCACCGAATTGCCGCCCAAGACCGAGCAGATCCTCGAGGTGGAACTCTCTGCCAAGCACCGCAAGGTCTATGACACCTATCTGCACCGCGAGCGCAGCCGAGTGCTCGGCCTCCTCGACGACATGGATACCAACCGCTTCGAGATCTTCCGGTCCCTCACCTTGCTGCGCCAGGCCAGCCTCGACGTCAGCTTGGTCGACGCGGCCCATGCTGCGGTGCCGTCGACCAAGCTCGAGATGCTCGCCGAGATGGTGGGCGACGTGGTGGCCGAGGGCCACAAGGTGCTGGTGTTCAGCCAGTTCACCCGCTTCCTGACCTCGGCCACCGAGATGATCAAGGGACTCGGGATCGAGGTGGCCTACCTCGACGGCAAGACCAAGGATCGTCAAGGAGCCATCGAGAAGTTCCGAGAGGGCGATGCCTCGGTCTTCCTCATCAGTCTCAAGGCCGGTGGATTCGGCCTCAACCTCACTGAGGCCGACTACTGCATCCTGCTCGACCCTTGGTGGAATCCCGCCACCGAGGCCCAGGCCGTAGATCGCACGCACCGCATCGGCCAGACCAAGAACGTCATGGTCTACCGACTCGTGGCCCGCGACACCATCGAAGAGAAGGTCATGGCCATGAAGGCCAAGAAGGCAGCTCTCTTCGACGATGTCATCGACTCGGGGGAGCTGAGCCAGGGTGGCCTGAGCGCGGCCGACATCCGCGGCCTGCTCAGCTGAGGGCCTCGCCCCTGATCGGCCGTCACCCCCAGAGCGCAGCGATCGGCACCGCGACGACCCGGTCGCCGAGGGAAAACACGGATGGCCCAGTGTGCAGCACCACCCCCATGACGAACCGATCGCCGAGCTTGTCGCGAAGCCATGCAAGGTGCCGCGCGTCCGATGCAGACGGCGATGCGTTGGCCTTGATCTCGCACGCGACCACCCGTTGACCTCGGATCTCGACGACCAGGTCGACCTCATGGCGACCTTGCACATCCCTCATGTGGTGGAAGGTCGGTCGGCAGTCACTGACCGCCCGCTCGGCCCGAAGCTGCGAGAGCACGAAGGTGTCGATGATCCGACCGAGGAGGTCGGCGTCACGCATGATGGTGTCGACGTCCGCTCGAAGGACCGTGGCGACGATCGCAGCGTCGATGACGTAGCGCTTCGGCGAATGGACGAGCCGCTGGAGACGGTTCGACGACCATGCCGGAAGCGACGCAACGATGCCCAGGTCTTCCAGCAGCCGCTCATAGCCTTGGGCGGTCTTGCGGTCGATTCCAGAGGCCTCAAGCAGCGTCTGGTCCGACACCACGCCCGCCGAGTTCGCGGCCAGCGAGGAGAGGAAGCGACGGAGCTTGGAAGGATCGCGCAGTCGACCGATCGCCGCGGCATCCCTGGTGACGAGCTGCTCCACGTAGCTCGCCAACCAGTCCTCGCGGCGCAGCGGTGACCGGTCCATCACCGTCGGGAACCCACTCTCGAGCGCCAACTCGACGTACCCGCGCAGATCGGGCGGGTCTGCGGGGACCGTGAGCGCGGAACCATCGATCAATCGATCGAAGAACGCAGGCCCATCCGTGCGATCGAGCCGCTCGCGGATCGTCATGCCGTCCAACGAGACTCGCACCACACGGCCAGTTCCCGGCCACGTCTCACCCGAGAGACCACCCCTGACCGATCCAGTGATGACAAAGCGACCCGGACGAGGATCTTCGTCAATGGCTCGCTTCACCGCGCCGAGCACACCAGGGACCCCCTGCCACTCGTCGAGCAACACCGGCTCGGCGAGCGTCCGGAGGGCCGCGTCGGGATCGGCCAGGAATGCGCCGGCCTCGGCTGCTCGGTCGAGCCGCACCACACTGGTCGCCCGTCGGATGGCCGTGGTCGTCTTCCCAACAGCCCTTGGGCCCACGAGCATGACGGCAGGCTCCGCCTGCATCAGCTCGTCGAGAAACGGATCGATCAATCGGGTGCGGTAGGCATCCATGGGGACAGCCTTTTCCGTACTCCCGGAAAAACACAGTATCTACTCCCGGAAAAACACAGTGCTCCCCGCCGCGAACGCGAACTGTGTGGTTGCGGCATAGCTCAGCATCGTGCCCAGCCAGAGCTGGGCCGGTCGAGGAACTCAGATCACGGGAGGCAGGCGGTGGTCGCCAGGCTGGCGGGAGGAGCGCTCAACTGCCCGAGGTCGAGGCCAGCGTCGAGGCGAAGATCTGCCAGGCCAGCAGGCTCTTGGCCACCAGGGAGAGCACCACGTACGTCTTCTCCCCCACCAAGTAGTCGGCGAAGCGGCCCACCTTCTTGTACTGCAGCCACTGGGTCACGGCGAAGCAGTTGAAGAAGATGAAGAGCGAGATGTAGATGCCGTAGACGAAGCCGGGCGCGTGATCCGTGGCGCCCGGTCCGATCAGGTAGATGCCGATAGCCACCCACGGGACGATGCCCGCCAGGCAGCCGATCCAGAAGGGTCCGAGGCCCTGGCCCGGGGCCTCGTAGCGCTCCTGCATCCAACCGAAGCCGATCATCGAAGCATTGACACCGGCCAGGGCGATCAGGCCGGCGATGTCGCTGATCCCCGTGAGCATGGCGATGAGCACGATCATGATCGACGAGCTCAGCGAGTACTCAACCCAGCGATATGGGTTGCGTTCCTTGGTCAGGTTCGCCGTGTACGACCCCCACCGGGGCCCGGCCACGGTGAAATGGGCGATCGATGACAGGGCGAAGAAGGCGAAGATGGCCCACGCAAAGCTGACGTGGAACAGGGTCACGGCCTGCGTGCCGACACCGGGCCCGGGTGGCCCGGTCATGTAGTGGGCGGTGACCGGCAGGGCGAAGCTGTTGGCCAGCACCACAATCACGATGGCCTGGACGGCGTGGAGCACGCCGGCCGAGAGGTTCCAGGTGCGAAGTCGAGCGACCGTTGTGTCCATAGATGAGACCGTAGCCACCGAAGCACGGTGTCGGGGCGACCATCGAGTTCGTGCGACGGTGTCGCACAGGGAGATCGGCGTGGGTGGCCTCCGAAATCGCACGGCTCAGGTGATCGACGTCGTGCGCGATGGCGTGCTGGTCGTCCTGGCCGTCCACGCGGTGCCCGTTGCCGACATCGTCCCCCATCGAGGCCGAGGCGCCGGGCCTCAGGAGACCTGATGGCCGAGGCGCTTGTCACCCGAACGGCGAATACCACGCTCACCGAGGAGCTGGGCGAGCTAGCGGGTCAGACCCTCGAAGACCGATGACCCAGCCCTCCGCTGAGATCCATCGCACCGTCAGCGTCGCTGACCCGCTGATCGCCGCCACCGCGATCGACCTCGGCCTTGCGGCTGTGACCCAGGACGATGATTTCAGCCAGCCGGCGGTGGTGCACCAGGGTCTCTCGGTCTGAGACGACTCACCCGGATCACTTCGCTGATCACTGCCCTCATCGACTCGACACAAGAGCCTCGATCAGCGCCGTGAAGTACCTAGATCCCGTGCTCGATGATCGTTACTGCTGCCAAGAAGGTGTACTCGCTCCAGTCACCCGCAGGATCAGACAGAGGGTCGATCTCCACAAAGGCGCGGCTGAGGATCAATGACAAGTACCACGCAGCGAAGGCTCGGATCTTGACGGTCGGGTGGATCAGACCTCGGTCCTGGATGACCGCAAGCAGCTCCGCTGCCTGATCAAAATAGGCACTCTGGAATACAGCGATCGTTTCGAGGACATGCGGTCGGTAGATGGCTGAGCCCAGGGCATTGAGCCGGACGAGACGCTGAATCCGGAGTCGCTCCTCCCCAATCCTTGAAAGCTCAAATCGCAGCAACGCTCGGACCGATTCAGGCGTGGTCACCTCCAACGCCCGCTGAGCGAACTCACCGAGGCCGAGGTTGACCGATCGGATGTAGCGCTCGGCGATGGCCTGGCTGACGAGGTCCTCCCGGTTCTCGAAGTGGTGATACAACGATCCATAGGCGACGCCTGAGTCGTCAAGGACCTTCTGGATGTGGACTGAGGACTCGCCCGTCTCATCCATCTCTGCCACTGCGGCGTCGATGAGCGCCTGCGCGGTGGGGTGCCGTCTGACTCCGCTCGCTGGGTCGGCGAGTTCAGGTGTCGTTGTGGTGTTCGTATCCATCAACTTCAAACCTACCAATTCGGCGAAGTTGGGTTCATGACCGCAGCCCCAATCGGGTGCCGATCCCAGGCGACTTGGCGATGCGTGCCGACAACCCTGGACGAAGAGAGGATGACCATTGGAGAAAGCTCCGGGGTGGCACGGGTGGCGATATGTGGGGGCACGGGGTCGCGTTGGTCCTCGGGTGCTGGACAGGCCACGCCTCCATCGGATCGCTGATCAGGCCTCCAGCCTGTGTCCATCGGATCCACGTCTCGAAGGTCCTGTCTCGGGTGCCCAAACCGAGGCCCTGTCCTCCAACGGCGTCGGGCGCTGAACATCGCCATGGCCGATGAGTTCCGCAAGGAGACCGGCAATATCGAGGATCCGATTCGTTCAGGCCGAACCAGCAGAGGATCCGCCGCCACGACTCGGGATCATCGAAACCGAGATGGAGCGCCGATCCTCCAGCACCAAAGCGCCCGAGCCCGTTCGAGCGCGACCGTTGGCGTCATGGCGATCGGGGGCTCCTCGGGGAACCACGTGGACACCATCGGGCCGATCTTGGGTGGGGCGGACTCGACCGCAACCACGTCGACCCCGGTGAGCACGGCGGCGATCCAGGCATGGAGTCGATTCACGACCACCGCGTCGTTTCTCCCAAGGCCCCCGTGTCGAGCGATGGTCGTGAGGAGCCGCGCGTGATGGCGATAGAGCCACCGGGCCGCCCCCGTGCGAGCGAGCACTGGGTTCCTCCGGATCAGACGGAGGAGGGCACGGTCACCGGCCAGGGCCGCCGCTGCTGCGCCCCGTCCGGCACCTCGATACGACCAGTCGGCCACGGGCCACGGCTCAGCGTCCGGGCTGAACTGGCCTGCGGACTCAGCATCTGTGCGAGCGAGCACTCCGATCCGACCGAGTCCCTGCTTGGGAGTCCTCGGTAGGGCTTTGAGCCCGAAGGCGGCATCGGGAACCAGCAGCGATCGAGTGGAGGGGAAGAGCTCGCTGGCGAGGTCGGCGCTGGGTCGATCACGCCAGAGAAGCGACAGGTGGGGCAATGACTCGAGGACCCGCCGCGTCTCGCCAATACCCGCATCGCTGTCATCGGTGACGTTCAGCGTCTGGGGCATCACCACCAGGCGGAAGTCGGCGAGGTCGGCGAGTTCGGTGAGACGCCGGGCGTGGATGCCGGGATAGAGGTCCCCGAAGTTGCCGCCACCATGAAAGACCATCACGGTGTCGGCCGGCAGCGAGACATAGTCCTTCGCTCGATAGGAGGCCTGGTCTGACAGCTGGACCACGTCGATCGACAGGGCGGCGAAGGCAGCCATCGTGCCCTCGAAGATCATGGAGTCTCCCGGGTTCGTGTGGAACGGGAAATCAAGGTACCCCACCCGGGCGCCGGGTCCGATCACCTCACCGAGGCGTTCGATTAGCAGGCTGCGAAGAACTCCGGCCCGCTCGGCTCTCGCCGTGCAACGGGCGGTGGCGGCAATCTCCTGGCTCCCGTCACCCATGGGAGCAACCTAGGCGGGGCGTCGAGGCGGTGCCATCGGCGTCGACGCTGCGTCGAGCCGCCACGGCGTCACCAGGTCGCCACGACCACGGCTAGCTGTCGCCCCGACCTCTGGCATCCCAGGCGCCGCCGTCACCGACGGTTCCGCCCGGGGCAACCCCAAGCTCATGGCGGACTTCCTGAAGATTCTCATGGAGGTGAGCCTTCCAGTCCCAGGACCGGTCACTGATGTCACGTTCCGTCAGCACCCCGCGCGAGGCGGCCATCGCCACGGCGTCGGGGTCGAGAAGACAGTGTGACGGCTCAAACGGGCTCACCTTCACGTCATGGTGCCACTGCAGCAGGATCACCGCGAGGTAGTACAGGCCACCATCGGTGGAGTTGGCTGCCGTGAACATCGCCACGTTGACTTCATCAACATTGGAGGTGCCGTAGCCGGCGAGCACGTGGTGGAGGTCGTGGTTCCCGAGGACCTCGAGCGGCGGAGTGCCGGCCGAGCCGGGGACGCCGTAGCCCGTGTGGCGATAGAAACGCACCAGCTCGGCCCCCACCGAACCTTCAGGGGCGGTGTCGAGGACGTTGAGGTAGTCGGCGATGACGTCGGGCGGCGTGATCAGCGGCTCCTCCATCCGCTCGAGGCGAGCAGAGATGACCTCAAGGGAGTCCTCGGCTCGCTCGGCCAAGAAGCGGCGGAACATGTCGCAGCCCGCCACCGATGCTGAGGAGTCGCTCAAATCCTTGATGATTCCAGCCGCCTCCTGATCGACGCCAAACGCATCGGCCATCTCGCTGAGGGCTTGTTCTCCGGCGAGGTCAAACTCTTCGGAAAAGAGCACACACAGCGTGGCGGCGACCATCGCCTCGTGGCGGGAGCGCTCATCAGGCAGGGCTGCGCAGAGCTCAGAGAGCGCGAAGTCGCCCTGCGACCAGACTCCCGTCGCCTCGAGGATCGGACCACCGATCGAGAGGTCGGCTCGGGCGCTGTCGAAGGTCTTCGCCATAGCGGTCACCAGCCGTGCTTCTTCGCCCTCGAAGGGCCGAGTGGCGCCGGCCGTGCTGACGTAGCGCATGGCGCCGAGGATGCCGTGAACGATCTCATCAGAGCCAGTGAGCAGGAGCGTCATCGGGGTCCTTCCATGGGTGCCGGCGTTTCCGGAGGACTGCGGTCAAACTGCTGCCCACGGTCAACTGTAATGCATCGTGGAAATGCAACACCATGGTGATCAACCTGTCGCGACCATCGATTCAGTCGGCCTCGGCCAGCCGGGCAGGCGCCAGGAGAAGGTCCGCTGCCACCTGGTCGAATGAGCCCTCGGACCTCGCCACCACCGCACTCGTGGCATCGAGCAACAAGATGGTGATCACCGAGCGACGCGTGATCCCTAGCGGGGTGGTGATGCGTCGGAGGTCGCCATAAAACGTCAGGGTCCGCTCCTGGGTATCCCTCGTTCCGACCCCCGCCGCCATCCCACCATCGATCATTCCCCGCGCCATCGTCCACACCCCCGACAGCGAGGGGACCTCCCAGACCTTCACGCCGTCGGGCAGGAGGCCGAGACGCTCGACCCATTCATCAATAGCCTTCTGCTGGCCTCGGCGGAACGCCACGAAGACAAGGTTCCAGCGACCGTCGAACACCGCAGGGCTCGGGCGCTCGCGGCCCCGGAGGTCACGCAGCTCGAGAGCAGGAAAATGGAGCGGATCGACCAAGGTCCCCCACGCTACCGGGCAGCCTCTCGTCTCCATGGTCGGGATCTGCCGCCGATGAGGTTCGTTGCCAAGTCGGTTCGATTCGATTCAATCCTGGGATCGGGTGAGCGACCGAGCAAGCAGATTGGGGAGGTCGGCTAGGTCTCGCCGCCCGTCGCTCACCCCTCGTCGTCGTGTCCGGTCTGAATGTCGCGCATGAGCCTGGAGCGAGCGATGAGGGTGGCGTCGGTTCATGACACCCTCGACCACCCGAAGGCCTGTCGGCAGCTTCTGCAGATCTTGGGATACTGATCTCATGGGATCGTTCGACGGCAGGGAGTATCAGGCGCGCATCGACGCCATGGTGGACGAGGGCCGAGACCTTCACGGCGAGGTGCGACTGGTCCTGAGCCTTGGCGCCTCGAGCGTCCTCGATGCCGGGTGCGGGACCGGCCGGGTGGCCATCGAGCTCGCACGAGACGGGATCGAGGTCATCGGTGTCGACATCGACCGATCGATGCTCGACGAGGCGTACCGCCAGGGGCCGGGACTCGAGTGGCTCGAGGCCGATCTGGCTACTCTCGACCTTGATCGGACCTTTGACGTCGTCCTCCTCGCTGGAAATGTTCCGCTCTTCTGCCCCGAAGCGACGCGCCATGACCTCGTCGCATCATGCGCCCGCCATGTCGTCCCGGGTGGAGCCATGATCGTCGGCTTCTCGCTCGGCCGCGGGTATGAGATCAGCGACTTCGACGCGTCGTGGCGCACGGCGGGCCTCGAGCTCGAGGCTCGTTGGTCCACATGGGATCGTGATGCCTTTGTCGATTCGTCCGACTATGCCCTGACGCTCCTTCGACGTCCTCGCTGAGCGAGCACCGGCTGGGCGCCGTCGTGACAGGGCGGGGATCTCGCATCTTGAGCCACGACCCCACCGCTGGACCGACGCCAAGATGCGTTCCAGTGCCACCCGGAATGCTCGAACGTGTGGTGAGCTGGCCCGATTCCGCCGAGCCCATGATGATCGCCACGGCAACACCGGGGACCCGAGTCGAGCGTCGTCGTGGTCTCACCGACAAGGTGGATGTGGGCGATCTCATCATGAAGACACGCCCGACTCGATGGGTTCACCACAGACGTCCTTCGGTCAGGCGAGAAGCGATGACAGGGGATCTGTGCTTGACTTCGGCTCTGGAGCCTCGCTCCGCCGGAAGGAATTCCATGAAACTTCGCACCACCATCCCCGTGATGGTCTCCTCTGCAGCGATGCTGCTCGCAACGGTGGGATCGGCCAGTCTCGCCAGCGCTGGTGCCCCAGGAAGTTCTCATCGGGCCTACACCTGCACTGGTGGAGAGATCGCTTCAGGCGTCTATGCCAGCATCACCGTGACCGGCCAGTGCAATCCCGCCGTCGACGCCAAGATCTTCGTCGATGGCAACGTAACGGTGGCGGCCAGAGCGGGATTCGACGCCGAGACCGCACCCTCGACACTCCTGATCGCTGGCAATGTCAAGGTGGGCCCACATGCCCTGCTGGGACTCGGCTGCCAGCCCAACACCACCTTCACCCCGAGCAACTCGGCCCACCCGTGCACTGTGGCTGGGACCGAGGCGGGACATTCAACCATCACGGTGCTCGGGAGCATCAGGGGCACTGGCCCCGGCACCGTCCTGCTCAATGACATCACGGTGGGTGGCGATGTGAATCTGGTTGGTGGCGGTGCCTCGCAGGCTGGGAACGGCATCCCTTGGTCGATCAAGAACAACACCATCGCGGGGAATCTCAAGGCCAGAGGGATGCTGGTGGCGTTCCTGGTCGTGAACTTCAACAGCATCGGCGGCAACGCCACATTGAAGAAGATCACCTCCAATGACCTCGACCCCGATCCTCACGGCATCATCGTGGGCTACAACACGATCGCCGGCAACCTCAGTTGCCACAAGCTGCTGCCCGGAGTGTGGGGCGGGTTCAACCCTGGTGCCCACAATGTGGTCCTCGGTGACGTGACGGGGCAGTGCACCGCCTTCTCGTCGAAGTCCTAGGTCGGAGCAATCCCTGAGGAGGGACGACTCGGAGAGACCGGCGGCGAGACGAGACGTTCGTCCCTTCGGTCTCACCCTCCTGCGGGATTGGGCGACTCGCTTCGTGTCACTGCGTCGCTCATCATGAGCTTGTGTCGGCTTCAGCCGTTGAGCACCTCCTCAGGCTACGAGCATTCCGGAACCCAATGACCGGGTCGTCGACCCTCATGGCCTGATTGTCACGGCGATCGAAGAAGCCATGATCCAAGGACCACCCCGCAGCTCGGAGCGATCACCCTCACACTTGCCGGCCTCCCTTGAGGCGCAGCAGGGCCAAGTCCTCAGGTCGAAGGTGCGTGGTTACGACGTGGCGGATCGTGCGTCGACCGATCGCTTGCGCAAGATCACGAGGCCCACGGCAATGGCACCGCACAGGACTCCCGCCCCGGAGCTGTAGCCGCACACATGTCCCCAACCCACCGACGCCGTGGTGCTGGGATCGATGGCATAGGGAAGGTTGGCGACAGCAAAGAGAATCGCCCCGAGCGTGGCGAACGCCACAGCTCCCTGGCCGATGTGACGGCCCAGGTGTTCGATGTGGCTGATGATTCCAACGGCGATCAGAACCATGCCGAGAACTTGGAGTACCCAGGCCTGACGGGTGCCTGTTGGATCGCCGACTTGTTGAAATGTCCCGAGGGCGTAGATGATCGCTCCGGTTGCGGCACTGATCAACGAGAAGAACGAAGCGTGGACGGTGACGTCGGCCGGGTCTGTTGCGCCAACATCGGCCACTTGGGCAAGATTCCGTTCAATCTGCTTCTCCTTGTGGATGGCAATGGATGCCAGCCCGACGCCCAAGGCAACGAAGCCGGTGGCCCAAACCGCCTGGAACCAGTTGGACCACCGTGGCTCGTTGATGAGCAGTGGGTTGACAACGAACGGCAGGTCAACGGCGGAGGCCAAGACTCCGCCGGTGATGATGAGGGTGACGGCACTTCGGCCAATGCGATAGGCGAGGTGGTCGATGTGGAGCGTGACGGCGAGGGTGAGCAACACCGCTCCGAGGAATCCTGCCAACCAGGCAAGGCGGGGCGTATCGAGTCCGAAATTCTGTTGGAAGTAAGTAAACGAGATCGCTTCCAGCAAGAACCCAACGCAGGCGAGGCCCAACGATCCATAGGAGGCCCGGATCGCCAAGCGTTCCGAGTGTGACGATGCCCTGCCAGAGGTCACGGTCGTCGTCATCAGTTATTCCTCCAGATGTGATGCGGGCCAGATGCGATGC
>CAIUMH010000089.1 GCA_903900235.1 uncultured Actinomycetes bacterium
CACTCTTTCCCTACACGACGCTCTTCCGATCTCTCCCGGGGGGGGTTCGAACTTCGTCCCTTTAGTTCCTCGGCACTTCAGCGACTTCGCCGACCGACAGCCAAAATCACCGGATTCTCAGGATCGCGTGCCGCATTTCCCCAGGTCAGGAGCCCAGAGGGGGTTCGAACATAGTCCCGTTAGCTCCACCAAGGGGATCTTTGTGCCAATGGCAAATCCATCACTTTCTTGGGCGGTTGCGTCCAAGTCGCAGATGCCCGTGACCCGCAGTGTCGGCTTGATTTGCCAGCCCGGCTTGATTATCAGGGTCTCGATGAAGACACGCGCGAGCCTTTTGTTCTCGTCGGTGGTGTCCTCGTGATGCAGCACACGATCGATCATTGCGGCGTCATGCGCGACCACAACGAACTCCGGGGTGCTGTCAAGCACGTCAACTGATGCGGGGCAGACCCGGTCGCTGCAGAGCGGCGCTATCTCTCCGAGCAGTCAGTGGCCCAAATGGCCAGCACGACAGTCGAACGCAACCCTGAGGCAGGGCCAGCGAGCCTCATGACATGTTCATCACTGCGCTGAGACTGCTGCGGTCGCAGATGACACCACTCAACGAGACGTGATCACGGAGCCGGAGGTTGCGTTGGCTTCATCTCCGTTCCAATGTCGGTCGTCCCCATCCTGTATCGCCGAGAACTGCTGACTTCTGTGACGTTGATCGAGATGCGACGCGCGATGTTCATCTCCGCCTGACTCGCCAAGCGTCAAGCATCGGCGATTGAACGGGTAAAATTCACCGGCAAAGCGGCGAAGTCGCTCTGAAGGTGCGAGATGAGCCACGACGTGACGAATCAGAGTCAACACCTACCACCTTGTCGACCCGGATGGTTCCCCACCACCCGACACCTTCATCTCACCGGCTTGGGCCTCCTCGTTACCTTCGCCTGGATCGCCCAGTTCTCTCGAGGAGATGGCATCGGTGGCAGAGCGCTCCTTATCCTTGCCGCCCTCCTCGGTCTGTTCGGCATCTATCACGCCAGCGAAGGTGGACACCTTGTCGTCCCCAAACTCATTGACGTTGTCGTTTCCGTGCTGGCGACCGGCATCACCAGCATCGCCGTCCGGCCCCTCGGTCTTCCTCAGGTCCTTTGCTCCACGGGTGTGGCCATTCTCGGTTGCACGGGACTCTGGTGGGCTCAAGGGTCAGTGTTGCGGGAGCGATACAGCGCCCCGATCTACGTGGGCTCGTTCGTCGGCATCACCTCCGCTCTGGTATTCCACGACGCCGCTTGGGTCATGGCGGCCGGAGGGATCGCGGGCGTGCTCTGGTCGGCCAGCCGAGAGGCATGGGTGGGCCTCGGAGGCAAGATGGGAACAATTGCCCTCGGTGGGGTGCTCATTGCCGCGGCGATGGCTTCCGCCACCCACCATCTCGGCCGAGGAGCCGGCCACATCCCCTTGACAGGCGTATCGGTGGCCATTGTGATCATCTGCGTCGTAGCCGCCCAGGTGACCTGGTTGCTCAATCGGTTCCTTGGACTTGGGCCGGTACTGAGTTCGGCCATTCCCACCTTCGTCGCCGCTCTGGTACTTGCCGTGGTCCCCGCCCATCTCCTGACACCAGCGCAGGTTGATGCGCTGGCTGCCGCCTGGTTCTCCTCGAGCTTCGTGGGCATGACAAGCCGCGATCGATACATTCACCCATTTCTCAGCCTTCTGATGGCCGGGGTCATACTTGGGTTCCTGTTCCTCAGCCAAGGAAGCCGACTCGAAGGCATGGGTGGCCTGGCCGGGCTGCTGGCCCTGACTGCCAACCTGATTACCTTGGGGGCGGCTGCAATCATCACGCGGCGATGGCGCAAGCCTCAGGTCGCAGTCGAGCCGTTGGCTTGACGAAGCCCAGCGCTTTCGACTTCGCCCGCCGATTAGCCAGGAAGCGCCCGTCGCTTGCGCCAATTTCCGTTGGCTATCAGACGATTCCAGGCTTCATGGGTCCTCTGGTCGAAGCCTGAGACCAGCGTGCTCGGGTCACCGAAGCCATGGACCCAACGCTCCAACGGGTGGGCCACAGAGTCAATTCACGATGATGGGCATCCTTGCTCGGACCGTCAACACCGTCGTCGTCGTCTTCTTCTTCACCCTCGTGACGAAGGTTTGGCTGACTTGAACATCAACCGAGTAGTTCCCAGGCAACAACTTCCTCGACGGCTTTCCCGACAACACACCAGACTTGGACAATTTCATGCCCGTCGGCAACGGTGCATTCACTCCGACTATCGAGTTCGTCTTCCACGCAAGCTTGCCCCCCGAAGTGCGTCCGGTGGTGAACAGCTGCTCGCTGTAGCTCTGGCCCCTGGTCGATGCCGGCAGAAGGCCGGAGGCCATCCGAAAGCCAATCTTCCAGACCTCATCTTCCGCCGGCACATAGAGGACGCCGGAGGTGTCGATCGCGATGCTTAAGAGAAACCCTGGAAGACCAGTGGCGACCATCGACTCGGTGTAGCCGTCCGAACCATTCGGCGTGAACTCAGCGACGATCCCCGTGATGGCACCGGTCACAAAGAGGTTGCCGGCGGGGTCAATGGCTAGGCCTACTGGCGCATAGAAGCTACCAACAGTCGACTTGGTGTAGCCGCCCGAACCATTCGGGGTGAACCGATCCAGGCTCCCGAAGCCTTCCCCGCCCTCGTTGAGTTCACTGATGAATACATCACCGGCGGCGTCAACGGCGACACCGATCGGCTCCTTCAGACCCGTCGCCACTATCGACTCGGTGTAGCCGCCCGAACCATTCGGGGTGAACTCAGCGGCAATTCCCTCCGTGGGGCTGGTCACAAAGACATCACCGGTGGCGTCAACGGCGAGGCCGAGCAGGGCGCTGGCGAGACCCGTGGCGACCGTCGACTCGGTGTAGCCACCCAAACCATTCGGCGTGAACTCAACGACGTCGGACGAACCGGCGCTGGCCGAAGCCACTTCAGACGTGAAGACGTTGCCGGCGATGTCTACTGCGATCCCGGACGTTCCCTTGATACCGGTAGCTACCGGCGACGCGGCGTAGCCGCCTGAACCGGTCGGGGTGAACTTGTTGATCGTTCCCGCTTCCCCGTTCGTCAGATAGATGTTCCCAGCCGCGTCAACCGCGGAAAAGATGTACCCCGTTGCCGCTTGTCCTTCCATGTGAATGACCGACTGCGAAGGGACCACGACAGGTCCTACATCAAGCGCACTGCTTGGTCCTCCGACGTTGGTCGCGACCACGTGGAACGTATAGGGCGTGTCACTGCTCAACCCCGTCATCGTGCACGACAGTGTCACCGTCGTACAGGTCTGACCATGATCGTCAGTGACCGTGTAGGAAATCGCGTGATCACCGACCTGCGTGGCCGCCACCCATGACACCTTCACCGTTCCGTTGGTGATGACCAGGGCTGATCCGCCACTCGGGGCGCTCGGCGGATCGGGTTCCGGCGTCACGGTCACCGACGTTGAAGGGTCCGAGGTACCGAGCGAGCTCGTGGCGGTGGCCGTGAAGGTGTAGTCCGTGCCGTTCGTGAGGCCATCGACCTTGCAGCTATACCAACCATTGAACAATTCGGTGGCAACGCAGGCGTGGCCCTGGCCGTCCGTCATGGAGAACTTGGTGGCATTGGGAAACGAGGCATAGCCACCAACCGTCAATGTGGCCGCACCATCCGCTGGCGATCCGCTCAGGACAGGGATGTCGGGTGTCGACGGTGAGACTTGCAGGACATTACCTCCCACGACGTCCAACACGAAGAAGTTGCCCGACGCGTCGACCGCCACCGCAGGCTCGGACGTATTGTTGCTGTCGAGGAACACCGGGACCGCTACGTCGTACCCCCCCGCACCATTCGGGGAGACTTCATCGACCTCGCCACCATACTGTTGACCCACGAAGACATTGTTCGACGTGTCCACAGCCACGCTCTCGAACGGGCCGCCGCTGGCAATCCTTCGTTGCTGTCCAGCGGGGGTGATCTCGAGCACTTCGTTTCCGCAGATCAGGAAGAGGTTTCCAGTCCCGTCCACCGCCACATACGTTGGTGATGATGAGAAGCCCAGGCCACCGAACGTGCCGAGCTCGATGCCCGCTCCGTACCCCTGGCTCGGATCGTTCGGGACATTAGCCGGGAACTTCTGCAGGAATGGCATCGAGTTTTGGGTGACATAGATAGTGCCGGAGGCATCCACTGCCAATCCATTTTGGGAGGTGAATCCCGAGAGCACTTGAGTCGATGCTCCAAAGGTCCCATCACCATTTGAGGGGATCTCGTGAACCGTTCCAGTCGTTGTATCGCCCACGAAGACGTTGCCGGAGGCGTCGACCGCCAGCGTTGCGTAGGCGTCTTCTCCGGAATTGGCGATGATCGAGGCCACAGTGAAGCCCCCACTGCCGTTCGGAGCCATCTCAACCACGTTCTGGCTGCTGTCGACCTCACTATTCTCGATCACGAATATGGTCCCCGTGGTGGGGTCAATAGCCAAGGCCTGCGGTTGGGTGAGGCTGGACACCACAGTGGTGGTGGTCGCTCCCGCAACTCCGGATTCGATTCCGGCCGCTCCCCCCGCTGCCAGCGTTCCGAGAAGAGTCACCATGGACACCAGTAGTTTGCTCGTGAACTGAGACTTCATCGGGTTTCCCTTGTTCGGCGGATTCTTGACGACGGTCCAACCACACTTCGGGAACCCAATGGCCCCTAGTTGAAAACTATTGTTGCTTGGGTTCCAGAATGATACATCCGAATGGCAAAGGAGCACCCTCAATTTGCCATCATCACGCAGCATGGTGATCTGCTCCCCCGGAACTCCTCCCACGGTCCTACCCCCACGGTCCTCGCTCGAGTCATGAGTTCACTCATGAGGACCATCAACGCTGGCCAGAACACGCATCTCGTCGTGGTCGGATCTGCGAGCCCTCGGCCGAAACGGCCCGTGACCCAGATGGGCAAGTGCGGCACCGGTCAGCGCCCCCTTACGTTCACGAGGCGGGGAGAGTGACCAGCAGAACCATCGCCCTCCACGGATCATCGCTGCCTCGGGCAACACGAATCGTTCCGAGACTCGTGTGTTCTTCGGTCGAATGGCGCAATTCGTCGAACACCACGATGCCCACTGGTGTGCCTGCGCCGGTTGATTCATCAACCGTTCGCTCGAATCCCCCCTTCTCGACGTTGAGAAGGGCCCGAGATGAACGAGCTGCATGCATCGGGTACATCCTGTTGAGCATCATCGACTCTGTGACAAGATCGGCCAATGACTGATACTGACGCATCACGAGTTGACGACGCCATTGACGCCCTCCTGCTTGAGCACGACCCGACCGCTGAAAGCTATGTCGAGTTCCGTGGCCACCAGTTCGACGCCGGTTTGGCCTGGGTGCACCTTCCTGAGGGAAGCGGCGGACTCGGTGTCTCCCTGCAACTCCAGCGTGTGGTCAACCGGCGGCTCGCCGAGGCTGGTGCCCAGCCAATGGACATGGCGCAATTCTTCATGGCACTTGCCGGCCCGACCATCGCCACCCATGGCGACGCCGCCGTCAAGAAGCGCTTCTTGCGCCCAATGTTCACCGGCGAGGAGAAGTGGTGCCAGTTGTTCTCCGAGCCGGGATCCGGGTCGGACTTCGCTGGCCTCGGCACACGTGCCGTCAAGGACGGCGACGAGTGGGTCATCAACGGCCAGAAGGTGTGGAACACCTTGGCGCACATCGCTGACTTCGGGATGCTCGTGACCCGCAGCGACCCGTCGGCCCCCAAGCACAAGGGCATGACCTACTTCGCCCTTGACATGACTGCCGCCGGCGTCGAGGTGCGACCCCTGCGCCAGATCACCGGAGAGGCCGAGTTCAACGAGGTCTACATGACCGAGGTCCGCGTGCCCGATGCCCACCGCATCGGTGCCGAGGGAGAGGGTTGGCGCGTGGCGCTGACCACGCTCATGAATGAACGCACCGCCATCGGCGGCAGCGGATCCGGCGGCGCCCCCAAGCGCGGGAGCGGACCGATTGCCTTCCTCATGGACACCTATGCCGCCGACAGCAACCGCACCCCTGTCGAGCGCGACCGTGTCACGCAACTGTGGATCCGCTCTGAGGTCTTGCGGTTGACCAATATGCGCGCCGCCCAACTCGCCAAGAGTGGCAACCCTGGACCCGAGGGCTCGGTCGGCAAGGCCGTCGGAGCGATCCTCAACCAGGACATCTTCGAGGCATCGGTGGACCTTCAGGGCATGGGCGGCCAGGTGGACTTTGACTACACCTTCCGGCGGCCCGGCACGTCCGATATGACCAGCGGCGGCCTCGGCTACGCCTTCCTCCGGGCTCGGGCCAACACCATCGAAGGCGGAACTACCGAAGTGATGAAGAACATCCTCGGCGAGCAGGTCCTTGGACTTCCTGGCGAGCCTCGCCTCGACAAGGACATCGCCTGGGCTGACGTCCCGAGGTCTTGAGCCTCAGGCGCAGGCGTCAGCCCTCGTGAGGCGTCTTCGCCGAACGTTCTGATGCGGCAACGATGCGATCGAGCATGGTCGGGAAGATGAAGTGGTGGAAGGGCAGCACCCCATACCAATAGAGGCGACCGAGCAACCCCCGAGGCCGGAAGGTGGCGACCTGCTCGATGTGGGACCCCTCCCCGCTCGCCGTGATCTCCCAGGTGAGCCATGCCATACCCGGCAGACGCATCTCGGCGCGCAATCGCAGTCGCTCTGGGGCGACCACCGCCTCGATCCGCCAGAAGTCGAGGGCATCGCCGACGCGCAGCATCGGCCGGCGTCCTCGACGAAGGCCAGGACCGCCGATGAGCTGATCCATCACCCCGCGGACCTGCCAAAGCACCTTGGCCCCGTACCAACCTTTCTCTCCCCCGATGGTGCTCAACTCGGCAAAAAGCTCGTCAGGCGTCGCCGAAGACTCTGCCGAGCGACGATCGGCGAACTCGGTGCCGCCGGCCCACTCCGGGTCGAGCTCATTGGGGTTGAAATACGTCAGATCGGTATCAGAGAACGTGGTCGGCGCCCCCGTCCCTTTGGTGATGTCGAGGGCTCGAGTGATGGACTCCTCGAGCGTCAACGGCTTGACGCCGAGCTCGTCACAAGCTGATCGCTGCGTGACGATCACCTCATTGACAAGGGACTGAACGAGCTCCTTGGCCAACGGGACCGGCACTGGAGTGACCAATCCGATCCAGTGTGACGACAGCCGAGGCGACAAGACGGGCACGGGGAGCAGGATCCTCGAGCGAAGCCCAGCGCACCGGGCATAGGTCTCCATCATCTCGGCATAGTTCACGACGTCCGCTCCGCCAACCTCGAGCACGCCTGAGAGCGGGCGCTCGTCGACAACTGCTGCCACGACGAGTTCGACCGCGTCGGCGATGCTGATGGGCTGACAGCGGGTCGACACCCACTTCGGAGTCACCATGATGGGGAGCACGTCGACGAGGTAACGCAGCATCTCGAAGCTCGCCGAGCCTGACCCGATGATGACCCCGGCGCGCAGCTCGATCACGGGGATCCCAGTGGCAGCCAGGGCCGCCCCGACATCCTGTCGGCTGGAGAGGTGCGTGCTCAGCGCGTCGGCCTCATCGCCCAGACCACCGAGATAGACGATGCGCTCGACACCGGCGACCGCTGCGCTGGCTGCGAAGTTGCGGGCTTGTTCGAGTTCGCGCTCCACCCAGTCGGCACCCTCGCCGATGGCGTGCACCAAGTAGATCGCAGTAGATACGCCCGCCATGGCGTCAGAGAGATCGCCTTCGACCGAACCCTCAACAACCTCGACCTGATCGAACCACGAAGCCACCCGGAGCTTGGCTGGCGTTCGGGCAAGACATCGGACCTGCAATCCGCGAGCCAACAGCGCAGGGACCACCCTGCCGCCCACGTATCCCGAGGCTCCGGTTACCAGTACTCGGGGTGAGGTCATTTGCGGATCGTATCGGTCGAAGGTGCGGCAGAGAGCGGGTGCCTCCCCGTGGGTGAGATCATTTCGCACCTCGTCAAACGCATCGAACTGCTGCGGTTCACCGACGAGACCTTGGCCGACCGGACCCCCACGGGCACCCTGGGCTGATCGTCGCCGCTCAGGGTCGAGACGGCGCTCACCGCCACCATGAGCCCTTCATCTCGCTTCAAGCGCTCGTCAACGACACACGCATCGTGTTCTGACCCTCGGCCCAAGGCTCGCCATCATGCTCTCGGTCGGAGCCATCGACGAGCAACGCTGGGTCAAGCAAGCACTCTGGTCAAGCATCCGATTTGCCAACGCGCTGGAGCTCTTGGCGACCAGCATGGTGCGTCTGGCCGACTGCTGGCCGGCTTCGTCGGCGTCATCTTCGCCACCGAGAGACCCGAACCAGTTTCCGATGATCTCGTTGGGGGGACGATGGTCGACTCACGCAGCAGGTGCTCGGCACCCCGCCACTCGCTCGTATCCCCTAGCCTAGACAAGTGACGTCACCCGCTCAGTTCTCTCGTTCGTCGATCTGGGGTCTGGGACACGTTGCCGCTCCCGAGGTGATCTCCTCGGCGTGGATCGACGAGCAGCTCGCCGAGACATTCGAGCGCTGCGGCGTCCGACCCGGCCTGCTCGAGTCTGTGGCCGGCATCATCGAGCGCCGGTGGTGGCCGCAGGATGTGACCTTCGAGCAGGCGGCGGCCATGGCCGGACGGGTCGCCTTAGCCGATGCTGGGGTGACTGCCGATGAGGTCGACCTCCTGATCTCGACCTCGGTAAGCAAGCACCACCTCGAGCCGAGCGTGGCCTGCGCCGTGCACCACGAGCTCGGTCTCGGACCGCACGCGGTCAACTTCGACCTCGGCAATGCCTGCCTTGGCTTCGTCAACGCCATGAACATCGCCGCCATGGCCATCGAGACCGGTCAGGCGACGACCGTGCTGATCGTCGACGGCGAGGGCAGCCGCCAGCCGCAGATGTCAACCATCGAGCGCCTCCGTCAGCCCGAAGCCACCGTCACCGACATCTTCGAGCAATTCGCCTCGCTCACCCTCGGGTCAGGATCGGCCGCCATGGTCATGGGAGCGCACCGCGAAGGCGCTCATCGGTTCCTCGGCGGCGTTTCTCGGGCCGCCACAGTCCACCATGACCTCTGTGTCGGCGACCTCGACACCATGCGCACTGACACCGCCGGTCTGCTCGAGAGTGGACTCGAACTCGCCCGGGCGGCCTTCGATGAAGCGCTGGCCGGAGGATGGGAATGGAGCGACCTCGACCGCTACGTCATGCACCAGGTGTCGGCCGTCCACACCACCAAGCTCTGCGAACTGCTTGGCGTCGACCTCGCCAAGGTCCCCCTGACATACCCCCACTTCGGCAACATGGGCCCCGCAGCCGTCCCCTACACGCTGTCGACCATCGCCCACGACCTCACCGCCGGGGAGCGAGTCCTGCTCATGGGCATCGGCTCTGGACTCAACTGCGCCGGCGTCGAACTGCTCTGGTAGGGCCATGGCAGTTGCAACACCGCTCTCCCCGACCGCAAACCAGCTGATCTCGTGGGGCCTTGACCCCGCCTGGTCCCGCCGGGTGATCATCGACGGGGCCGATGGCAGTCCGGTGGACCTTCACATCCTCGACACCGGACCCGGCCCGAAGGGCACCATCGTCTGCGTCCACGGCAACCCCACCTGGGCCTATGCATGGAGGGACCTGCTTCGCGAGCTCGGCGACGACTGGAGGGTCATCGCCATCGATCAGGTAGGGATGGGGTACTCCGAGCGAGGACGCCCCCGACGGCTTGGCGAGCGGATCACCGAGCTGGTCACCTTCTGTGAGACCGAGATCGTCGGCCCCATCATCCTCGCCGCCCACGACTGGGGTGGTCCGATCGCCGTCGGAGCAGCGGCTTCGCTCAATGTCTCGGCGCTGGTGCTGTGCAACACCGCAGTGGCGAAGCCTGACGACGTCGCCGTCCCACCGCTGATCGCCACCGCGCGGCGCCTCGTCGACCTGAGCTGCCGACGCACGCCGGCTTTCGTGGCGGGGACGGCCCGCATGACGGCCCGAGAGCATCGAGTCGCTCTCAATGCCCCCTATCGATCCGCTGAACGACGCGAGGCAGTCCGAGACTTCGTCGCTGACATCCCCGTCCTGCCCACCGATCCCTCTCATGACGCACTCGCCGGAGCGGCCGCCACCTTCGCTACTCTCGACTGCCCAATCCTGCTGCTCTGGGGAGGGAACGACCCGGTGTTTCATGACCGATTCCTCCGGGATCTCCGACGACGACGCCCCGATGCCGATGTCGAGCGCTTTGCAGACGCCGGTCACCTCGTGGCCCTCGACAAGCCGATCGGCTCGATCGTCCGAGCGTGGCTCGAGGCTCAACCGAGCAACGCCCCGGAACTCGAGGCCGACAACCCTGGCATCGGTGGTGCCCTGTCGAGCATCGATCAGCGCCGCGCCGACCCGACACCGGTCTACATCGGCCCAGATGCGTCGCTCAGCTGGGCTGAGCTCGCCCATCGTTCGGAGGTGGCCGCTCTCGCCCTTGTTGCCGACGGCGGCCTAGCTCCCGGCAACCGCGTCTCGATACTGATTCCGCCGTCGCCCGAACTGCTGATCGCCACGGCGGCGATCTGGAGAGCCGGCGGAGTGCCGGTGGTGGCCGACGCCTCGGCCGGGGCAATGGCCCTGCGGCGCCTGGTGCGGGCCGCCGCCTGCAGCTTGGTGATCGGCACTCCGACGACCCTGGCGGCATCGATTGCGCTGCGACTCGCTCCCGGTGCTCGACGAGCTGCCTTCGCCGGCCTTCCAGGAGTGATCGACCTGCGCCGGAGCACACCGGGGATACCGGTGCCCGCCGTGATGCAGTCGGCCTCGTCCTTGGCCGCCATCGTCCACACCTCCGGAGCCACTGGTCCGGCCAAGGCGGTCCGCTACACCCATGCCGCTCTGGTGGCTCAGCGCGGCGCCATGTCCACACTCATCGACCTCGGTGAGGGTCGGGCCTTCACCACCTCATTCGGACCCTTCATGCTCCTCGCCCCATTGCTTGGGCTGACGTGCATCCGGCCCGACTTCCCTGTCGATGACGCCAGCCGGCTCGGCTTCGACCAGCTCGCGGCGGCACTCGGGCAGGGACGGGTGACCACGGCGTGGCTCTCCCCCGCCTCGGCTCGGGCCATCGTCGACACCGCCGAGGGCCGACACGCTCCGATCGACCTTGTCATGCTCGCCGGAGCACCCATCACCTCGGACCTCGTGGCCGGGATCCGAAAGGTGACCGGCGGGGTGGTTGCCGCTCCCTATGGGATGACCGAGTGCCTCCCGGTGACCGATGGAATCGACCCTGAGCGAGTGGGGACCCACGGTGGGACCTGCGTCGGTCACGCCGTCGATGGCTGCTCGGTACTGATCGAGCCACGCCGACCGGAGGATCCGACAGCCTGGGGGGACATCCTCGTGAGCGCTGAGTGGATGTTCGAGAGCTACGACCAGTCCTATGTCGCCAACGCCGAAGCCGAGGTGTTCCGCGACGGTCGCCGCTTCCACGTGACGGGCGACGTCGGCTACCTCGAAGCCGGTTACCTCTTCCATCTCGGTCGACGACGTCATGTCATCGAGACCGAGTCCGGTCCCGTGGCCAGCGTGGCCATCGAGCAACCGATCGCCGCAGCACTCACGAGGTCCGTCGCCGCAGTCGGAGTGGGACCGACGGGCACTCAGATCGTCGCCGTCGTCATCGAGGGATCCGGATCACTCCGGATCGCCGACGAGGCACTTGCCCGGAAGGCTCGAGCTTCCACCGCGCAACGCATCGCCGCTGTCCTTGTGGGCGAGTTGCCCGTTGATCGCCGCCATCGCTCGAAGATCGACCGCAGCCAGCTCGCCGACGACGCCGGGGCTTTCCTGGCGGGACGATGACACGGGTCCTGGTCACTGGAGCCACCAGCCTCCTCGGCGGAGCAGTGGCCCAGGCGCTCGCCGAGCGAGGCGATGAGGTGACCTGCCTTCAGCGCCACTCGAGTGGCCTCGGACTTACAGAGGTCCTCGCCGACATCCGTGATGCCGAGGCCGTGCGTCACGCCGCTCAGGGACACGACGCCATTGTCCACCTCGCCGCATTGGTGGCCCCAAATCCTCGCTGGGCCGACGCAGTGGCCATCAACGTCGGCGGTACCCGTCACGTACTCGATGCAGCCCAAGACTGCGGTCGGCTCTTGCACGTCTCGTCGCCCTCTGTAGCCTTCGCCGACCACGCCAGCATCGGCGCTCGTGCCGAGGCGCCGACCTACGCCGGACGCGACGCCTATGCCGCCACCAAAGCGCTCGCTGAGCAGCTCGTGCTCGTCCCCTCGGACGTGGCCACCGTGGTGCTGCGGCCCCACCTCGTCTGGGGTCCCGGCGACACCCAGCTGGTGGGTCGGATCGTCGATCGGGCCCGCCAAGGCCGTCTCGTGCTGCCCGACCACGGCCGACCGGTGGTAGCCACCACCTTCCTCGACGACGCCGTCAGCGCCATCATCGCCGGTCTCGACCGCACTGGGGATGATCCTGATGCATGGGGGCGCCCCCTTGTGGTGACCGGGAATGACCCACGACCGCTGGTGGAGCTTGTGGGCGGGATTCTCGCTGCTGCTGGCGTGTCGACCACCCTGCGTTCGATCCCCGCCCCACTCGCAGGTCTCGCCGGCAGGCTCATCGGTCGACTCTGGACCGGCGAAGAGCCTCCATTGACCTACTTCGCCGCCCGGCAACTCTCGGTGGCGCACTGGTATGACCTGGCGGAGACTCGCCGCCTGCTCCGCTGGTCACCCGAGGTCACCGTCGATGTGGGCCTTGATCGCCTTGCTGACTGGTACCGCTCCCTCGCACAGGACTGATTACCAACTCAGATCGAGCACCGCTCGCATCGTCGCCTCGAACGAGGCGTCGTCCATGGCTGATCTTGCGCCAAGGACCATCTCGGTGTCTTCACCGACACGCACTCGCAACGGTGTAGCTGGGTTCTCGATGGCCCCCAGGATGGCTTGACCGACCACCTCGGGACCCGGGCGGCCTGCGGCCCCGGTGACCTTGTCGTCAGTGCCATTCCACTGGTCATAGAGCCCTTGATAGGCGTCCGGGTAGGCAAGATCCATCCCGGTGCCCTTCATTCCCGGTGAGGTGTAGCCCGGCTCTACCAGCACCAGACGGATACCGAAGTGGCCCACCTCGTAATGGAGGCTCTCGGTGAGCGCCTCGAGGGCGAACTTGGTGGCCGCATAGGGACCCTCGAGCGGGGTGGCGACCCTGCCCTGGATCGACGAGATGTTGACGATGACACCGGTCCCTCGCTCGCGCCACGATGGGAGGACCTTCTGGATCATTCGGACCGGTCCGATCACATTCGTCTCGATCATGGCCCGAAGGTGATCAAGCGGAAAGGCCTCGAGCGGCGCCTTGCCCTGGATGGCCGCATTGTTCACGATGACATCGAGGGGCCCAGCCTCGGCCAGACAGGCATCTACCGACGCCTCATCGGTCACGTCGAGCTCGAGACGCATGGACACGTCGAGGTCAGTGAGCAAGGAGGCGTCGCGGGCCGTCGCCACCACCTCATGGCCAGCAGCCGCCAGCACATTGGCCGTGGCGGCACCAATCGCTCGCCCCGCACCGGTGATCAGGATCCTCATGGTCGCTCCTCTGACGGGCAGCAACGGCGCTACCCATCACGCACCACTCTAGGGAACGATGTCGCCAGACTGGTGAGAACTCTCGATTCACACGTGCCCGGCGATAGCGTGGTGTGGTGCACACGTCAGGTCCGCTTCCCGCCGTCAAGGAACCCACCGTCGGATGGCTGGAGCTCTTCTACGACCTCACCATGGTTGCCACTGTCGTCATCTTCTCTCTTGCCAGCACGAGGTCACCCGATCTGCTCCACGTCGCCTGGTTCGTCGGAGCCTTCGCCCTGGTCTGGTGGGCATGGCTCTGCACCACGTTGACCATGAACGTGCACCGACAGGCTGGCGGCACCGCTCAGTGGCTCATCGTGCTCCAGATGATCGCCATGATCTACATGGCGGCACTTCTCGCCGATCCGGTGCAGTCGCACGATCACTTCATCCTTCCTCTCTACGGCGTCGTCATGCTGCTCATTGCTGCACTCAATGAATGGCTCCGACGCCACGAGGCGACCAGCGACCAGACCTTTGTCGTCCGGCGTCGAAATGCCTTCGCCGTCTCTGGCCTCTGCTGGATCGCAGCTTCGGTGGTCGGCGGACTCGCTCGGCTGCTCCTTTGTCTCGCCGCCCTCGTCGTTATGGTCACCCCGCTCGTGTGGCGTTGGTTCAACCAAGGCATCACACTCGAGTGGCTCGACGCAAAACACATCGGCGAGCGATTCGCGCTGCTGACCATGCTGGTTCTCGGCGAGTCCTTCATCAAGGTGGCCAGTGCTACGGCAGAGCAACCAGTCGCCGCCACCAATGCGTTCTGCCTGGGCATCGAGATGCTCATGATCTTTGCGGTGTGGCTCGCGTACTTCCGCGACATCGTTCCCGAGGGGGTCCCGAGCGGCGTGGTGGCGAGGAGAGTGTGGATGTTTGCCCACCTCCTCCTCCAGATCTCCCTGGTCGGAGTGGCGATCGGCCTTGGCATCTTCCTGAAGCTCGGCGACAGCTCCCCTATCCGCGACGTCGACATCATCGCCCTGACCACCCCGCTGGCCCTCGTGTTCATCTTCCTCTGCTTCATTGGCACCTCGAGTGCTCAAGGCGAGCCCGGCCTGGTCGAGCTGCTGCGGCTGGCCTGTGCGGTCGGGCTCGGAGTCATCGGTTGGGCCACCTGGCGATTCACTGCAATCACCATCGATCGAGGCCTGGCGGCCATGGCGGCCATCATGCTGGGAACCGCCGGGCTGACGCACCGGCTCCTTTCGCTGGATCGGGCGGACCTCAAGTCGTCCTCATGAGCCAACGGTTCTGCACTCCAAGCTCCGATCGATGATCCGACCGCCCCTGCCACGCCGAGAATTCGATGCCATCTATGCCAAAGTGCCGCGCTTGACCGTTGAGCTCATCCTGGCGGGACCTTCAGGGGTCTGGCTGACTCAGCGCACAGAGGGTCCATGTGGCGGGCTGTGGCACCTCCCAGGCGGCACGGTCCGATTCGGCGAGCCCTTCGTCGAAGCCGTCGGACGCGTGGGTGCCGACGAGCTCGGCGTCGAGGTCGTCGCCGAAACCCTGCTTGGAGTCATCGAGTATCCGAGCCACCTCGCCGCCGGCATCGACTGGCCAGTCGGCCTCGCCGTCTCTTGCCGGCTCGGCGGGCCCGAGCCCGTCACAACACCGCATTCGCAGCGCTTCGGGCTCCTACCCCTCGAGCTCCATGACGAGCAGCGGGCCTTCCTGCTTGACCACCACCTCGCTCGCTGATCACCACCAACGGGCAATTCAGCTCGGTGCACGATCAACTGACGCGCTCCCTAGTATCTGATCGATCAACTCTAAACCCTTGAGGAGACCTCATGACCATCGCCGTCGGAGACACCATCCCAGACGTCACCATCCGCACCATGACCGCGTCCGGACCCACTCCAATCCAGACGGCCGAGATACTTGGAACCGGCACCACCGTGCTCTTCGCTGTTCCCGGGGCCTTTACGCCAACCTGCTCCGACTTCCACCTTCCGAGCTACATCTTGCGCAACGAGGAACTACGCGCCAAGGGCGTCGACACCATTGCCTGCCTCTCAGTCAACGATGCGTTCGTCATGGGCGCGTGGGGCGAGCAGCAGGGCGTCGGCGACAGCGTGATGATGCTGGCTGACGGTAATGGCGACTTCACCCGGGCCCTCGGCCTTGAGATGGATGGGAGTGGTTTCGGCCTCGGCACCCGGTCGCAGCGCTACGCCATGATCCTTCGCGACGGAGTCGTCGAGATGATCAGCATCGAGACCGCTGGCGGCTCCATCGAAAAGAGTGGAGCCGAGGCCGTCCTCGCTGCCCTGTAGCAACGTCGGTCCTATCTGGACCGCAGGGTTGGACGTGGCCAATTGAGCCATGTGGACCAGTGGCACTTGATTTCGATTGTCCCGGTCTAGCGGCCATCCAGCATGCGGGGCGAAGCCTCCGAAGGGATGGTCAACATCGAGACCCGGGAACGGACGATCGTCCGCCCCCGTCGATCGACAACCCGGGGTTCAAGGACGAGATCCATAAGCGCTGCCGTGTCGGCGGTCGAAACATCAGCCAGATGGACCGGGACGTTGATCTGACGGACGTTGATCTGACCGGGATAGCCTCGCGGGCGTGAGCGAAGCAGGCCGAGATCGATCAGAGTGAACGCCCGAGACTCACGGCAGAGGAGCGCTCTGAGTGCGACCAGCTGCGTCGAGAGACACGTTGCCTCGGCGAAGACTTCGAAATCTTGAAGCATGCAGCAGCTTTCTTCCCGAAAGAGAACCGATGAGGATCCACCCCTTCATCGAGGCAGAGCACGCCTCAGATTGCAACGTGAAGAGGATGTGGGAGACAACTCGGGGTCTCCCGCTCCGCCTTCTATGGGCACCATGGTCATTAATTGATGGTGATGGAAAATAATCTCGTCGCAGTCTGCTGGACCGGTGGCTTGGTCTTGGTCTTGGTATCAGTGACTTGAACTGTGAAGGAATACGTTCCGGTTGAGGTTGCCTTCCCTGAGATCACTCCGAGCTTGGACAATTTGAGACCCGGCGGCAGAGATGAATCTGCAGCCAGCCGCCATCCATAGGCACCGTTAC
>CAIUMH010000090.1 GCA_903900235.1 uncultured Actinomycetes bacterium
ACGGGTGCGCTCCCGCTGGCTCTCATTGCGATCGATCGGCCTGCATGTGGCCGCGCTTGCCTGGGTGGCGGGGTGCCTCTTCGCTGGGTGGTGGCAGGCCACCCGAGCCTTTGATGGAAATGCTCTGTCGTGGGTCTATGCCATCGAGTGGCCAGTCTTCGCCTTCGGTGGCCTCTTCGGTTGGTGGGCGCTGCTCCACACCAAGGCGGCCACTCCTGAGGAGCGGGCCCATCGAGCTGCCTTTGAGGAGGAGCGCCGAGCTGCGGTCACCGCAGCCAAGCGCCGTCCCGATCAGGAGGATGCCGCCCTCGCTGCCTACAACGACCACCTCGCGCAGCTCGCTGCCGACGACATCTCCGCCCGTGAGGCAGAGGTGTCCGAGATGAAGGATCACTAGATGCCCGCCTGCCTCCGCCGCTACCAGATCATGTCGTTCGTGGTCGGGACGATGTTGCTCTTCTTCTGCGTCACCATCGTGCTGCGACACGGATTCGGCACGTGGGCGACGCTCGAGATGGTCGTGGCGCAGATCCACGGGATCCTCTACATGGTCTACCTCGCCACTGTGGTCGATGTCGCCGTGAAGCTCAAGCCCTCGGTGGGCCGGATCGCCGTGATGGTGGCGTCTGGTTTCGTTCCCTTTCTGGCCTTCATCGTTGAGCACCGCACCGTCGAGGCGTTGAAGGACGAAGCCGATCTCGGCTGAAGTCGGTCCTACACAAGAGGAGTCCCATGCCGAACAACCAGTGGATCGATCGTCGGATCGTCAACTTCGGTCATCAAGGAGGGTCGTTTGAGGCGCCCTCATCGACCCTGGCCGCTATCTCCGGCGGTCTCGCCGCTGGAGCGACGGTGATCGAGCTCGATGTGCACGCCACCAAGGATCGCCAGCTGGTGGTCTGCCATGACGAGACGGTCGACCGCACGACGAACGGCCAGGGTCAGATCTGCGACCTGACCCTCGACGAGCTTCGTCGTCTCGATAATGCCCACTGGTTCATCGCCGGATCTGATGTGGCACCGGGTCACCCGGCGTCGGAGTATCTCCTTCGCGGTCTCGCCCCCGCTGATCACCGGTATCGCATCGCCACGTTGTCCGAGGTGCTCGAGACGTTTCCCGACGTGACGCTGAACCTCGACATCAAGCGCACGGCGCCCGAGGTCGAGCCCTATGAGGGACTCCTGGCCGAGGTGCTTGCTGCACACGGGCGAAGTGAGACGGTGATCGTGGCCTCTTTCAATGATCTCGCCATCGCCGCCTTCCGACGCGAAAGTCCCTCAACGCCGACCTCGGCCGCCACCCTCGAGACGGCGGAGTTCTATCGGTCGATCCACGCGGGGGAGGAGCCGGTGGCACTTGGGGTCGTGGCCTTTCAGGTTCCGGAGACCTTCGGCGACATCACGCTGGTCGACGAACTGTTTGTGGCGGCGGCCCACGAGCGCGACATCGCAGTCCACGTGTGGACGGTGAACGACGAAACCTCTATGAGGCGACTCGTGGGGCTAGGTGTTGATGGGATCATCTCGGACCGACCCACCCTGCTGTCTGAGGTCCTCGGAGATACCGCTTGGGACGGTCGTCTCTAAGAATTCAAGAGATCGTGCCGAGGCGCGATCTCAGTGTCGAGGGATCAGCCTCGACCGCAGTTCGGCTTCTTGCCGTGGTTGGCCTTCTTTTTGGCCCGGAGCTTCCGCTTGACGGTGCGCTTCGACATAAGACTTCACACCCTAGTCGCTCGCAGGTAGGTTGCCAGACGAGACCTGATCGACGCTGGTCCAAGAGAGCGAGGCACGATGCAATGGGTCTGGATCCTCTCCGAGGAGCGGCTCGGAACTGATGGGGTCGTCGTCTCCCGACGGACTTGGCCGGGCCGAGCGCCGGTGCCGACGGCACCTTCAGGGGCGGTCGTCGAGCTCCGAGCTGCGCCATGACTGGCGAGCTCGTTGTCGTCTCCACGCCGATCGGGAACCTCGGAGACCTCAGTACCAGAGCGACCCAGACCCTTGCTGGCGCCAACCGGATCCTCTGCGAGGACACCCGACGCACCAGGATCCTCCTCAGCGCTGTCGGTATCCCCGGGGCCGGTCGACTCACCTCACTCCACGAACACAATGAGGACGGCCGCATCGCCTCGGTGCTCGCGGAGATCGCCGGTGGAGCACTGGTTGCACTGGTCTGTGATGCCGGCACACCGGGAATCTCGGATCCGGGTCAACGACTGATCGCGGCGGCCTCGGAGGCGGGGGTCATCATCACCGCCGTCCCCGGAGCCTCGGCCTTGCTGGCCGCGCTGGTCGTCAGTGGCCTTCCCACCGATCGGTTCTGCATGGAGGGCTTCGTGCCGCGCAAGGGCAAAGAGCGCGAGTTGGCTCTCTCTGCCCTTGCTGTCGAGGAGCGGACCTCGGTGATTTATGAGGCTCCGAGTCGGCTCGCGGCTCTCCTGGTGTCTCTGGCCGAGGTCCTCGACGGCGACCGTCGAGTCTGCGTGTGTCGGGAGCTCACCAAACTCCACGAAGAGGTCTGGCGAGGGACGCTGGCTGACGCCGTCGAGCACTGGTCCTCAGTGGAGGTCCGGGGCGAGATCGTGGTCGTGCTCGCGGGTGCCGACCCCCCGGCGCCGACCATCGTCGACGATGCGCAAGTGGCTGCTCACGTGCAGGCTTCGCTGGCTCGGGGGCTGACTCGACGCGATGCCGCCAAGGTCGCTGCAGAGCAGCTCGGGGTCCAGCGGCGCCGGGCCTACGAGCTGGCGAGCGGCATGGCGTGAGTGCCCAGGTCAGTACCCCCTGCTGCGGCCGGTAACCTCAGCAGATGGGCCGCTTCTACATCACGACCCCGATCTTCTATGTCAACGACGTGCCCCACCTCGGGCACGCGTACTGCGCGGTCAATGCCGATGCCATCGCTCGATGGCATCGCGGCCTCGGTGACGAGACGCTCTTCCTCACCGGAACTGATGAGCATGGGGCCAAGGTCGCCGAGTCGGCGGAGAAGCACTCGATGTCGCCGGCAGACTGGACCGACCGGACCTCGGAGCGATTCCAAGAAGCCTGGCGCACACTCAACATCTCGAATGATGACTTCATCCGGACCACCGAGGCTCGCCACTATTCGACAGTCCAGACCTTCCTGCAGCGGATCTACGACAATGGCTACATCGTCAAGGACACCTACAAAGGTCTCTACTGCATCAGTTGCGAGGACTACTACACCACCGAGGCGCTCGTTGGCGGCCGGTGCCCAGTGCACCTGTGTGACGTCGTGGAAATGGAGGAGGACAACTACTTCTTCCGCCTCAGCGCCTTCGAGGACCGACTCCTTGAGTGGTACGAGTCGGCTCCCGATGCCATTGCGCCTTTTGCCAAGCGCAACGAGGCATTGAGTTTCATCAAGGGCGGCCTCAAGGACGTGTCCATCACTCGGACGTCGTTGACCTGGGGCGTTCCCGTCCCGTGGGACTCGTCTCACGTCTTCTACGTCTGGTACGACGCGCTGATCAACTACCTCACAGCCATCGGGTACGGGACGGACGACGAGAAGGTAGCCACGTGGTGGCCTCACGTTCACCACCTCATCGGCAAGGAGATCATTCGCTTCCACTGTGTCTGGTGGCCGGCGATGTGCATGGCAGCCGGGATCGAACCCCCATCGAACATCTTCGTCCACGGGTGGCTTCTCGTCGGCGGCAGCAAACTGTCGAAGTCCATGGCAGCCGATGAGGACTCGCCGGTAAAGTTGACCGACATCACCCCGGCCTCGCTGACCGAGGACTTCGGGGTCGATGCCGTGCGCTATCACCTCCTTCGCGAGACGCCGTTGGGCTCCGATGGCGATTTCTCGATTGGAGCCTTGGCGTCGCGATACAACTCTGATCTGGCGAACAACCTCGGAAACCTCGTTGCCCGAGTGGCCACGGTGGTCGGGTCCAAGTGCGGCGGGGTCGGTCCCTGCCCTGATCCTGAGAGCCCGTTGGCCGAGGCCGCCGCAGCGGCGGTGTCGGGTGCGGCCGACGCCTGGGAGAAGTTCGCGCCTCACGAGGCGCTGGAAGCGACCTGGCGTCTGATCGGGGCGACGAATGCCGAGCTTGAGGCGACCTCCCCGTGGAAGGCTGAACCGGGAAGCGTCGACAACGTGCTCGGGAGCGCCCTCGAGGTGCTCCGCATCGTGGCGCTACTGATCTCGGCGGCAATGCCGGCGACGGCCGACGAGATCTGGCAGCGCATCGGGCTGTCTGGCTCGCCGGCGAGCGAGCTGCTCCCTGGGGCTGCCGCCTGGGGCGGGTACCCGGGTGGTCTGACGGTGATCAAGGGCGATCCGCTCTTCCCTCGTCGAAAGTAGCCCGATGACGACGACCTGGGTCGACTCTCACTGCCACCTCCAGGAGCGCTTCTTGCCAGACGATGGCGACTCTGCGGCCGTCGACGCCCTCCGGCGGGCTGCCGAGACCGGGGTGTCGGCGGTGATCTGCGTGGGAACCGATGAGGCGACCTCTCGCCAAGCCGTTGCGCTCAGTGCTGCTGTTGCGTCGGGTGCCCTCGGGACGGGGCTCCCCGAGGTGCGATGCGTGGTCGGTCTGCACCCGCATGAGGCCGGGGAGCAGATCGACTGGCTCGACCGGCTCCTTGCCGATCGATCGGCCGATCTTGTCGGGGTGGGGGAGTGCGGCCTCGACTACTTCTATGAGCACGCGCCCAAGGCGGAGCAGCGCCAGGCGTTCGCCGCCCAGATCGCCCGGGCACACGATGCGGGTCTCGCCCTCGTGATCCATGCTCGTGACGCATGGGATGACCTATTCTCCGTGCTCGACAGCGAGGGCGTGCCAGCCGAGACGGTGCTGCACTGCTTCACCGGGGGTCCTCGAGAGGCCGAGCGCTGCGTGGAGCTCGGTCTCACGGTGTCATTTTCAGGCATCGTGACCTTCAAGAACGCTCAGGACATCCGTGAGGCCGCGATCAGTGTCCCCCTCGACCAGCTGCTGGTCGAGACCGATGCCCCATTCCTCGCCCCCGTGCCGCACCGGGGCGCCACCAACGAGCCGTCGTGGGTGAGCCTTGTCGGAGCAGCGGTTGCCGCCGCTCAGGGTCGCGACCCGCAGGTGGTGGCGGCGGCGACCACGGCCAACGCGGCACGCATCTTTCGTCTGGGCTGACCTGACCGATGAGAGGTGAGGCCCGCCATAGGCCCCTGACCTGCGCAAATGCCACTGAAATCACCCCTGAGCAGGTACTTCGCGCGAAAAACCCTCTCTGAACTGGGAGAATGTCCGAAACGGCCTCACCGGGTTTGCGCCCGTCGCAGGTCCTCCCTAGCGTGGTGGGTCCTAGGTGGGAGTGGAGGCTTCTTCCTAGAGGCGTAGTCCCCGATGAAGGGCGGAATCCTGAGGACCAAGAACACCACTGTCACGCGTCATGCCGTCGCCGCTCTTGCGGTCGTCACCATGGTCGCACTCCCGCTGCTGCTGCTCGGAGGGACGGGCTCGTCCCCGACCGCCTCGGCGGGACCGACCAAGCACGCGGCGCGGTCGAGTTCTGTCGAGGGACGCCAGCAGCGGCACCTGCGACGGATGATGCTCGTCGGCAACAAGGTTCCCTCGGTCCCAACTCCCACGTCCACGGTACCGCCGCCGGTCCCGACCACATCGGCCCTCGAATCAGCCCCCACCGCCGTCCCCGTGACGTCGCCGGCCAAGGTTCCCACCGTTGCCCCGGTAATCCCCGCGACGACAACGACGTCGGCTCCGCAGGGATCGAGTGCCAGCGGGCTGGCGACCTGGTATGCATGGCGGAGCGGGCAGTGCGCCAGTCCGACCCTGGCCCTCGGGACCACCGTCTCGGTGCGCAATGTGGCGACCGGGGCGACGGCCTCGTGCGTGGTGACCGATCGTGAGGCCTCGAACCCGGGACGGATCATCGACCTTGACACCTCCGTGTTCTCATCGATCGCCCCGCTTTCGGCGGGGGCGGTCAGCGTCGTCGTCTCCTGGTGAGCCTCTCGCGTGGCGAGGCTCGGGATCTTCTGAGCTCCCATGGCCTGCGACCCCGGCGCCAGCTCGGCCAGAACTTCGTCGTTGATCCGAACACGCTGCGGCGTATCGTGCGCCTCGCCAAGGTGGCCGCCGGTGATCGGGTCCTTGAGATCGGGGCCGGCCTCGGTGCGCTCACCGAGGCGCTGCTCGAGGTGGGTGCTCGGGTCCGGGCCGTCGAGGTTGATCCCGGTCTTGTTGCCATCCTCTCGGCTCGAGAGCAGCTTGCCGATGCCGAGATCATCCTTGGCGATGCCCAGACCGTCGACTGGTCTGAGGTGGTCCCGCCAGCAGAAGGCCCGTGGACGCTGGTGGCAAACCTTCCCTACAACGTGGCCACGCCCGTCGTGCTGCGCATCCTCGAGCAGGCCCCTCAGGTCGAACGGATCCTCGTGATGGTCCAGCTCGAGGTGGCAGACCGCTTAGCGGCCGGACCGGGCGAGGAGGCCTATGGCGCAGCATCGGTGAGGGTGGCGTACCATGCCACCGCGTCGGTGGTCGGCAAGGTGCCACCTACAGTCTTCCTACCCCAGCCGGCTGTCGACTCGGGACTGGTCGAGATCATCCGCAGGCCCCATCCAGCCGTGGATCCGAGGTCGGCCACCGAGGCGGAGATCTTCGCCTTGGTCAAGGCAGCATTCGGTCAACGTCGCAAGATGCTCCGACGGTCACTGGCCACCATGGTGACCCCCGAGGCCTTCGCTGCAGCCGATGTAGAGCCCACGCGGCGGCCCGAGGAGCTCGATGTGATGGCCTTCGGCCGATTGGCGGCAGCAGTCCGATGAGCACGGTGTCGTTGAGAGCACCCGCCAAACTCACGTGGACGCTGAGGGTCGCAGAGCGTCGGGCCGATGGCTATCACGACATCGATGCCGAGATGGTGTCGATCGATCTCGTCGACACGCTGGTGCTGAGCGAGCACGGGGAGGGCATCACCCTGGCTGGCTCGTCAGCGGGGTTCGAGACCCTCAGTCTGGGCCCGGAGAACCTCGTCGCCCAGGCACTCTCGCTCTGTGGTCGCAGCGCAGCAGTCGAGCTGACCAAGCAGATCCCGATGGGCGGTGGGCTAGGAGGAGGATCGACAGATGCCGCGGCCATCCTTCGCTGGGCGGGTTTTACTGACTTGGTGGCGGCCGGCCGGATGGGGGGAGACGTCCCCTTTTGCGTGGCTGGAGGCCGGGCACGGGTCACCGGACTCGGGGAGATTGTCGAGCCGCTTGAGCATGTCGACCGTTCCGTAGTCCTGTTGCTCCCGCCACTGGGTGTCTCCACCCCTCTGGCCTACCGGGCCCTCGATGAGCTGCGAAGCGAGGGTCGTGGACATCATGATCGAAACGATCTGACGGATGCCGCACTGCTGGTGTCCCCGGCGCTCGGTCAATGGATTGACGCATTCCACCGGGTGACCGGAGCTGAGGTGGCCCTCGCCGGCAGTGGCTCGACGCT
>CAIUMH010000091.1 GCA_903900235.1 uncultured Actinomycetes bacterium
ACGAGGGCCGGAGAGGCGATGAGCCAGGTTCCGACCCGGTCGTTGATCGATTTCGAGGTGAAGAGGAGCCGATGAGCCGCCTCGTGCATGAGGATGGCGAGCCTGACGTGGACTGGGCCCATGAGCACGAAGACGATGAGCACGATCCACCACCGGTGGAGGTGGGTGGCGGCTGCGATGAGTACGGCCACGCTGGCCCACAGCAGTGCGACACTCAGCGCGTTGCGCAGGTTCGGGATGCGGCGGAGGGGTCGACGGAGCTCGGGGCGGAGCATCCCGTTCGGGAGGAGGCGTTTCGTCGGCAGCACATCATTGAGCGCCGACGGTGGTGGTGTCAGCGAGGTGAGCACGGCCTCATCCTAGGGATGAACGATCCCGGCAGGTCAGCGCTCGCGCTCGTTCTCGAGACGAGCGGCGAAGACTGCCGCCTCGGTTCGACGAGAGAACCCCAGCTTGGCGAGGAGGTTCGAGACGTAGTTCTTGACGGTCTTCTCGGCGAGAAACATCTCCTCGGCGATCTGGCGGTTGGTCTTGCCATCAGCGATCAGGTCGAGGATGCGACGTTCCTGAGGCGAGAGCCGATCAATCCGCTGTTCCTCGGCTGCGCGAAGTCGGAGGCGCTGGCGCACCTGCCGGACGAGGTCTGGATCGAGCAGGCTGCCCCCGCCGGCGACCGTGCGGACTGAGGACACCAACTCGGTGGAGCGGACCTCTTTCAAGACATAGCCCGAGGCTCCGGCCATGATGGCGGCGAAGAGAGCCTCATCGTCAGCGAAGGAGGTCAACATGATGCAGTTCGCCGAAGGGTCGCGCTGGCGCAATGTCCGGCAGATCTCAACGCCACTTCCGTCGGCCAGCCGGACGTCGAGCACGCCCACGATGCCCGGGGGAAGCACAAGGGCCTCCGCCTCCGCCACCGTCCCGGCTTCGGCCACCACGATGAGGTCCTCCTCGGCCTCGAAGAGGTCCCGCAATCCCCGTCGGACCACTTCATGGTCATCGACCAACAGCAGCTCGATCATCGCTCTCCCTCTCCGCTCAACTGGGTGATGTGCCATCGGACCACGGTGCCGCCGGACAATCCGGGCACCGCCTCGAACCAACCGCCAAGATCTTGGGCTCGAGCCGCCAGGTTGGCGAGACCACTGCCATCGCGTCGCTGCATGGGATCGATCCCACACCCGTCATCTGTCACCGTCAAGGTGAGCTCGCCGCTTCTCACGCTGAGAGAGACCTGTGCGGTCTTGGCGCCGGCGTGACGCACGATATTGGTGAGTACCTCACGGAGTACGGCGAGCACGCTGTCACCCGTCCGTTGGCTCACGTGCTGGTCGATCGGTCCGCTCAGCCCGGCCGTGACGTCGAGGCCGAGGCGACTCGACACCTCGTCGCAGATCTCGAGTACGTCGCGACGCAGCGAGGAGGCAGCAGGACCATCGGGCCGGGTGATGGCGAAGATGGTCGTCCGGATCTGACGGATGGTCTCGTCAAGATCGTCGATGGCGCGATCGATTCGGGATTGCGATACCACGGGAAGCTCGACCGAGGAGAGCCCCTGGAGGGAGAGGCCGACGGCGAACAGCCGCTGAATCACGGTGTCGTGGAGGTCCCGCGCCATGCGCTGGCGCTCGAGCGACAAGGTGACCTCCTCGGCCAGCATTCGGAGGCGGGCACGATCGATGACGAGGCCCGCAGCTCGGCCGAGCGTATCCACCAGTGCCTCGTCATCCTCGTCGAATGGCTGTCCGTCAAGCCGGTCGCAGAGGTAGAGGTTCCCGAAGACCAGGCCGCCCTCGAGGCGGACGGGGACGCCGAGGAAGGTGGTCATCGCCGGATGGTGGTCCGGGAAGCCCGACGTCGACGGCCTGTCGGCGATGACATCGGTCCGCAGCGGGGTCGGGTCCGAGATCACCGCGCCGAGGATGCCGTGACCGACCGGAAACCGTCCGATGGCGGCGCGCTCTTGGGCGGTCATGCCCACGGTGATGAATTCCGACAGGCTCTTGCCGTCATCCGTGAGGACGCCGAGTGCCCCATAGCGGGCGCCGACGAGCCCAGTTGCCTGCTCCACGATGGTGGACAGGAGGTGATTGAGATCGGCATCAACCTCGATGGTCAAGATGGCATCGATGACCGCATGAAGCCGCTCGGGCTCACTGATCCGATGGTACGGCACCACTGCAGCCTAGTGAGGTGGTCCGCTCGATCATTGGCTGGTCCAGCGGGTCCGCTCTCCGGCCACAACATCAAGAGGGAGCCGCAGGAGGGTACTGGCTTCGCTTAGTGCCGATGAGAGCTTGGTAGTGGACAGTCGCTGGCGCAGCGACCGGGTCAGCAGGACGATGGCGGCCTCGCCGGTGACGCGAACTGACCACGCGGCGTGACCATCGATCTCCGTCCCGTCGACCTGAAGAGCGACCACGTCGCCTCGCTCGGCAGCCTCTCGCTCCGGGCCCGGTCCGAGGAGGGCCAAGATCTCATCATCGACCAGGGCGATGAAGACGGGCTGGGCGGCAGGAAGGCAGTCCACGGAAAGCAGGAGCCGACCGAAGGAGGCTTGGGCCAGCAGGCTGAGGCATTCTGCTCGATCGAGCGGCTCTTGGTTGACGGCAAGGTCGGTTGCTGCGCTCACGTCGATGCCACCATGGAAGGCAGCGTGGCAGGTGGCGGGCGTCCTGACTAGAGACCTTCGGCCCTCTTCAGACCGTTGCGGTCTCAGATACCGTTCGGGCCGGCCACGACGGCGCTGACCGTGAAGCCGTTGCAGCCAGGAAGCTGAAGGATGAGCTTGGTTGACTTGGTGTCGTTCGGAGGTGTCACGAGGAGGCCGGACCACGATGGGCATGAGGTCTCGTTGCCGGAGGGGATGCTGGTGTTGATCACGAGTGCAGACGCCGTGTTGCCGGGGGTGAGGATGAGGTGAGTCGGCTGAGGGGTTCCCGTCCGGGTGGCTTGAGCCGTCTGGCTGCCCGCACTGTCGAGCGCGGCGACGCCGGGGTAGCCGAAGATCGTGCACGGTGAGCTTGAGGTATTGGTGAAGATCACCGGGGTGTTGGCGTGACCAGCCGACCCGCTCGACGGCCCGGCGGTCACCGAGATCGCTGAGTTGGTGCATCGGGTCGGGCCTGGGGCCGTGGTGGTGGTCGCCTTGGCCGTGGTGGTGGTCACCTTGGCGGCGGTCGTCGACACCACTGACGTCGTCGACGATGTCGAAGACGTCGACGAGCTGCAGGCAGCAGCGCTGACGGCGAGAGCCACGGCGGCGAGCGGGAGAAGGCGATGGATCATGTGCTCAGTCTTCCACCGTCAGGGTCTCAGGAAGCGGACGGGGCCATCACCGAGGCGATCATCGCTGATTGAGCGCGGCATCGAACCGTGCCCCAGGAGGGATTCGAACCCCCGACACCTGGCTCCGGAAGCCAGTGCTCTATCCACTGAGCTACTGAGGCGTAGCCCCCTCATCGTACCTGACCCCTGCTGGGGTCGGATCGGCGTTCAGCGAGCGAGGTCCGCCTGGAGGTGCCGGTAGACGAGGACATCGTCGATGTGAGCCGGCGGCCGGCCAAGCGCTGCGTGGAAGATTGACTCGGCGCAGGCCAGACCGGGGGACCGATCGGTCAGGACGATGGTCGCCACGTTCCAGTCCATGAGCTGGGCCCGGATTTGCCGGGCTCGGTGCCCGGTGACAACGGGAGGACTGGCGCCGGTCGTGCAGAAGTCGAGCAGGGCCGGGATGAGATGAGGGGCGGTCCCGTTGTCGGCTCGCCCATTGGGCCCGGGCGTGTGCCCATAGGAGCCGACGAGCCTCCAATTGACGTGATCGATGACCTGCCACACCATCGCCTGGTCGTGCGGGGTCTTGACCTGTGGGGTGGGATACGTGAGCACGGTCGACCCGGGTGGGATGGATGCCGAGTCACCATTGGTGAAGTAGGCCGGAATCGCGGTAGCTGCGCTCGGGTAGGGCCAGGCGGGCAGCAGCCAGATCAGCGAGGCTGCTGCGAGGACGAGGCCGAACCTGCCGGCAGATGGTCCAGGAGCGAGGCGGGAGGAGAAGCCCTCGGCTCGGAGGCGGTCGAGACCGACGGCGAGGACGATGCCGGCAGCGAGGCCGACGGGGATGGCGAATCGCGAGGCGCTTGCGCTGTCGAGGAGCGGGGTCCGGGCCACGAGGGCGAAGGGGAGCGGAAGGTGGAGAGGGTGGCCGCGTAGGTGCAGTGACGCTCCGAGTGAGAGCACGGCAGCGGCACTTCCGACGATGACTGCGATCTGGATGATGAGTTGCCGTCGCCACTGCCAGGCGATGACGGCGAGCAAACCTATGAGGACGATTCCCAGATAGGAGCCGTTTTCGCCCAGGTTTCCCGCCAGCAACCGGTCGGTGATCCGTGTGGCTCGATGTGGAGCGATCAGCTGATCGGAGGTGGGGAGCACGAAACTCAGAAGGTCAGAGGCGAGCTGGCGGGAGTAGCTCGGGGACTGGACGGGCCCAGTGACGCTCCACGGCCCCCGCAGCAGGACCCACATCGGGTAGCCGGCCACGAGGACGAAGGTGGAGCCGGCGGCGACCAGCGATCGCCAGGCTGCCGAAAGGTGTGCCGCCACGTCGTGTCGGCGCACGAGGCCGAGCGCGATGATCCCCACCACCGCCAGCAGCACGGTGGTCACCAAGACTTCCGCCGAGATCAACAGTTGTGCTGCACCGAGAAGACCGAGGCCGACACCGAGCAACCAGGGGTTGCGACGTTGGCGGATCAGGATCTCATCGAGGGCAAGCCACATCAATGGTGGGATGACCTCGATGATCAAGTGGAGATGCACGCTGCCCTGAGCGGCCATGGCGGGCGAGAAGCCAGCGAGGAGACCACCGACGAACGCTGCGGGAAGCCACGTGATGTAGCGCCGAATGACCAGCATGGTCACCGTGGCGGAGCCTGCGAAGGCGAGGACCACTGCGAGATTGAAGGCGACGACGGGGCCGAGCGTCAGGGTCACCGGACCGAGGAGGAGTGCAGGCAGGATGATTGAAGTGTTGGCCATCTGGTTGTAGCCCCAAGGGGCATTGAGCCAGTCGGTGGCGAGGATGCCGCGTCCGTGGAGCAGCGAGCTCGGAGTGAAGCCCAGTGACCACACGCTCTGACCGACGTCGCCGATGCCGCCACCGGACTGGAGATGGGAGGCGGCCCCAGCGGTCCAGGCGTGGAGGTCGGCCACGGTGGCGAGGACCAGGTAGACGACCACGCAGGCCATCACCCAGCGACGGGATCGAGGGTCTCGGAGCCGAGAGGCGCCGGGGGCAAGGGTCTCCGCCGGGTGTGCTGCCACGGATCGATCGTACCGTTCGGTCAACAGCCGAGCCTCTACGCTTCGACCCATGGACGACTCTTCGATCCCCGTGGATCCCTTCGCTCCGATCCCGACATCGCTGCTCCCCCAGACCGCAGCGGTGCGGGCGGATGGCCATCTCGAGATCGGGGGCTGCGATGTGGTCGCGCTTGCCGAGGAGTTCGGGACGCCCCTGTTCGTCTATGACGAGGCACATCTTCGGCTTCGCTGCCGTGAGGCCGTGACGGCGTTCGGCGACGGTGTGGCCTATGCATCCAAGGCCTTTTTGTGCAAGGCCATGGCTCGGCTCGTCCACGAAGAGGGCATGTGTCTCGATGTGGCGAGCGGCGGAGAACTCGCCACCGTCCTCGCGGCCGGGGTGCCAGCCGACCGGGTCGTGCTCCACGGCAACAACAAGTCTCACGATGAGCTCGCCATGGCTATCGCCGCGGGCATTCGACGCGTGGTGGTCGACTCGAACGACGAGATTGACCGGATCGAGGCGATTGTCTCTCCTGGACAACGGGTGCCGGTTCTGCTGCGGGTGACCCCGGGAGTCGAAGTGCACACCCATGAGTACGTCCAGACCGGACAGGAAGACTCGAAGTTTGGGCTCTCTATCGCCTCGGGGGCTGCCTCGGCTGCTCTCGAACGGCTCTCGGCCTCGTCGGCGATCGACCTCAAGGGGATCCATGCCCACATCGGCAGCCAGGTCTTCGACACCGGTTCGTTTGCCCGGGCGGCCGAGGTCCTGGCGGACTTCTTCCTGTCGCTTGGTCTTGAGGAGTTGTGCGTCGGAGGTGGTCTGGGCGTGGCCTATGTCGTCGGCGAAGAGGCACCGACGCTCACGGAGTGGGCGGCGAGCACCATCGCAGCGCTCCGCGCCCGGGGCATTGCGGACTCGGTGTCGATCACCGCCGAGCCGGGCCGCTCTATCGTCGCCCAAGCTGCGGTCACGGTGTACCGGGTCGGCACCATCAAGGAGGTGGCGGGCATCCGGACCTACCTCGCCGTGGACGGCGGGATGAGCGATAATCCTCGTCCGGTTCTCTACGGCAGTGGCTACGAGGCCTTCGATCCTGCCGCAGTGTCGGCTGATCGCACGGAAGTCACTCGAGTGGTCGGCAAGCATTGCGAGAGCGGAGATGTGATCCTGCCGGAGGCTCGGATCCCGGCATCGATCGGCGTGGGGAGCCTGCTCGCCACTCCAGTCACTGGCGCCTACGGCTACGCCATGGCCTCGACGTACAACAAGGTGCCTCGGCCGGCGGTGCTCTTCGTGGCTGATGGAGTGGCACGCGTCGTGGTCCGTCGTGAGACCTATGAGGACCTCGCCAGCCTCGACCAGTAGGCGGAGGGGACGCCCGGGTGAGGCAAGGTAGCCTCGCAGTGTGCCGGAGTCACCCCTTCCCGTCATCAGGATTGCCATCCTCGGCTGTGGCAACGTCGGCGCGTCACTGGTAGAGCTCCTGCTTGACCCAGCCGGTGCGGCTGACCTCGCCCGTCGGGCCGGTGCTCGGCTCGAGGTGGTTGGCGTGGCGGTCGCCGATGCCAGCAAGGCCCGGCCGTCGGCACCGCACCTCCCAGTGGCTCTGCTGACTGAGGACGCCGCTGGCCTCGTGGCCCGAGATGACCTCGATCTGGTTGTGGAGCTCATGGGCGGACTCGAGCCAGCAGGTTCTCTGGTCGCCTCGGTTCTCACGCGTGGAATCCCGGTAGTGACCGGCAACAAGGCCCTGCTGGCCGACCGCGGGCTCGAGCTCGGTGTCCTCGCGCAGACGCACGGAACGGACCTCGGCTTCGAGGCGGCGGTCGGCGGTGTCGTGCCGGTGATCCGGACGCTGCGCGAGTCCTTCGCCGGTGAGTCCATCACCAGGGTGATGGGAATCGTGAACGGCACGACCAACTTCATCTTGTCGACGATGGCGGATCAGGGCTCGTCTTATGACGACGTCCTGGCAGAGGCCCAAGCGCTGGGCTACGCCGAGGCTGATCCCACCGCCGATGTCGAGGGCTACGACGCCGCCGCCAAGGCGGCGATCCTTGCTCGACTGGCCTTCGGTTGCCCTGTGCCGATTGAATCGGTCTACCGCGAGGGCATCACCGGAGTCCGGGGAGTCGACGTGTCCTTTGCTCGCCACCTGGGCTTCGCGGTGAAGCTTCTGGCAATCGCAGAGCAGGTAGGTGACGGCGAGATCTCCGCTCGGGTCCACCCGACGATGGTCCCGCTCGATCACCCACTGGCCTCGGTGGGTGGGGCCTTCAACGCCGTGTTCATCGAGGGCAGAGCCTCGGGACCCGTCATGCTCTACGGGCAAGGTGCTGGTGGGCTGCCAACTGCTTCGGCAGTCCTTGGTGATGTCATCGATGCAGCACGCCATCGTCTCGCGGGCTCCTATTCACCAGCTCCGACCTCATCGATCGATTGCTCGCCGGTCGGGCTCGATGAACTGCGGAGCGCCTTCTACCTGTCGATTGATGTAGCTGACCGACCAGGTGTGCTGGCGGCGGTGGCCACGGCGTTCGGAGACAACCACATCTCGATCCGATCGATGGAGCAGGTTGGCCTTGGTGACGAGGCACGACTCATCTTTTTGACCCACACCGCCACCGAGCGCGACATGGCCGCCACCCTGGCTTCGCTCGAAACCCTGGATGTAGTGGATGCGATCGGCGGTGTACTCCGGGTGATAGACGGCGAAGAAGAGGGGAACTGATGGCCTGGCGAGGATTGATCGAGGAGTACCGGGAGCATCTCCCTGTCAGCGCGAGCACTCAGGTCATCACGCTCCTCGAGGGCGACACTCCTCTGCTTGAGGCGCCTCGAATCTCGCAGCGCGTCGGAGCCCGAGTCCTGCTCAAGATCGAAGGGGCGAACCCGACCGGATCCTTCAAGGACCGCGGGATGACCATGGCGATCACCAAGGCCCACGAAGAGGGAGCCAAGGCCGTGGTCTGTGCCTCGACGGGGAACACCTCCGCCTCGGCAGCGGCGTATGCAGCGCGTGCGGGGATGACCTCGGCCGTCTTGATTCCTGACGGAGCGATCGCGCTGGGCAAACTGGCGCAGGCGCTGATCCACGGGGCCAAGGTGATTCAGATCCGCGGGAACTTTGACCAAGCACTCGACATCGTGCGGGACCTCCCGAACCATGCACCCATCACCGTCGTGAACTCGATCAACCCGTATCGGATCGAGGGCCAGAAGACCGGGGCCTTCGAGATCGTCGATGCCCTCGGTGATGCTCCCGATCAGCATTTCATCCCGGTGGGCAACGCAGGAAACATCACGGCGTACTGGAAGGGCTATCGGGAGTATCACGCTGCCGGACGCTCGTCGAAGTTGCCCCAGATGCGCGGATTTCAGGCGGCTGGGTCAGCCCCTATCGTCCTGGGGCACGTGGTCGAGCGACCAGAGACTATCGCCACCGCCATCCGCATCGGTAACCCGGCGAGCTGGGAGTCGGCCATCGAGGCGGCCACGGACTCTGGCGGCGCCATCGATATGGTGACCGACGACGAGATCCTCGCTGCCTACCGAATGTTGGCCACCGAGGAGTCAGTCTTCTGTGAGCCAGCGTCGGCAGCTTCGGTCGCCGGAATGCTCAAGGTGGGAGTCCCGGAGGGCTCGACCGTCGTGTGCGTGCTGACCGGCAATGGGCTCAAGGATCCTGATCGGGCCATCAGCCAGATTGAGGTTCCCGTGACCGCCGAACCCGAGATGGGTGCGATCCTCTCGGCGCTCAAGGTATGAACGCGTTGCGCAAGGTGGGCTGAGGCCGCTAGAGTCTCGGTTGTACTCCCTCGGGGGACGTCGAGCGCACTGCTTGATGAGGACCGTCTGGACGACTCCAGCGGTTGCCGAGGAGCACGTTGTACAGAGCCCAGCGAACCGCTGATCTCTGCCCCTGATCTTCTTCCCAACCCTTTCGGGCATCGCCCCAAGGACGGAAGAGAGGAGACTGGAAGACATGACTTCCGATGTTCAACTGGGACGGTCGGTCCTCGAGTCCAAGGAGCGCACCGAGCTTCAGACGATTGCCGAGCAGCTCAGCGTCAAGACGACAAGTCGCATGAAGAAGGCTGACCTCATCTCGGGCATCCTCGAGGCCGCTGGTGTGTCGGAGTCTCCGTCCGCCCCGGCCGAGGAGAAGCCAGCCCGGCCGCCCCGCGCGCCGAGGGCGCAGCAGAATACGGCAACCGACGATGACTCGTCCGACACGGGCGGCGACGCGACTGAGGCCCCGACTGAGGCCCCGACTGAGGCGCCGGCTAGCGAGGGTGGACGCGAGGGCGGCGAGCGCCGACAGAACCAGGGTGGTGGTCAGAACCGGGATCGCCAGAACCAAAACCAGGGCCAGGGTGGTGGTCCTGGTGAGCCCGGTAACCGCCGCAACCGCAATCGTCGCCGTGGCCGTGATCGCGATGTTCGTGGGGGCGGCAATGGCAATAGCAATGGAGGCGGTGGCAACAGCGAGCGCGACCTTCAAGGTGGCGCCGATGCCCCGTACCAGGGCGATCTCATCGAGTGCAGTGGCCTGCTCGACCTTCGCGACGAGGGCTACGGATTCCTGCGCTGCGAGGGCTACCTCCCATCAAACAAGGATGTCTACGTCTCGATCAGCCAGGCCCGGAAGTTCTCACTTCGCAAGGGCGATGCCATCGAGGGTGCATTCCGGCCAGCCGGCAGTAACGAGAAGTACCCGGCACTCATCCGGATCGACACGGTTGCCGGTCTGAACACCGAGGAGGCTCGTGGGCGTCGTCGGTTCGAGGACCTGACCCCCTTGTTCCCGGACGAGAAGCTGGTCCTCGAACGACAGGGCGACGACGCGAACCTCACGGCCCGAATCGTCGACCTGCTGAGTCCAATCGGCAAGGGCCAGCGTGGCCTTATCGTCTCGCCTCCCAAGGCAGGAAAGACGACGGTGGTCAAGCAAATTGCCCACTCGATCGAGGCCAATAACCCTGAGGTCCACCTGATGGTGCTGCTCGTCGATGAGCGACCTGAAGAGGTCACTGACATGCGTCGCAGCGTCAAGGGCGAAGTCATCGCCTCGACCTTCGACCGACCCTCTGACGAGCACACGCACGTTGCCGAGCTCACCATCGAGCGGGCCAAGCGCCTCGTTGAGTTGGGCAAGGACGTTGTCATCATCCTCGACGGCATCACCCGGCTGGCTCGTGCCTACAACATCGCTGCTCCGCAGTCAGGACGCATCATGTCGGGTGGTGTGGACTCTGGTGCCCTCTACCCGCCGAAGAAGTTCTTCGGTGCAGCGAGGAACATCGAGGAGGGCGGATCTTTGACGATCATCGCCACGGCCCTCGTCGACACGGGTTCGAAGATGGACGAGGTGATCTTCGAGGAGTTCAAGGGCACCGGCAACATGGAGCTGCGTCTTGACCGACGGCTCGCCGAGCGTCGCCTCTACCCCTCGATCGACGTCAATGCCAGCTCTACTCGCCACGAGGAGCTTCTCTTCGAACGCGGGCAGCTTCAGCAGGTCTGGAAGTTGCGTCGGGTGCTCAACGCCCTGGCGTCAGAAGGCTCGGCTGCGGCGGGCCTCGAGTTGCTCATGGACAAGATCAAATCCACCAAGTCCAACGACGAGTTCTTGGCGGAGATTGCCAAGGGGCAGGGCAATGGCTGAGGCCATCTCCCTCTCCGCTACACTTGCATCCCGCACCATCGGAGGAGCGAATCATGAAGGCTGACATCCACCCCACATACGAAGCGGCGAACGTCCAGTGCTCGTGTGGCAACACGTTCACGACCCGGTCGACCAAGCCTGAGCTGCGATCCGAGCTGTGCAACGAGTGCCACCCGTTCTTTACCGGCAAGCAGAAGCTGGTGGACTCCGGTGGCCGCGTCGAGCGGTACAACCGTCGCTACGGCGTGCGCAAGAACGCCAAGACTCCCAAGTCCTGATCCGGGGGTCCTGAGCGCGAAAGCGCGCAGGGTCGATGATGGACGAGCGTCTCGACGCGATCGAAGCAGAGTTCGCAGCCGTGGAGGCACAGCTGATGGAGCCCGCCACCTCGGCGGATCCCAATCTGCTGCGCGAGCTCTCGAAGCGACACAAGGAGCTGTCCGAGATCGTCGGGTCCTATCGCCAGCTGCGCTCGGCCCGCGAGGACGTCGAGGTTGCCACCGAGCTCTACGACGGGGCTGAACCCGACGAGCGCGAGGAAATGCGGGGGGAACTCGATCGTTCCACGCAGGCCGTGTCGGTCATTGAAGACGAGCTCCAAGCGCTGCTGCTGCCCAAGGACCCCAATGACGGCCGTGCGGTCATCGTGGAGATCCGTGGGGCGGAGGGCGGAGAAGAGGCGAACCTGTTCGCCCGCGACCTTTACGAGATGTACCTGCGCTACGCAGCGCACCGGGGCTTCAAGGTCGAGGTCATCGAGGAGCGTGCCTCCGAGCGCGATGGGCTCGACGAGGTCATCTTCAAGATCGTCGGCAACGAGGCGTGGACGCGCTTCGAACACGAGGGCGGCGTCCATCGGGTCCAGCGGGTCCCCGTCACCGAGTCCAAGGGTCGCGTGCACACCTCCTCCGCCACAGTCATGGTGCTCCCCGAAGCCGAGGAGGTCGACGTCGACATCGACCCGAACGACCTCAAGATCGATGTCTACCGATCGAGCGGTCCTGGGGGACAGAGCGTCAACACCACCGACTCGGCGGTGCGCATCACCCACATGCCCACTGGAATCGTCGTGGCTATGCAGGACGAGAAGAGCCAAATTCAGAACCGGGCCAAGGCCATGCTCGTACTGAGGAGCCGCCTGCTCAAGGCCGCCCAGGATGCGGCTGCCGCTGAAGCTGGGGACCTTCGTCGTTCGCAGGTGGGTGGTGGCGGCCGAGCGGAGAAGATCCGGACTTACAACTTCAAGGAGAGCCGGGTGACCGACCATCGGATCAACCTGACGCTCTACAAGCTCGATGCCGTGCTCAACGGGGACCTCGATGAGATCGTTGATGCTCTGATGGCAGCCAAGCGTGCGCGTCAGCTCACCGAGGGCGATGGCTGAGTCCACGCTCCTCGACGAGCTAGCCCAGATGGTGGGCTCGGCACGGGAGGCTGCTTGGATCCTCGAGCA
>CAIUMH010000092.1 GCA_903900235.1 uncultured Actinomycetes bacterium
CGACGGCGACGCTCCAGGATCGAGGGGAAGAAGCTGCCCTTGCGGATCTTCGGGATCTTGAGGGAGAGATCCCCGGCCTTCGAGGAGACCTTCCGGGGTCGGGATCCATTCTGCCGAGTCGTCCTCGTCAGGCTCCGCTCGTGAAACGCAGCGCCGATGTGCTCGGTGGCCTCAGCGTCGATCAGGGCTTGGTAGAGGAAGGTCACCATCTCGGCCACGAGATCGACATCAGGGTGCTCATGAAGTCGATCGGTGAGCGCGGACAGGTCAAACTCTTGGAGGGTCATCGGAGCTTCTCTCTTTCGTGTCTTGTCTAGGGACACGCTGAGAATGCTCCGATGGCCCGACTACTTCGCGGACCCTCCAAGTGACACCACTTCAGGGGACGCCAACACGCACGGCGAAGGTGTGCAGGACGCAGCAAGTAAAACGGTCCCGATGCCTGACTTGGGCGACGCCGCCACAGCACCGATAGCCCGTCGTCTCCGTATCCGTCACCGTCTCGATGTGGACGCTCAACATCGATCCTTCCCGCTCGGCTCCAAGCACGACGATGTTGTGAAAGTCGACAAGGATCGAGCAGGTGCGCATAGGTCTTGATTCTCGGGGCTCTCCAGGGGCTTGAGATGTCAGATCCCGATATCTCTGAGACTCCTGATCAATCGCAGGTGAACGTCAAACCCTTCTCATTACTGAGCGAGTTTCCGCTCGGACTCAGCATCTGATCTTCAGTACAAGTTAGGATGACCCCATGGCCGGTGATCAGAAGATAGCCTGGTCAGAAGAAAGCGCCGTCTGCGCTTCCATTAATGGGTGTAAGACGGTGAAACGACATGATGCAACAGCTGCGCTGCGCAATCCTCAGTTCCGGATCGTGTGGCTAGGGACATTCGTCTCAAGCATTGGCACTTGGATGCAGAATGTGGTGCTCGGCGCGTACGTTCTCTTGCTCACTGGGAACCCGTGGTTCGTCGCGCTGACCTTCTTCGCTTGCATGGGGCCACAACTGTTTTTATCCCCCATTGGTGGGATATTGGCTGATATTTTAAATCGGCGTAAATTTCTCGTCGGCTTACAGTTAGAGCAGCTCATATTCTCGGTCGCTCTTGCATTCGCAGCGTCCGGCAAGCATCCGAACCAATGGGTCATTTTCTCTTGCGCGCTCATGGTTGGCATTGGCAACGCACTGAGCGCTCCCGCTGTAGCTTCCCTACTCCCCACGCTGGTTCATCGTGAGGATTTGAATAGCGCCGTCTCGTTACTGGCCACGCAGTACAACCTCTCGCGGGTTGTTGGAGCGATGACCGGCGCAGCGTTGTTATCAGTGCTTGACTTTGGAACTTTGTTCACCATCAACGCTGCAAGTTACCTGTTCGCAATTATTAGCATTGTGATAGCGAAGTACCCAGCACACGTTTCGGAACCGTCATCCTCCTCGGGGTTACTGCAACTCTTCTCGGGGTTCAAAATCGCTGCGGCCGATCCATTAATCCGACGCGTGCTGTTGACGATGATGATATTTTCATTTTTCTCGTTGACATTCGTAGGGTTATTGCCGGTGATCGCGACCGATAACTTCGGGGTTCATGTTCCGAGTAGTACCTACGCTCTTCTTTACTCAGTTTATGGTCTCGGCGCATTGGTAGCATCAGTGACCATTGGCAGTTTTCTTACAGGGCGAGCGATGGCAAGGCTGATTCGAGGATCGTTTCTTGTTTTCGCTGCACTGCTCGCTTGCTATGCACTCATCCGACGGATTGAACTTGCGTTCCCGGCCGGCTTCGCTCTTGGCTTTGCGTATTTCTCACTGGTCACATCAATGTCAATGACGCTCCAGGCCCATCTAGATGATTCAATTCGCGGACGGATCTCAGGGCTTTGGATGATGACGTTCAACGGCACCGTTCCACTGGGATCGCTCATTGCCGGAGTGAGTTTACTCTTTATTAATGTCACTGTGCTCATGCTGTTTGGCGCTTTTGTAGCAGTACTGCTCGCCGCTTATTGTAATCTCAGCAAGGTCGGTGTCGACTAGTAAAAATGAGGTCTCCCTGAGGTTCAAACAAGGTTGCATTAGTGGTGCTTCAGATGTGGATGGGGTCTGAGATCCACTTGAGTTGAAGCGGGGGTTTCCCGAATTCACGGGACTTGACCCCACGTGCTGGAGAACCCCATGAGTGAAGGCCCAGCGCGGTCCTCGTCGAGCTACCCGACATCGGGGCGCTATGCGCCGACCGTGACGGTTCGATGTTCGAACTCCACACTGAGACGGGGCCACCCCGGCAGGATGCCCGAACTACGCAGTGCTCACTAAGGTGAAGGAGCGGGTCGTCGGCAAGTACTTCAATCTGCCTATCCATGGGGTCGCCCGCAGACGGTTTTGCGGCTCCTCGGATCTCAGCGGGGTCACGACAGATCCACTTCCGCTTCCTCCACACCAGGCGCACCGGCCGGTCACCGGAGGGAAGGTCACGTATCTGGGTGACCGAGCGCCCGTGGCCAACCGCTCGGACACCGCAACTCCCACATCCGACCATGTTGGTCTTGGTCTCCACGGAGATGAAAGGTTCGCCGTCCTGCTCCATCATGGCGAAGACGACAAACCCGTCCCGATTCACATACCCAACTACGCGGTCGCGCCGCTACTACCGTCACTCAAGTCCCGTGCCCTCCGGTCTCGCTGGTCTTAGCAACCGCAAGAATCGGAGACCACGGGGCCTCAGTGGTGAATGCCTATGGGAGGGTCACCGGAAAACACCGCCTACGCCTCATCGAGAAGAGCCCGTGAAGCGCTGATCAAGGCCTGAACCTTGAGGTGGAGCAGTACCCCCGGTGATCGTCTCTGGCGCGCACTGGCACCGTGTTCAGCGGGTGATGGATTGGATTCGGCATCCACCCCATATGCGCGATGAGACCTCCGGTAGCGGGTCGAATCACTACCTAGCCATTCGGGAAGTTCGCGTAGTACTCATCAGTCTTCATTGCCGAATCGATGATCGCCCAGATCCAGAACACCAGACCAGCCATGCCCATTGTGACGAACGACACTCCAAGCGCCACCCAGAACTTCGTGGCGTCCCGCTTATAGGTATAGAGCCACGTAAAGAATCCAAGAAAGACTGCAAGCAGAATGGCGGTGGATTTCACCTTTGGCTCCAAGGCACCGACCGTCGGAGTTCCTCCGCCAGCCGGGCTCCCGCAGTTCGGGCAGATGGCCGCAGCAGCAACCAAGCCATTGCCACATGACGGGCAGAATTTCGTGATCGGGGGCATCTGGCCAACCTGTGGCGGAGCTGGAGCGACTGCAACCGGAGCGGGGTTAGAAGAAGTTGGTCCTGGGTCGGGAGCGGTTGAATCAGCAGTGGTGCTCTTCACATCCTCCGAAGCTGCTTCTGACGGGTTCAAGTCTCCATCAAAGCCTGACTCATTCGGAGACTCTTCAACTGGCGTTTCATTAATCTCATCCATGAGCAACACACCTATTCGGTAGAAGCGACCTCTTCATCATACGTTCAATATGAACATCGGTGCATCGTCCATCTCAAGGAATTGTCGGATTGATAGCCGAGGGTGGAGGCCGGGGATCGAGTGAGGCTCACATCGATTCCGCCACAGAACAGCCCCTGACCTGCGTCTTCGCAGATCAGGGGCTTGGAGGCGACGCCGGGATTCGAACCCGGGTACGGGGCTTTGCAGGCCCCTGCCTAAACCACTCGGCCACGTCGCCGTGAGGACCCACTCTAGCCCTCGCACCGACGGACCTCACCTCATCGAGTCGATCGACGGAAGGCCCACCGCACAAGCATCGCCAAGATGACGCCCAGCGCCACGATCTTGATCGCCCACCACACCATGCCAGCCAACCATCCGAAGAACCACAGGATCACAACTGCTGCGAAGATGCCAATGACGATCATCGATGCCAGCTCGATGACCCGTAACCCCTTGTCGGTGCCTTCTGCCATGGTCGACTCCTCTGATCGATGGTGGAGAGGCCAATGCTACGGTGCCTCCATGCCTCTCGGCACTCTTCGCTCTCAACGAGATCTCCTCCTCGAGCGGACCGCCCTTGGGGGTACGGAGTTTTGCCGGGCACTCTCTGACGTCACCGACGCCTGTCTCGCCGAGTACGCAGCTGCTGCTGCGGGTGGGACCTCTCGCAAGCTCGCCCTCGTGGCAGTGGGGGGCTACGGCCGTCGCGAACTGTGTCCTCACTCCGACCTCGACCTGCTCCTCATCCACGACAACCGGCGGGACATCAAAGAGGTGGCTGACGCGCTCTGGTATCCCCTGTGGGATCAGGGGATCAAGATCGATCACGCCGTACGGCGGCCCAAGGAGGTGCTGAAGATCGCGCAAGCCGACCTTAGGGTCGCCCTCGGGCTACTCGATGCTCGAGTCATCTGGGGCGATCACAAGCTGGCGAACCCGATCATTGAGAAGGTCCGAGGTCTGTGGGAATCGAGCTTGGGCACCAAATTCCTTCCGGCACTCGAGGAGCAAATGGCCGAGCGGCACCGAGAGGAAGGTGACGTGGCATTCCTCCTCGAGCCGAACCTCAAAGAGGCGCATGGAGGCCTGCGAGACGTCAACGTCCTCCAAGCGCTCGGTAGCTGCGCTCCTCGACTTGGCGAACTCGTCGACCTCGCGGACCTGGCCCGGTCCGCCAACACGCTGCTGAAGGTTCGAGTTGAATTGCACCGCACCGCCCGCCGTGGTCTCGACCGCATGCTGCTTCAGGAGCAAGACGCCGTCGCCGTCGCCCTCGCCTATGAGGATGCCGACGCACTCTGCCGAGCGGTGTCTGAGGCGGGGCGATCCATCGCACGCGTCAGCGACGAGACCTGGAGACGCCGGCGGCTGTGGGCTCCAGGGACCACCATGATCGATGCGCCCAAGGAGCGCCGAGTCGAAATCGAGTCCGGGATTGTCATGGTCGGTGAAGAAATCTCCCTGGACCCCACCGCACCAGTCGAGACAGACCCGTCGCTCCCCTGGCGACTGGCCGCCGTCGGGGCCGAGCATGACCTACCCCTCGCTCTCGGGGCCATTCACCGCCTCGCTGAGCTCTCTCCCCTCCCGAGCGACCCGTGGAGCGACGAGACCAGGGCGGCCCTCATCCGCCTACTGCTCGTCGGCCACCGAGCGATCCCCGCGTTCGAATCGCTCGACCACCAGGGACTCGTTGTCCGCCAGTTGCCCGAGTGGGACCATGTCCGGCACCACCACCAGCGCAACGCCTACCACCGATTCACCGTCGACCGGCACCTGCTCGAGACTGCCGCCAATGCAGCAGACCAGGCAGATTCGGTCCAGAGAACCGACCTCCTCGTCCTCGGCGCACTCCTGCATGACATCGGCAAGGGGCTTCCTGGTGACCACACGGACCTCGGGATCGACATCGTCGGCACCCTTGGTCCGAGGATGGGATTGGCCGCCGCAGACGTTGCCACGCTTCAAACCATGGTCCGCCATCACCTTCTCCTCGCCGACACTGCAACTCGTCGAGACCTTTCCGATCCACTGACCATCGAAACCGTCGCCGACGCGGTCGGCGACGTGGAGACCCTCCGACTCCTCGCCGCACTCACGCGAGCCGACTCGATGGCAACCGGTCCCTCTGCGTGGGGTACCTGGAAGGATCAACTCATCACTGAACTCGTGGAGCGGACCACGCGCCATCTTGAAGGGACTGAAGTTCTCACGGAGGTCTCGGCCGACCAATTCACCGAGCTGCTGGCCACAGCCCGTCGACTCGATGGTCCAGCGGTGCACCTCAACCCGCCCTCGGTGGTCGTGGCGGCTCCCGACCGACCAGGACTCCTCTCTGATGTCGCAGGGGTTCTGGCGCTCCATGGCCTGTCGATCCACAGTGCCGATGTCGACAGCGTCGAGGGGATCGTTCTCGACACCTTCAGCGTCGAGAGCCTCCACGGTCGCTGGCCAAATGCTGAGACCCTCGAGCGCGACCTCAGCGCCGTCATCGCCGGCACTGCTGATCTTGCTGACCTTCTCCGAGCTCGCGCTGAGACCTATGCCGGGTCACGGCGTGCGCTATCCGCTCACCCCGTGGTTTCCTCGGTGACAGTGGACTCCATTGGATCGAGCCATTCGACCATCATCGAGGTTCATGCCGTCGACGAGGTGGGGCTCCTCCATCGCCTTACCGCCGCCCTGTTCGCTGCCGGCCTTGACGTAGTGGCAGCCCGCGTCTCGACGATCGGTCTGGAGGTTGTCGATGCCTTCTATGTGCGCTCGCCATCGGGAGCCAAGGATCTCAGTCCTGAGGGCACGATGGCAATTTCTGCGACCCTGGCGGAGATCGTCGGCTGCTGAACCTCGATCAGTGCGCCCGAATCGCCACGGACCGAAGGTAGATTGGCCCCATGGTGGGGTCCCATGCAGCGAAAAGAAAATCCAGCGCTCCTTGGATCCTCGGCACCGTGCTGAGTGCCATCGTTATCGTTGGCCTGATCGTGGGCGGGTTCGTCCTCGCCGGTCGGCGATCAACGGCTGTCCCCACCACCGCGTCGACGGTTCCGCCGGCGACGCTCGTCGTCATGGGCACCGCGCCATCGAACGAGACCACCGTTGACTCGTCTGCGACGATTCGGGTATCGCTCAACCAAGCGCTCGCCGAGTCAAGCCCTCTCCCGTCGATCTCTCCGACGCTTCCTGGATCCTGGGAACACCTCTCCCCTTCGATGCTCCAATTCGTGCAGACATCTCCGCTGCTCCCCGGCCAGACGGTGACCGTCACGGTTCCCGGAGGTGCCACCGGTGTCGTCGGCACGACTGGCGCCCATCTCGCCAGCTCAGTCGTCTCGACGTTTCATATTGCACCGCTCACCAGCCTGAGGGTGGAGCAGTTGCTCGCCCAACTCGGCTATCTTCCCCTGAACTTCACGCCATCGACGCCAAGCGCCACAGCGGGTGCGTCCACTGCTGAACAGTCGGGGGTCTTCTCGTGGCGCTGGACCAACCTGCCGACTTCGCTCACCTCGTTGTGGGTTGCCGGCCAGCCGAATGTGCTCCTCCAAGGGGCCGTCATGCGCTTTCAAGATGCCCACGGACTCGCAACTGACGGCCAGGCTGGGCCGCAACTGTGGTCGCAACTGCTGAGCGACGCCGCCGCCGACAAACACAATCCTGATGCCTATAACTACGTTCTCGTCTCCATGAGCACCCCTCAGCACCTCTCTGTCTGGTCGAACGGCGCCGTCGTCAAGACTGCTGCAGTCAACACCGGGATCACCGTCTCGCCAACCGACATTGGTACCTGGCCGGTCTACCTCCGCTATCGAACCCAGACGATGCGAGGTACGAACCCTGACGGGACGAAGTACGAGGATCCTGGCGTTCCCTTCGTGAGTTACTTCTACAAGGGCGAGGCGCTCCATGGCTTCATCCGGCCGTCATATGGAACTCCACAGAGCTTGGGCTGCGTCGAGATGACCTTCGCCGATGCCGGCGATGTCTGGCCGCTGACTCCCCTTGGAACTCTGGTCACGGTCCTGCCGTAATTTGATCGATGGACGCCCATATCGCCCTCGATCGGCGCCCAGGTTCCGTAGCCTCCATCGTGGGGATCGTCGGCGAGGTACTTCTTGCCGCAGGCCTCATCATCCTCTTGTTCGTCACCTTCGAGATCTTCGGGACTGCCTACCTCGCCGGGAATTACCAGAGAAGCCTGACCAACTCACTGGCGCCGACCATCCACACCAGCACGCGGCCAGTCGTGAACCATGCCCCACCGCGCGTCGCACCACCGTCGCACGCGCCCATCCCCACAAATGGAACGCCAATTGCCATCCTCTCGATCCCGGCACTCGACCTCACCACCGTCGTTGTGCAGGGGACCAACACCCTCTCACTGGAGAGGGGGCCGGGGCATTATCGCCACACGCCGATGCCCGGAGAAGCCGGCAACGTAGCAATCGCCGGTCATCGAACCACCTGGGGCCGACCGTTCTACAACCTCGATCAAGTCCCGATCGGTAGCCTGATGACGCTGTCCTCGCCCCAGGGGGTCTTCACCTATCGTCTCAAACGGCTCTTCGTCGTGAACCCAAAGCACGTCAAGGTACTCCGGCCCACCCTTCGGCCAAGCCTCACGCTCACGACCTGCAATCCCCGCTTCTCGGCCTCGACGCGCCTGGTCGCTCGGGCCGTCCTGGTCGGCTCCTCGCTCACCCCAGCTCCAAAGGTCTCGTGGCCTAGGTCAGCGGCTCCGAGTGCGCCTCCAAATGTGATGTTCGCTTGGATACTTGGCGTGCTCAGCACGATCATCGTGTCCGCCACGCTGGTGCTGATGCACCTGATTCGACGGACCTGGCTCGTCCTCGTCATCGGGGTGCCGGCCTCAATGATCGTGGTCATCGGGTTCTTCGCCGCGGTGACCCCTTTCCTTCCAGCAAACCTGTGACCCTTGAGCGCCGACGTAGGGAGATCCGGAGGCACTGGGCCCACTTGCTGACGCCGGCCGACGCGGTGCGGAATCCTCTCTATGCAGCACTTTGTGCACATGCACGGCACGATGACCTTCTCATCGACATCCTGCTCAACACCCCCGACACTCAGGCCCGACCCAACCTGGTCTTGGCGGCAGTTCATGACCTCGTCCTCGAAGACCCGAGCGGCGAACTTGGTGTCCACTATCCGACCGCAGCGCATTTCGTGGCCTGTGGGTCGAGCATCGACGCTCCACCGGTCGACCCTCTTCCCTTCGCTCCCCCGTTGCCCGAGGCAGCTGAGACCATCACCCGATGGATTTCTCACCACCGAGACGAGGTGGTGTCGCGCATGGAGGGCCGCAGCACCCAGACCAACGAGGTCGGTCGTACCGCCGTGCTCTCCTGTGGGCTAGCAGCGGCCGCCGGCAACCGACCGACAGCCCTGATCGACCTCGGGTGCTCAGCTGGCCTCAATCTTCTCTTCGATCATTACCGGATCGACCGGACGGACGGCATCACGCTCGGGGACCCTTCAAGCAGCGTCGTCGTCACGACCGAGTCTTCCGGGGCTCCCTTGCCGTCGACGATGCCGGAGATCCCATGGCGTCTAGGTGTCGACCTTGCGCCCCCGGACCTTGATGATGATCTCGCTGCCCGATGGCTCCTGGCCTGCCAGTGGCCTGACGACCTTGCACGCTTCGAGCGCTCCCGGCGAGCCATGGGCCTCTGGAGAGCAAGCGATGCACGCCCCTCACTGATGACGGCCTCGGTCGTCGAAGGCATCGATGAAGTGCTCGATACGGTCCCCGACGACCTCTTGGTGGTCATCGCCCACTCCTGGATGGTGGCCTATCTCAACGCGAGTGAGCAGCAGCAGCTGGCGTCATGGATCCGCCGAGCCATGCAGCAGCGAGAGGTCGCTTGGCTCTCCTTTGAGCATCCTCGTCTCGTTCCTGGACTCGAGCACCCTTCCTCAGCGGCGACCAGGATCCCTGGTGCCAGCACGTTGGTCCTCGAGACTCATGACCGCGGGCCGCGAGTCCTTGCTCAGGCTCACCCTCACGGCACCTGGATCCGCTGGGAGTCCTAATCGGGATCAGTGGGACCGAAGGGGACGTCTCGCTGCGCCGGCACGGAGATGCCGTCGGTGCGGAGCATTGCGGCCGACCCCAGGGAACTTCTACCAAATCGGCTCCGGATCTCCACGATGGCATCCTCAAGGGCAGCTCGTTCCTGCTGGAGATCGACCGCCGCCGACGCACTCACCAAGCCTGCCTCATCGGTGTCATCCATACCGAGAGTCAGCTGAACTGGAACCGAAGCATCCTCAAGACTCGTGGCGGAGAGGCCGAGCAGCCGGACCCCCATGGACACATCAACAGAGTCGAGCAGCGAGCGAGCCACGGTGAAGAGCGCCACATGATCATCAAGACCTGTCGGCAGCGTCTGAGAGCGGGTTCGCAGGGTGAAGTCGGCCAGCTTGACCTTCACCACCACCGTGCGACACCGGCGATCCGCCGCCCGAAGCGCGCTCGACACTGCCACGGCTTGGCGCCTGAGCCGGCTCTCGAGGATCTCGACCTCATTGACGTCGACGGCAAAGGTCTCTTCATGGCCGATCGACTTGGCCACGCCGTCAGCCACGACGGGCCTCGGATCTTCGCCGCGAGCGAGACCAACGAGTGCCCGTGCCTGCAGTCCTCCGAGATGACCCACCAGCACCTCAGGGTCAAGTGCCGCAAGGTCCCGCACGCGCTCGATGCCAAGCCGAGCCAAGGTCTTGGTGGTGGCCGGACCAACCCCGAACAGCGCAGACACTGGGAGAGGATCAAGGAACGCTCGGACCTCTTCGGGCAGGATCACACAGGTCCCGAGACCCTCCGTAACACCATCGGGGCCCACTCGAGGTTTGGCCTCACGGCAGGCAAGTTTGGCGATCAGCTTCGATGGCCCAATCCCCACCGCTGAGCCGAGGGCTAACTCGCCGTCGATCCGCGTTCGAATGGCCTTCGCCATCTCGAGCGGCGTGCCGAGGAGCACCCTGGCGCCAGTCACATCAAGGAACGCCTCATCGAGACCCAGAGGCTCCACGATCGGTGTGGTGTCATGGAAGATTTCGTGGATCTGACGGCTGACCGCCACATACTTCGCCATATTGCCCGGAAGGATGATCGCCTGAGGACAGAGCCGCTTCGCCGTGGCCATCGGCATGGCCGAGTGAATTCCGAAACGACGGGCCTCGTAGGTGCACGAAGCCACCACCCCGCGCTGGCCATCTCCGCCAACCAAAACGGGCTGGCCGGCGAGCGAAGGGTCATCTCGCACCTCGACGGAGGCAAAGAATGAGTCCATATCGACAAGCAGAATCGCAGGATCGAGCTCGCCGGAGCGATCAGGTCCGCTCTGTTTAGGTATCGAGGACAAGGTGTCGGAACCCCTCGGCGAAGGCCACGCCCGCAGCCCGACCAACCTCTGCAGCTCGCTGTCGAACGCTTGAGCGGATCCACTCATGATCACCAGGCAGCTGGGACCCGTGGGCAGTCACCGCATCGACTTTCCGATCGATGGTGCTCGACACATCCACATAGGTATCTGCCTCCAAGGTGCCCGACAACAGGACGTCGTTGACCCGATGGGGTCGCCCGGAGTCCGGAAAATAATGCGGCTGTGCTGCAGATGGGCTCACGGCATCAAGGAGGGCCCATCCCGCCGCTCGGTGGTCCCTGTGGTTCACATAGACCGAACCAAAGAACACTGCCGTCGGGTCGTGCCCGAGCACGCACGATGGTCGCAGGTTGCGAATTCGCTGCACCAGGGTCTCGATCAGATCCAATTGCTCAGGAACCTCTCCATCGGCAATCCCTAGGATCTCCACGGAGGACAATCCAAGCACGTCAACTGCCGCAGCGACCTCGAGGGCGCGAGTAGCGGCGAGATCCGCAGGCTCCACGGCCGGGTCTGACGTACCCTTCCCCCCATCAGCCAGGAGCAGCAGGTGCACCTCGCTTCCGGCATCGGCCCACCGTGCCAAGGTGGCGCCACAGGCCACATCGGCATCATCGGGATGGGCGTAGACGGCGAGCACCCGCTCGGGCACCTCGGCAAAGAGGAGAAGGTCTGCCATGTCAGCGCGGTCGGCGCTTGGGGGCTGTCGCCTTGGTCAAGAGTCCGACCTCGCGTTGGAAGTCGCCGAGGTCCTCGAATCCCTTGTAGACACTGGCAAACCTGACATAGGCCACCTCGTCAAGACCCTTGAGCCGCTCGAGTACGGCTATGCCGAGATCTTGAGTCGTCACGATCGCATCGCCCCTGCTTCTCAGGTCATCTTCGATCGCCTGGGCAACGCTCGCAATCTCAGCATCATTGACCGGTCGGTTCTTGCAGGCCGCACGGATCCCAGCCGTCACCTTGAGGTGGTCGAATGGCTCTCGCACTCCGGACCGCTTCTCCACGACAAGCGGCAGCTCTTCGATTCGTTCGAAGGTAGTGAAACGCTGCGTACATGCCACGCACTCACGACGGCGACGGATCGCAGCACCATCCTCGGCCATGCGAGAGTCCACAACCCGATCATCATCTGCCGAGCAGAAGGGACATCGCATACCCTCACGATACCGGGGAACTGGCCCCCTCAGGGGAGGACGATGTGCTCGCCGGGAACCACCACCGGAGAGCCCACCGTCATCCGCAGCGCTCGGACGAGCGCCGCCTGATCGCCAGACGGGTTCATCCGCTGAGCGATCGAGGTCAAGGTGTCACCAGATCGCACCACATAGACCGATCCATCCGGCAGGCCGGTCGTCACGCCCCCGGGGGCCATCTGGCCCGTCACCGTCTTACCGCCGAGCACTTGTAGGGGCAGCGCCAGGAGCACCAAGACAGCGGAGACTCCAAGGATCGCCACCAGCCGCCGACGTCGTGCGACCACTGCTGAGGTCCTCGACCTCCGGAGTGGACCTGCTCCCTGCGACTGCGGCACCTCAATCCTCGACACGGACGCAACATGGTGAGACCGTGACCGTGGAGTCGCCACGGTGGGTTCTTTCGTTACGAGACGAAGCGTCGGCTTCGGCCAAGGAATCTCAAGAAGCTCGAACTGCTCCTGCTGCGGAAGTGATGCGATCGCCATATCTGTCTCCTGATGGTTTACGAACATCTGTTCGATTAAGTAGAACACGAACATTTGTTCGTGTCAAGGATAAAAGCGAACGAGTGTTTGCCTTCGTTCGCCTCGCTGGGTATGGTTGTAGCAAACGGGTGTTCGCTTCTTTGGGGCCCAGGGCAGGAGATGATGACATGGCAGAGGTGTTGAGCGGCAAGCGACTGGAGATTCTCCACTTCATCAGTGAGTGCCAACAAGACCGTGGCTATCCTCCGTCGGTGCGTGAGATTGGGACCGCGGTCGGTCTCGCCTCTTCTGCGACGGTCCACAGCCACCTCGCCGTCCTTCAGCGCGAGGGTTATCTCGAGAAGGACCCCACCAAGCCGCGAGCGCTGACCGTCCGATTCGACCCTTCATCAAAGGCGCAGCTGCCGATGGGTCGCTCACGCAGCGTGCCCCTGATCGGGACCGTTGCCGCAGGTACCGGAGTCCTGGCTCAAGAGAATGTCGAAGAGTTGTACAACCTGCCCGACGAGTTCGCAGGAACTGGAGAGACGTTCATGCTGAAGGTTCGCGGGGACTCGATGATCGGGGCTGGCATCCTCGACGGGGACTATGTCGTGGTCCGTCACCAGCCCGATGCCAACGATGGCGAGATCGTCGTGGCCGGGATCAACGACGATGAGGCCACCGTCAAGACTCTGCGTCGCCAGGGCAACACAGTCATCTTGGTGCCGGCCAACGATGCGATGGCACCCATTGAGATGCCGAGCGATGAGGTCGTGATCTACGGCAAGGTGATCTCCGTCCTGCGGCGTCTCTGAGGCAAGCCGTCTCGTGGTCTACATCCTCTTCGGATGCCTCTCGAGTTGGTACCTCACCGGACTCAGCTGGACGATCGGTGTGGTGACCTATCCAGGGTTCTCGCTGATCGGGACGAGCGAGTGGCACCGCTTCCACGAATTCCACAGCCGACGGATCGCCCTCGCCGTCGGCCCGATGTGGGCCGTCGAGATGCTTGCAAGCGCCCTATGGGTTCTGCGAGCCCCTCAAGGAACCCAAGTACTCAGCATCGTGGCAGGAGTCGCTGCACTCAGCACCGTCGCCCTGACTGTGTTCTGGGCCGTCCCGGCCCACAACCGTCTGTCTCAGGCGTTCAGCCCGAAGCTGTCACGACGACTCGGTCGTGCTCACTCGGCGAGAACCGCAGCCTGGACCATCGCAGCCACTTGCGCCACGATTGCCCTCAGCCAGCACCTGAGTTGACCAGTCGGACTTAGTCCAGCCAGAGCTCGTCGGTGTAGGTATCAGTGCCCTTCACGGTCGGCTTGAAGGGAATCTCAGCGATCACCGCTCCCTTGCCCGCCGCAGCGATCAATTCACGCTGTCGAACGAACACCCGCTCCCAATCGGTCTTGGGGTCATCGTCGAGGAAGTAGAGCAGCATGGTCCGCTGGTCGGTCGATTCCTGTCGAGGCACATCCCCCGGGGCATCAATCAGGAGTGGAAGCGGCGTGAAGGCACCCACCAACCCGGCAGAGGTACCCGGAAGCACCTGAGGCAGGATGTCCGTCTGAAGGTGAGTCCACATCTCTTCGCGACTCACCCCCTCGGCCGCATCGATCCAGACAGCCACGAAACCCGGATAGTTGTGGTCGAGCGCCAGTTCGATCGGCACCCCATCCTCATCTCGGCTGAACTCCCACTCGTAGTGATAGAGCAGAGTGTGCACATGGTCGCGGTGTTCGAACATCCGGTCTTTGGCATGGAGCTGGCGCACTTGGCGAACTGACCACTTGTTCCACAGATCATGGAAGCCGTCGAGCACCCAGTACACGCCGACATAGGAGCCACGCTCGGGCTCCCCCGTGATCTCCGCCGTCGACGGATCACGGAGCGCTTTGAGGTCCTTGGTGGCGACATAGCGGTTACCCGCGAACGTCCACGGGCCGATCATCACACCCGAATAGAAGTGGTCCCGCTCGTACCAGCGGTTGTAGTCCACCTCATGGCCGCGGTGGGGATCGACGACGGTAAAAAGAATCGAGCCGAGCTTGATGGGCTCTGCATCGGCAACAACCTCGATGGGCCGGGACTTCCTTGGAGCATCAGTCATGGGTCGTACCGTACTCGGCCGGACCACTCACCAAGTACCACTCAGGCGAGCTCTGGATCCCTCAGTAGGGCCGACAGCACGCCATAGACCGTCGCCAACGAATCAAGGTCCACACGCTCATCGGGGTGATGCGCCACCAGCGGATCGCCGGCACCGAAGTTGGCCGCAGGGACGCCCAAGGCTGCGAAGGTGGCCACATCAGTCCATCCCACCTTGGCCCGCACTCGACCTCCCACCAGATCGATGAGGCGGTGAAGCACGGGGTGCGTCAGATGAGGCGCTGCACCATCGGCACCATCGACGAGGGTCATCTCATCGCCATCGTCGAGGTATGGCTCGACGATGCTGCGGACCCAGGCCTCGGCTTGGGCGAGGGTGCGATCAGGGGCAAAGCGGTGATTGACAACCACCGTGGCGGAGTCCGGGACAACGTTGCCAGCGGTACCACCACTGATGCCGACGACCTGGATTTGCTCCGCGAAGTCAACGCCATCGATCGAGACAACCCGCGGTGAGGCGCCGGCCTCGGCCAGGGCGGCGAGCAGGGGTGCAGTCCGGTGGATGGCATTGAGCCCCATGAACGGCCGAGCCGTATGGGCGGCCACACCAGCCAAGGTGATCGACATCCTCAATGTTCCCTGGCAGCCCGCCTCAAGTACTCCGTCGGTGGGCTCGCCGAGGATGGCCACCTCTCCATGGAGCAATGACGGATCCGTCTCGGCGATCTCCAGCAGGCCACTCTCGGCCCGGCCGATCTCCTCTCGGGCGTAGAACACCCAGGTCAGGTCAACCGATGGCGCGTCGAGCTCTTCGGCCAGCAAGGCCATCGCCGCCAACGTGCCCTTCATGTCCGCTGCTCCGAGCCCCCACAGCACTCGTCCCTCGACCCGGGCTCCCGGTGTACCGGTCGAGACGGTGTCGAGGTGGCCAGCGATGACTACCCGGCGAGACCGCCCGAGTGAAGTCCGCGCCACAAGGTTGTCACCAATCCGACGCAAGTCGAGGTGTTCGACCAGGGCGAGTCGCTTCTCGATCAGATCCGCAAGCTGGCGCTCCTGCCGACTCGGTGAAGAGACGTTGATCAGCGAGATGGCCAGATCATCGAGATGTGTCACGTGGCGACGCCGTGGTCGCGCAGGACGTCATTGAGCTGGGCCTTGTCATGGCGCTCACCTTCAGTCAGGGTCTCGAGGATCAGGACGCAGGGCAGGAAGAACTCGCCGCCAGAGAACTCTCGACGACGAGACGCACCGACCGCCACCGACCAAGCCGGAACAACGCCTCGGCTCACTTCAACGCCTGTCTTCGCATCGATCACCGGGATCGACGGGTTGAGGATGGTTCCAGCGCCAAGCACGGCACCGCGACCCACTCGCGCTCCCTCGACAACCATGCAGCGGCTGCCGATGAAGGCCTCATCCTCGATGATCACTGGTGATGCATTCGGTGGTTCTAAGACGCCACCGATCCCAACCCCTCCGGCGAGGTGGACGTCGGACCCGATCTGAGCACACGAACCGACGGTGGCCCACGTGTCCACCATCGAGCGCTCCCCGACCCGCGCTCCGATGTTCACATAGCTCGGCATCAGCACCACACCGGGTGCGAGGTAGGAACCCCAACGTGCGGATGCTCCAGGGACGACCCGAACGCCGGCCTCTTGGTAGCCACGCTTGAGCGGGAGCTTGTCGGCATATTCGAAGGGTCCGTCGGTCACCGTTTCGATGCTGCGAAGCCGGAACAGCAGAAGGATGGCCTCCTTGAGCCACTGATGGACCACCACCTCTCCGGTCACCGGGTCAACCTCAGCGACCCGCTCCGCTCCTCGATCCAGCAGATCGATTGCCTCGATCACGAGGCGCTCGGCCTCAGTGTCACCAGGCCGCAGCGACGCTGCGTCGGCATAGAGCTCAGAGATGGAGTTCGAAAGGTCTGTGGTCACCCTCGCCATGGTAGTGGCGACCTTGGCGTGCTCACTGAGTCGAGAGCCGACCCATCGCCAGCTCAAGCCGTTCCGTGGGCTGGACCACTGCCACCCGGAAATGTCCTGCACCAGCAGATCCATAGAGGTCACCTGGGCTGACGAGCATGCCTGAGTGAACGGCAATCTCCTCTGCGGCCACCCACGCGTCGGGCTGATCCTCGCGGATGGGCACCCACAGATAGAAGGTCCCCGACGGGACGACGGCCTCATAGCCAGCGACCCGGAGACCCGACGCAACGAGCTCGAGGCGCTCGAGGTAGCGGTGCCGCTGTTGCACCACGTGAGTATCGTCCGCCAGGGCCACCGCTGCTGCCGCTTGCACCGGTCCTGGAACCATCAGGCCAGCGTGTTGTCGTACGCTCCTGAGAAACCCGACCAGCTCGGGATCCCCGGCATAGAAACCCGCTCGAAGGCCAGCGAGGTTCGATCGCTTCGAGAGCGAGTGCACCGCCAGCACCCCTGACAGCCCAGTCGACAAGATGGTCTGCGGCGTGGTTGCCCACGTGAATTCGGTGTAGCACTCGTCAGAGAGCACCACGACATCGTGATCACGACCCCAAGCGGCCGCCGCCGAGAGGTCATCAAGGTCGCCGGTCGGGTTCGAGGGAGAGTTCGACCAGAGCACAAGGGCGGCCGCAGCAGTCTCGGAGTCGATTGATCCCAGGTCCAGCCGCCCGTCGACCATGGGAACCGGAACAGCCTTGAGACCGGCGAGTTGCGCCCCCATGGCATAGGTCGGATAGCTCACCTCGGGATAGAGCACCACCGATCGTTGCGGCTGACGAAGCGCCAGATGCTGCACGACAGAGGCCACCAGTTCCTTGGTCCCCACACAGGCAGCCACGCCGGCCATGGGTACCTCCACATCGAAGCGGCGACCCATCCAGTCGACCGCCGCTCCAAGGAGAGCGTCAGAACCCGCCGACGTGGGATAACCCCGTTCCGATCCTGATTGGGCCAATGCCGCCAACACCTCAGTTGGGGGCGGGTCGCAAGGAGTTCCGATGGAGCAGTCGATGACTCCCCCATCGTGGGCCATCGCACGATCACGGACACCGCTCAGTCGCTCATAGGGATAGGGCGGTGGAACGAATGCCGTCTTCATCATCGGACCTCCTCGAAGGGGGCGAAGCGCGCTCGAGCGGCTTCGTCGAGGACCACGGTGAGCACTGAACTGTCCTCTTCGTGAGTCACCTCAACCACCTCTCCCTCGCGATGTGCCGCAGCGACGATATCGCCACGATCATGGGGGATGCGGAGCCGGATCATGGCATCGTGGGTCCGAAGCCGATCACCAATCGTGCGCAGCAAGTCGTCAATTCCCATGCCATCGGCCGCCGACACCACCACCGAGCCCGGATGAATCGCCGCCAACCGACGGGCCTCTTGAGGAGCTCGATCAGCCTTGTTGATCACCACCAGCTCGGGAACCTCGATGGCTCCGATCTCCTCAAGCACGGTGTGGACCGCATTCATCTGGGCCTCTGGGTCGGCCGCCGAGGCGTCGACCACGTGGAGGAGCACATCTGCGAGTCGGACCGAGTCGAGGGTGGATCGGAAGGCCTCGACCAGCTCATGGGGCAACTTGGCCACGAATCCCACCGTGTCGGTGATCAGGACGGTCTCACCACCCGGGAGGGCCAGTTGACGGGTCCTCGGGTCAAGGGTCTCGAAGAGGCGATCGGCAGCCGGAACTCCCGCATCGGTGAGTTCGTTGAGCAACGTCGACTTTCCGGCATTGGTGTAGCCCACAAGCGCCATCTCTCGACGACGACCCCGCTGACGCTGTGCCCGTTGGAGGGTGCGCGTCTTGTCGACCCCTCGGAGGTCTGCTTCGAGCCGGTGCATTCGTCGAACAAGACGTCGTCGATCCACCTCGAGCTGGGTCTCGCCTGGGCCTCGCGTGCCGATGCCACCCGCCTGCTGCGATAGCCCCACTACCCGGCCCCGCAGACGCGGTAGCCGATACCGGAGCAGGGCCAATTCAACCTGGGCGCGGCCCTCGGGAGTCCGGGCGTTCTGGGCGAAGATGTCGAGGATCACCGCCGTGCGGTCGATAGCGGTACGACCCAGGATCCGCTCGAGGTTCCGCTGCTGTGCCGGCGACAGATCGTGGTCGAACACCACCGTGTCGACGTCGTGGACCAGACAGAGCTCATGGAGCTCGGCGACCTTGCCAGACCCAAGGAACGTCGCCGCATCCGGGGCGGGACGCCGTTGGATGATGCGGTCGACCACGTCGGCACCGGCGGTGAGGACGAGCGACTCGAGTTCATCGAGCTCGGCATCGAGTGCGTCGGGGTCAGTGCGGGGGAAGAGCACACCGACCAAAATGATGCGTTCTCGGAACGACCGATCGATCAGGGTGTCAGGAAAGATGGCGCTCACAGAACCCGCTCGAGCGGCACCAGAAGATCGGCGACGTGCGAGACCTGGCCAGAGAGTGTCGCCTCATCGCCCTCGAGGGAGACCGAGAGTATCCCCCCTGGGTTCCGAACCTCGACGGTCGGTCCTGTCAGGCTGAGCGCGTGGGCAGTGGCCGCAGCGGCGCACGACCCTGATCCACATGCGAGGGTCAGCCCCACCCCACGCTCGAACACCACGAGATCGATCCCGCCGTCGTTCGCCAACGAGATCCACTCGACATTGATCCCTCCCGGTCGCTCGGCCTGCAGGCGCAAGCCCTCAGCCCTTGCGTCGATCTCTGACAGATCGTCAACCACGATCACGAGATGAGGGTTGCCCACGTCGACCAAGGCTCGACGAGCACCTGCGTCGAGATGTTCCACCGTCACGGCGCCCATAGACGCCGAGGTGAATGCGGAACGCCCGATGGGCTCCTCGCAGTGAACCCGGCGGAGACCCGCCCCGGTCATCACATTGAACGAGCCCGGCGCCACGAGCCCGCTCCGAACGGCCTCGTGCACGACGCAGCGCAGGCCGTTACCCGAGATCTCGGCGGCAGATCCATCCTGGTTGGCCAGGCGCATCGTGATATCCCCGCCGCCGCTCCCGGCGGTGATCGTGATCACCCCATCTGCGCCGATGCCCAGATGGCGATCAGTGAGCCAGCGGACTTCCTCGGCCCGCAGCGCCACACGATCGTCAAGGTCGACCATGAGCAGGAAGTCATTTCCCGCTCCCTCATGCTTGGAGATGCCGATGGCGCTCATCGTCCTCAGTCTCTCACTTCAACTGAGCCGCGGACCCTCGCCAGCGACGTGGTGAGCATCTCGGTCGCCTCGGCGGCCGTCGAACACCAGAGAACCCGCGGGTCCCTTCGAAACCATGCCACCTGGCGCCGAACAAGGTTTCTGGTTCGGCGCACGGTCTCTGCCACGGCGGCGTCGAGTGACAAGCGACCATCGAGGTGCTCCAACATCTCGTGGTAGCCAATTGCCTGAGCGGCGGTCCGCGACATCGCCTTGGTGCTCGATTGCAGACGAGCAACCTCGACCAGCAAGCCTTCGTCGATCCAGGCCGCAACCCGTCGCTCCACCGCCTCATAGACCGTCTCGAGTGGGGGAAGAAAACCAACTTCGATGACGTCAGAATCCGGATAGGCATCAAGGCCCGGGCCATACGACGAGAACGGCCGGCCGGAACCCTCGCAGACTTCGAGCGCTCGAACGATACGGCGTACATTGCCCGGTTCGATCCGCGATGCAGCCAATGGATCGAGCTGCTCGAGGCGCCCCATGAGCAAGGACGGTCCTGCGGGCTCGACCAGCTCCGCCTCAAGGGCTGAGCGCACCAGCGGATATTGACCGGGGATCTCAAGGTGGTCAATCACCGCCCGGTGATAGAGGCCGCTTCCACCGACCAGCAATGCAATTCGCCCTCGGCCTGAAATCGCCCCGATCGCCTCGGTGGCAGCGGTCTGGAAGAACGACAGGGTGCAGTCCTGCCACGGATCGAGGAGATCGATGAGGTGATGAGGAACCGCCGCCTGCTCATCGGGCGACGGGGTCGCCGTGCCGATATTCATCCCGCGGTAGATCGCCATGGAATCAATCGAAACGATCTCGACATCACCGGCACGTAGCGCCACATCCACGGCCAGCGCAGACTTCCCCGCTGCCGTCGGCCCCACTAAGGCCACAGCACGCATCACCCGCTCAGGCAGGGCGAAGCTCGAGTCGTCGCACAGTGCGAGAGGGGGCAAGCACCCGCAGGAACTCCGCTTCGAGGAAATGGGGCGCCCCTCGGGTGATCGTGGCTTCCACGAGTGCCCCAGGCCGTTTCGCTGCAGCATCCTCAGTGCGTAAGTGCACCAGCTTGCCCTGCCGGGTCCGTCCACTCAGCACGGCATCGTCACGCTTCGACGGACCCTCGACCAGCACCTCCTCGGTTCGCCCCGCCCGTTCTTCATGTTTGGCCAACGCTGATCGCTCGGTCACCAGGTGCAGTCGCTCGAATCGATCGGCGATCACGTCGGGGTCGATGAACCGTGAGGAGTCCTCTGCCGCTCGAGTACCGGGTCGGGGCGAGAAGATGAAGGTATAGGCGCTATCGAATTGAGCGGTCGCCGCCACGGTGAGGGTCTGCTCGAAGTCCTCCTCGGTCTCACCGGGGAAGCCAACGATGATGTCAGTCGTCACTGCGAGGTCCTCGATCTCCCGCCTCGCTGCGGCGAGGCGTTCGAGATAGCGCTCCGCCGTGTAGCCACGACGCATGGAGGCCAAGACTGCGTCTGAGCCCGACTGCAGGGGAAGGTGGAGCTGGTTGCAGACTGCCGCTGTGTTCGCCATCGCCGCGATCGTCTCAGGCCGCAGGTCCTTCGGGTGTGGACTGGTGAATCGGACTCGATCGATCCCCTCGACGGCACCCACCGCCTCGAGCAGCTCAGCAAAGAGGGGGCGACGTTTGGTGATGTCTCGGCCATAGGAGTTGACGTTCTGGCCAAGCAGGGTCACCTCCACTACCCCTCGGCTTGAGAGCACCCTCGCCTCCTCGACGATGTCGTCGATCGGCCGCGAGATCTCTGGTCCTCGGACCGAGGGGACGATGCAGTACGCACAGGAGTTGTCGCACCCGGTCTGAATCGTGACCCACGCAGCCCACGGGACCGCTCGCACTGCCGTGAGCGCTGGGGCCGCATCAGTCATCTCGACCGGGTCGGGAGCATCAAGGATCTCGGTGATCGGCCCGCTGATGGCCGCCTCCCGGAGCAGCACCGGAGTGCGAGTGATGTTGTGGGTTCCGACCACCACGTCAATGTGGTCAGCTCGCTCACGAAGGGCGCCCTTGTCCTTCTGCGACAAGCAGCCGGTCACAGCGATCTGCATCCCTGGCCGCTCCGCTTTGAGCGATCGGAGGTGGCCGAGGTGGCCGTAGAGCTTGTTGTCGGCATTCTCTCGAATACAGCAGGTGTTCAAGACGACGACATCAGCCTCGTCGAGGTCGTCTGTGGCCTCGAGACCATCGGCCACAAGGAGGCCAGCGAGCCGTTCCGAGTCGTGCTCATTCATCTGGCATCCGAAGGTGCGAATCAGGAACTTACGGGCCACCTGGCCAAGTGTAGGTCCCGCCGCCAGTCGCTCAGCCGGAGCTGGCGACGGAGCGGTGCAGATCTCGTGCGGCTTCGCCCACCACGAGGCCTCGGCGATCCGCTTTGAGCTCGAGAACTTCGCCTGCCACACCATCGAAGGCCATCGAGGTGCGGGCGGCAATCGCCACCGCCTCCGCCTCACCTGGGCCACACATCCCGAGGATGCTCGGCCCGGCACCCGACCAGCATGAGGCCCGCGCACCGCCCTCGAGAAGCGCCGCCATCAGGGAAGGTGCCTCAGGGAACAACGATGCGCGGTACGGCTGATGGAGCCGGTCCTCCGTGGCCTCCTTGGCCAAGAACCGATGATCGGCGAGTCCGGCTACGAGCATGCCCATGCGACCGATATTGAAGATGGCATCCGCCCGGTCAATCGTCTCCGGAAGGGCCTGTCGGGCCGTCTTGGTCGGGACCGTGGTCTCAGGCACGATGATCACGAACTCGAGATCAGCATCGAGGGGTAGTCGCACAACCTGCACCTGACCCTTGATGATGCACGCGCTGACCAAGCCGCCTACCACGCTCGCTGCCGCATTCTCTGGATGCCCATCGAGCCGGGCAGCCACTGCGAGGGGGTCGGGAGACCCAGCTGCCGCTGCAGCAGCGACGGCCAGTGCCGCCGACGAGCCCATTCCCCGAGCCACAGGGATCTCCGACCGGACGGTGATAGCCAAACGATCATGGCCAGCCACCTCGATGGCTACCCGTGCCGCAAGATGCGTGGCGTTGTCCGATAGTCCTGCCCCTTCGCCCTCGCTCCGAACGATCAACCGAGAGGCTGGCTCCACCTCCACCTCCACCCATCGCTCAAGAGCGAGAGCGAGTGCATCGAATCCGGGTCCGAGGTTGGCAGAACTGGCGGGAGCGCTAGCGAGCACAACGTCAGATTAGGCGCTCAAGGAGGGTGGGTGGTTGGACCGTCTGAGATGTCGCCACGGGTGTCCTTGTGGTGATCGGGCCAGCCCGCAGGATGAGCCAACCAACGACTGTTCCGCCGACCGTCCTTGTCGTTCTCTGATGAGAGAGCTTGAGGTGGGCCCGTACCACGCCACCTGGCCACGCTGGGATGATGGCATCGCTTGTGACATGGAGTGCAGCCTCGTGGCCCGTCCAGCCGAAGGACCCGATCGAAGACCCAGTCGTGGCCACTGAGAGCGTTGCGAACTGTGCGACGCGATCACGGGCGAGCTCATAGGCGATCATCCCGGAATCCATGAGTCGATTGGGTCCCCGCTGGCCGAGGACGGCTGCGATCACCTGAATCGGGTGTCCGTCGACCATCGCGTCCAGTGCCAGCAGGTCGCACCCTCCCGACTCGGTCGTCAAACCGGACTTGATCCCAACCACACCATCAACGCCGACGAGTGGCGTATACGACATCTGCATCCCTGCCGTCGGGATCTCGACAGATTGCTGTTTCACGATGGCGGCGATCAAGGGATATCGGAGGATCTTGCGACCTAGGACTACCTGGTCGGCTGCGGTCGACGTGGTTGCGGGGTCAAACCCTGACGGATCGGCATAGTGCGTCTGGTTGAGGCCCCATGCCTTGGCCTGGGCGTTCATCTTCTCCACGAAGGCCTTCTCAGTCCCCGCATCGAAGCGCCCGAGCAGGTGAGCGAAGTTGTTTCCCGAGTGAACGAGGAGCCCATCGAGCAAGTGACGCTCGGTCAGCACCTCCCCCACTTCAATACGGACGTTCGACTGGTTCATCGTGAGTTCAGATCGCCACTCCGCTACATCG
>CAIUMH010000093.1 GCA_903900235.1 uncultured Actinomycetes bacterium
GGGGACTGCCGCCATGACCAGCAGACGCGACACGTCACGAAGGGTCAACCCCTCGGGTCGTCGCGCACAGTACGTCGCCACCGCCAAGATGACCGCGATCACGGTGAATTCTGACGGCTGGATCAGCAGCGGCCCCACGGCGAACCAGCGTTGTGCACCGAGCGCGTTGCTCCCAAAGGGACTGAGGACCAGGACCAGGAGCACCAGCATCGCGACATAAAGCGCTGTCGCCACATGCTCGGCGCGTCGATAGTCGATTCGAGAGATCACCAGCATCACGATGGCCCCCAAGACCACAAAGGTGGCCTGGCGCTTGAAAAAATAGCGACCGTCGAGGCCGGCTACCGCCAGCCCTGACTTCGTTGCGGTGTAGATCATGATCGAACCGAACATGGCCAACGCTACGGCCGAGAGCGCCAGCATCCAGTCGAAATCACCTCTGCGCTTCGTTGACGATCCCATCCGTGGCGCCATCACCATCAGGATGCCTCCATGGCCTCGATGGCCGCCGACCACATCGCCTCGACCGGTGCCTCGATGCCAGTCCAGCGCTCAATCTGAAGTGCCGCCTGATGGACCAGCATGCCAAGCCCGCCGACCGTGGTGGCTCCGGCATGGGTTGCCGCGTCGAGCCATGCGGTCTGACGAGGGTGATACACGAGATCTACGCAGAGTTGCCCAGAGCCCAGGGTTTCAGGATCGAGGAGCGATGGAGACGAGCTTGACGAGGTGTCGAGCATGCCGATCGGCGTGGCATTGACCACGACCTCCGAGGCCGCAGCTTCATCTGGCCCACCAACAGACCCGACTTCCCCAGCGAGCGCTGCGCAGGCCGCTGCAGCGTCGGATCGTCGGGCCAGTACGACGATCCGTGACGCTCCCGCACGAGCAAACGCATCGACGACCGCACGGGCCGCTCCTCCCGCGCCGAGGACGCTCACCGTAGCGCCCGCCGGGTCGAAGCCCACCTCACGTCGCAGCGAAGCCAGCAGCCCAGCACCGTCAGTTGACAGGCCGACAACTTCACCGCCCTCAAGCGATAAACAGTTCACCGAATCAAGATTCGACGCGGCGGCATCGAGGCGGTCCACCGACCGGGCAACCTCCGACTTCAGGGGCATGGTCACTGAGAGTCCTCGGATTGACAGCTCCCGCATCGCAGCCACCGCTGCTGCCCCGCCTCCAGCGGGAACCTCAAAGGCAGCGCTCGACCAGTCCAGGCCGAGCGCCGAGAAGGCCGCGGCCTGCAGCGTCGGAGACAGCGAGTGTCCAACTGGTGAACCAATGATCCCCACAACCGGGCCGTTGCGAATAGTCATCGTCACAGGCCCCGATCTGCTGCCAGCTTCTCGTTGGCCAATTGCTCGGCGAACGTCGTCGAGAATGCCTCGGTGCCAGTCTTGTCGACCACCGTGAAGTAGAGCCACGGTCCTACCGGCGGGTTGACGGCAACGGCGAGGGCATCGGCCGATACCACGCAGATGGGCGTCGGTGGAAGTCCGTGGTTGAGATACGAGTTGTACGGCGAAGGGGTCTGAAGCATCGCACGCGTCACCGCTCCTCCGTCAAGCTTGAGGGCATAGAGAATCGTGGCATCCATCTGGAGCGGCATCTGAGCGCTCAGACGATTGTCGATGACGCGTGACACCTTGGCCATATTGCGGACCTGGTAGCCCTCCTTCTCCACCACGGATGCCTGAGTGATTATCGAATAGGCATCACGACCACGAATCTTCGCCCCAGGAGCGAGGCCCTGCGAGGTCGCCATCGCAGTGAATCGTTCAACCATGGACGTAACGAGATCCGATGGCGTAGTGGCCGGTGAAATCAGGTAGCGCCCCGGGGCGATGAGACCCTCGAGATTGGTTGATCCAGCGGGCTGATACCCAGACTGCACTGACCCATTGTGAAACGCTCGCTGCACGGCGGCCACGAACGGTGCGGGCATCTGGGTTCTGAGTCGGGCAATGACCTCACGAATGGTGAACCCCTGTGGAACGTCGAGCGCATCAGTGTTCGACGGTGCCGCGAGGATGGCTCTCACTGCGGTGAAGGTGGATCCCGTCGGAAAGGAGAACCAGCCAGGATTCACCGATGGGCTGCCGTGGATTGTCGAGTAGAGCGAGAACGCTGTCGAACTCGAGAGCACTTCCTTTGCCACCAGCCGATCAACGACCGACGACACCGATGCGCCGCGCTGGATGTCGATCGTCACTTCGCCACTTTTTTTGGCACCCACCGCGTGAACCTCGACTTCGTACCAGCCCACGAGCCCCGCAAGCACGACGATCACGCCGAGCGCAATCAGTCGCCACGGTGCCTTGCGCCGCCGCCGGTGGCGCGCATGGGTCGCCGGAGGAGCGTCGGAGGAAGGATCTAGCGACAACTGATCCACGCCTCGAGCAGCACGGTCGCGGCAGCCGAGTCAATCGAGCCCTTCTGCTCCCGGGCCGGCCTTCCTGCAGCACGCAGTGAGCCTGCTGCCTGCACCGTCGTCAGGCGCTCATCATGGAGTTCAACGGCAACCGTCCGACCGGCCAGCCGCTGCTCGATCGCCTGAGCGAAGGACCGGGAGTTTCGCGCTGATGCGCCCTCTCTCCCGTCGAGACCCATAGGCAACCCGATCACGACGACAACCGCGCCCTCTTCGTCCACCAACTCGAGCACACCGTCGATGTGTCGCCCGGACGCCTCAACCGAGATCGCTGGGCGAGGGAATGCCATCGTCCGTTCGCTGTCTGAAACAGCGACACCAATGCGACGCTGACCGGGGTCGAGCGCCAGCACCCGCCCGGAGGCGCTCGCCATGGTCACCCGCCTGCCAGGCGAATCCGCGCCAACTCGAGACCATCGGCCAAGCCGCCTGGCTGTTTCCCGCCGGCGACCGCCAGCGTCGACGACCCACCGCCACCGCCACCGACACACGCACCGATCTCAGAAACCAGTTGCTTGGCATCGAAGCTCGCATCGGTGGCGACTGCCACGGCAACCTTCTCGCCCATCACCGAACCAAGGACCACAGCCCTGAGATCATGGCTATCTCGGAGCTGCTGGGCCATCTGGCGAAGATCATCTGCGGAGGTGTCGGGGAGATCGACGACGAGCAGCCCATCGGTGATCTCACCGGCGAGCGCCGCTGCACGCGCCGATCTTCCCTCTTCGCGAAGCTGGTCGCGCTCCTTCTCGATCAACTTGGACCGGTCGAAGGATCGCTCCAAGGCGTCGAGGAGATTCTCAGGCTCAGTTTTGAGCATCTCGGCTGCCCGCGCCACCAAGCGTTCTTGCGCCAACGACCGCTCGGCCGCGACCAGGCCAGTCACCGCCTCGATCCGTCGGGTATTCGAGCCGATGGAGGCCTCTGAGAGGATCTGGATCTGTCCGATCTCACCGAGCGCTTCGACATGGATGCCACCACAGAACTCGAGACTCGTCGCCCCCGAGCGCACGACCCGGACGGTCTCGCCATACTTGTCGCCGAAGAAGGCAACGGCACCCATCTGTTCGGCCTCCTGCCGGCTGGTCTCGGCGGTCTCGACCGTTGCATCGACCAGGATCTGTTCATTGACTTGCAGCACGACGGCAGCAAGCTCCTCTGTTCCAAGGGGACCGTGGTGTGCAAAGTCGAATCGAAGACGATCCGGAGCGACCAAGGAACCCTGCTGGCGGACATGGTCACCGAGCACGTTCCGCAGCGCTGCGTGCAGCAGGTGCGTGGCCGTATGGTTGCGCCGGATGGCCGCCCTGCGCACTACATCGATCTCCGCTCTCGCCTCCTGCCCGGCGAGCACTTCGCCGACCAAGCGAGCACGATGGGCATGGAGACCAGGAAGCACGGCCACGGTATCGATGACGTCAGCGACCCCTGAGGAGGTCTCTATCCGACCGGTATCTCCAACCTGGCCTCCGCCCTCGGCATAGAACGGTGATCGGTCGAGGAACACTTCGACCCCGCCGTCTTCGCCCACCAGAGTCGCCAGCACCTGGCACGATGTCGCGTAGTCATCGCTGCGGCGACCTACGAAGATCGTCGGTCCATGCGCGTCAAGAATGGAGCGATACGCAGCCTCATCAGCCGCTCGAGGTTGGCGAGCAGCAGCACGAGCTCGCTCCTGCTGCTCTGTCATCAAGATTTCGAACCCAGGTCGGTCCACGTCGAGAGAACGTTCGGCGGCAAGCTCTTCAGTGAGCTCGATCGGGAACCCATGCGTGTCGTGGAGACGAAATGCCACCTCACCCGAAAGTGATGCATCAGGACCCGTCGCTCCATCAAGCGCTTCGTTCAGTAGCGCCAACCCCGTCCGGAGGGTGCGGCCGAAGCCCTCCTCCTCGCGCTGGAGGACGTCGGTGATCAGATCGATGTCGTGCCGAAGAATCGGATAGGCCTCCCCGAGTGAGGCGACCGAGGCATCGACGAGGCGAGGTGTGACGAGTTCGCTGGCCCCAACCCGTCGGGCGGCCATGACTGAACGGCGAATGATCCGTCGAAGCACGTAGCCACGTCCCTCATTCGAGGGGAGCACCCCGTCGGCCACCAGCATGGTCATGGCCCGTCCATGATCAGCGAGAATCCTGAGGGCAATGTCGGTCTGCTCGTCGCCTCCATAGGTGCGCCCCGTGAGGCTCTGAGCCGCCTCGAGCAGGCCGGTGTAGACCTCCGTGGCGAAGATGGAGTCAGTTCCATTCAGCGTCGTGATGATTCGCTCCAACCCGGCGCCAGTATCGATGTTGGTCTTGGGGAGTGGGGCGAGGCTGCCGGTAGCGTCCCGGTTGAACTGCATGAAGACCAGGTTCCAGATTTCCACGAACCGCTCCGAGCCCCCGAATGCCGGCCCTCCGTCTGCACCATAGGCAGCTCCCTTGTCGAAAAAGATCTCCGACGACGGCCCGCAGGGGCCGGTATCTCCCATTCGCCAGAAGTTGTCCTCTCCAAGCCGCTGGATCCGACTCGGCGCCACCCCTACGACATCGCGCCAGATGGCCTCAGCATCATCATCGGAGTCGTGCACCGTCACCCAGAGCCGTTCGCCATCGATGGCGAAGACTTCGGTGAGCAGCTCCCACGCCATCTCGATGGCGCCTTGCTTGAAGTAGTCCCCGAAGCTGAAGTTGCCCAGCATCTCGAAGAATGTGCAGTGTCGAGTTGTGGTGCCGATGATGTCGATATCCACCGTACGAAAGCATTTCTGGATGCTCGTCGCACGTGGCCAGGGAGCAGGCTCGTCACCGAGGAAGTACGGCTTGAACGGCACCATGCCGGCGATTGTGAACAGGATCGACGGATCATGAGGGATCAGGCTCGCTGACGGGACGACCTCGTGGCCACGGGCCGCGAAGAAGTCAAGGTAGGAACGGCGCAGATTGGTCGGATCCATCCTTGAGATCCTACCGGCGGGCCTCTCCACCTTCCGCCACGCCCTCGCTGCCATCGCGTTGGGCCGCTTCGCGCCAAGCCCACACCGTGCCTTCTCGGCCGTGGGGTGACGGTTCATAGAACCGTTGATCCCCCAACTCGGCAGGCAGATAACGCTGATCGACCCAACCGGACGGGTCGTCATGGGGATAGCGGTAGCCCACGCCATGGCCAAGGGCTGAAGCTCCTCGATAATGGGCGTCACGCAGATGCGCCGGAACGGAGGCCATCGGTCCGCTGCGCACCGCCGCCGTCGCTGCAGCCAGAGCGGTCGTCACGGAATTGGATTTCGGCGCCGACGCGAGATGCACCACCGCCTGCGCGAGGGTCAGCTGTGCCTCGGGTAGGCCGATGAACTCGACGGCCCGAGCGGCCGCCTCAGCCACCACCAAACTCAATGGATCAGCCATGCCGACGTCTTCGCTGGCCAGGATCACAAGGCGTCGAGCAATGAACCGAGGGCTCTCACCCGCCTCAAGGAGCCGAACCATCCAGTACAGCCCGGCATCGGGATCAGAACCGCGTATCGATTTGATCAGCGCACTGGCTTGGTCGTAGTGCTCGTCAGCCCCCTGATGGAGCACCCGTCCGTCGCGTGCGTCCGCCACACACTCGACGTCGACCACCCCATCATTGCGAGCGTGGGCCAGCGTGGTCGCCACCTCGAGGGTGGTCAGCAATGCCCGAGCATCGCCGTCTGAAGCGGCCACGAGCATCGCGATCGCTTCAGTGGTCGCGGTTGCGTGCTCCGCCGCTAGCCCACGCTCGACCAGCGATGCGAGAGCGGATGCGTCAAGGGCCTCAAGTCGCCACAGCGTCGACCGACTCAATAGCGGGGCATTGACTTCGAAGAAGGGATTCTCGGTCGTGGCGCCGATCAGGGTCAGCAACCCCTCCTCCACCGACGGGAGCAAAAGATCCTGCTGCGAGCGGTTAAAACGATGAACCTCGTCGAGGAACAGCACCGTCCGCATAGACGACTCGCCGAGTCGCCGCCGGGCGGCCTCGATCACCTCACGGACATCCTTCACGCCAGCCGTCACGGCCGAAAGGCGCTCGAGGTGGAGAGACGAGGCCTCGGCGAGCAGGGTGGCAAGCGTCGTCTTTCCGCTACCAGGAGGACCCCAGAGGATCACCGAGGTGAGCCGGTCCTCCTCGGCAAGCACTCGCAATGCTCCGCCGGGACCCACGAGGTGCTGCTGACCAACCACGTCGTCAAGCGATCGCGGCCGGAGTCTGGCCGCCAGTGGGCCACGCGACGAAAGCCGGTCAGCAGCCGCTCCTGCAAAGAGGTCGTCGGACGTCATGCCTCCCGAGGCTGCGGACGAAGGCCCAGCTCAAGCAGGTTCTGCGCGGGAATAGCCGCCGGTGCTCCGGTCATCAGATCGGTGCCCGACTGGGTCTTCGGAAAGGCGATGACCTCCCGGATGTTGTCCTCTCCTGCGAATATCGCCACCAAGCGGTCGATGCCCATGCCGAATCCGGCGTGCGGCGGAGCTCCATATCGGAAGGCCCCGAGCAGAAATCCGAAGCGCTCCTCGGCATCTTCGTCGGAGATACCAAGTGCTCGAAACACTCGGCTCTGGATATCAGAACGATGGATCCTGACCGACCCCGAACCGAGTTCCCACCCATTGAGCACCAGGTCATAGGCCTGGCTGCGCACGGCGTGGGGATCAGTCTCGAGCAGATCGAGGTCATCGGGATGCGGCATCGTAAACGGGTGATGCGCAGCGGAGGGGTTCCCCGCGGCGTCGACTCCATCGAACATGGGGAAGTCGACGACCCAAAGGTAGTGCGGCGCACCTTCGCTGACCGGGGGTGACAACAGCGTCGATCGCAGCGTGCCAAGCACCTCCGATGCGAGCCGCCATTCATCAGCGACCATGAGGAGCAGGTCGCCAGCCACGGCGCCTGTGATGGCGAGCACCTTGGATCGTTCATCGTCGGACAAGAACCGATCGAGCGGAGAGTCGAGTCCCAGACCATCCTCGCCGTCGAGCACCCGGAACCAGGCCAAACCCTTGGCGCCATGAAGTTTTGCCTGCTCGGTCAGCCCATCGAGCATCGAGCGAGACATCCCCGAGTGCCCCGACAGCCGAAGTGCCTTGACCACGGGCGCAGAGAAGGCGCGAACCTCGGAGTCGGCGAACACCTCTGACAGGTCGATCAGCTGCTCAGGTACCCGGAGATCTGGTTTGTCTGATCCGTAGCGGTCCATGGCCTCATGCCACGTCATCACGGGGATCTCTGTTGGACGATCCCCGGTCACGATCTCTGCCGCATCGAGGACGGCCCCCGAGATGAAGCCCAAGATGTCGTCCTGGGTCACGAAGGAGGCCTCGATATCGAGTTGGGTGAACTCGAACTGTCGGTCGGCTCTCAAGTCCTCGTCCCGCATGCAACGGGCGATCTGGAAGTAGCGGTCGAGACCTCCCACCATCAGTAGCTGCTTGGCGAGCTGTGGGCTCTGCGGCAGGACATAGAACGACCCATGATGGAGGCGGCTCGGTACGGCAAACTCTCGAGAACCCTCAGGGGTTGGTGCCCACAGGATGGGCGTTTCGACCTCGACGAAGCCCTGCGCATCCATCGCCGCCCGGAGCGCTCGGTTCACTCCGGCTCGGATGCGGAGGTTTCGTTGCATCCGCGGCCGGCGAAGGTCGAGGAATCGATGCCGAAGCCGAACCTGCTCGTCGATCTCGGCTCGATCCTCAAGGCTGAATGGAGGCGGCTCCGCAGCCGAGAGCACCTCGACGGTGCAGTCCCCGATCTCCACCTCGCCCGTGGCCAGTTTGTCGTTCACTGTTCCGTCGGGCCGATGGCGGATCGTGCCGGTCACGCGCAAGACGTACTCGCTCCGAACATCGACCGAACCATCGATCACACACTGGATGATGCCCGAATGATCTCGAAGGTCGACGAATGCAAGGTGCTCGCCGTGCTCCCGGCGCCGGCCGACCCATCCACACACCGTGACCGTCTGATCGATGTCTTCGAGGCGGAGCGATCCACACAGGGCATCCCTCAGCGTCGTGGCCTGCCTGCTTACATCCGTCGACTCATTCACCCGATGACTCCCGTCGTCCTTGCCTCTTGCACCAGTTCAGTGATCGTCACCGTTCGCTGGGGCACGTCCTCGCGCAGCATCCGGATGGTAACGCTCTGGGTTGCCGCCTCTTGCGCCCCGATGATCAGGGCCACTGCTGCCCCGGAGCGATCGGCAGCCTTCATCTGCGATTTCATGGATCGTCCGTCGTAGGCGCGTTCGACCTTGAGGCCAAGCTCGCGCAACTCCGCCACAACCCGACGCGCCGGCTCACCGTCCGTGAGATCGACCACGAATGCAACCGGGGCGGGCGGTAGCTGAGGTGCAACACCCTCGGCGTCAAGCGCCAGGAGCGCCCGTTCAATGCCGACTCCGAATCCGATACCCGGTGTGGCTGGGCCTCCCAGCATCTCGACAAGTCCGTCGTAACGACCACCGCCACCCACTGCATTCTGAGCACCCTCGAGTGCCGAGGAGGTGAACTCGAACGTCGTCCGTGTGTAGTAGTCGAAGCCCCGGACGAGCCGAGGGTTCTCTACGAAGGCGACGCCGATCTCGTCCAGACCAGACTCGACGCGCTCGTGATGTTGTGCGCACTCGTCGCACAGCGAGGAAGCGATCTTCGGGGCATCCTCGGTTGCTGCGATGCACTGAGCCTTCTTGCAGTCGAGGACTCGCAAGGGGTTCGCCGCGTATCGGGCGCTGTGCTCGTCGCACAACGCGGAGGCTCGACGAGCGAGCATTGCTCCCAGTGCCTCGACATAGGTCGGTCGACAGACGGCACAACCCATCGAGTTCAACTGCAAGGAGACCTGGCGAAGTCCGAGGCCGCTGAGAAACCCCCAGGCCAGCGAGATCACTTCGACGTCGACATCCGGGTCCTGTGAACCGAGGGCCTCGACACCGACCTGGTGATGTTGACGGAAGCGCCCAGCCTGGGGTCGCTCGTAGCGAAACGACGGCGTTACGTACCATGCTCGCCACGGCGTCGAGGGCCGGTGCTGGACGAAGGCCCGCACGATTGAGGCCGTACCCTCTGGGCGAAGCGCCAACTGACGACCACCGCGGTCCTCGAACTCATACATTTCCTTACCCACGACTTCGCTGTCGGCACCGATTCCCCGACGGAAGACCCGGGCATCTTCGAAAATGGGGGTGTGGACCATACCGAACCCGAAGGTATCGGCTCGTCGGGCGAAGGCATCGATGAATCGCTGCCACCGCCAGCTCTCCGGCGGAAGGACGTCGTGGGTCCCTGTTGGGGCCCGTGGTGCAAAGGTCTCGTCGCTCACGCTCTCAGCCTCGCGCACCGGGGAGCTGTCGAAATGCCTCGAACACACCGTCGAGCTGCTTGAGCGAGTTCAGGAGTGATTCGAGCAGGCCCGGCTCGCCGAGCTCGATGTCGAAGGTCATCCGACTCACGCGATCAGCCGTGGTGGCGGTGCGGGCGGCCACGATGTTCAAGTGGTGTTCTGAGACCACTTGGCTCACATCGGCGAGCAGGTGACCGCGGTCGAAGGCGTGTACTTCGATGGTCGCCCGATAGACACCCTCGCCTGACGCGTCCCACTCGACGTCGATGAGCCGTTCCTTGGATCGTTGCGTGAGCGCCACCCCATTCGAGCAATCCGTCCGATGAACAGAGACGCCTCGACCCTGCGTCACGAACCCCATGATCTGGTCACCCGGCACCGGCGTGCAGCACCGGGCGAGATGCACCATCAGGTCATCAAGGCCCTCGACATAGATTCCCGCCGTGCGGCCATCGGCTGATCGGGGTGTGCGAGCACTTCGGCTGGCGGTCGTCGGAAGTTGGTCGACCTCTCCTCCTCGCATCTCGCGTCCGAGGCGCTGAACCACGGACTGCGCCGAGATCTGCCCATCACCGATCGCCGCGAAGAGCGTGTCGACGTCGCCCAGGTTCAGAGCGGTGGCCACGGTCTTCAATGCCTCAGAGGACAAGGTCGCCGCGACAGGGATGGACGCTCGACGAAGCTCTCGAGCCGTCTCATCTCGACCTTGCTCAATAGCATCGTCACGGCGTTCCCGGCTGAACCACTGACGAATCTTGTTGCGCGCACGTGACGACGCGACGAATCCCATCCAGTCCCGTGAAGGACCAGCGGCCCCAGCCTTCGACGTGAGGATCTCGACGGTGTCAGCCGAATTGAGCCTCGTGTCGAGAGGGACGAGGCGCCCGTTCACCTTGCCTCCAATGCACCGGTGACCCACCTCAGTGTGAATGGCGTAGGCGAAATCAACGGCCGTGGACCGAGCCGGCAGGGCGATGACCCGACCCTTTGGCGTGAAGACGTAGACCTCATCCTCCTCGAGGTCGAGCTTGAGCGCTTCGAGGAAGGCGATCGGATCGCTGATCTCTGAATCGGTCTCGGCGATGCGTTGCATCCATGCCAGTTCGTCGCTGCCGCTCTGATCCTCCTTGTAGCTCCAGTGGGCAGCGATGCCGAACTCGGCCCGTGCGTGCATCTCCCGAGACCGCACCTGCACCTCGAGCGGCTTACCGCCAGGTCCGATCACCGTGGTGTGCAGCGACTGATAGAGGTTGAACTTCGGTGTATTGATGTAGTCCTTGAAACGACCTTGAACCGGACGCCACAGGGCATGGATGGCCCCGAGGACGCTCCAACAATCCTCCTCGCGTTCGGTGATGACCCGCAGCCCAATGAGATCGAAAATATCGTCGAAGGCCTTACCCCGAACGACCATCTTCTCGTAGATGCTCCATAGGTGTTTGCCTCGGCCAGTGACCTCGGCCTCGACGCCCATCTCTTCAAGGCGGGTGCGCAGCAAGGAGATCACTTGCGCCACATAGGCGTCCCGCTCCGGAGATCGAGCCGCCACCATCTGCTCGATCTCGGCATAGCGCTTCGGATGAAGGGTGGCGAAGGCAAGATCCTCAAGTTGCCACTTGACCTGCTGCACCCCAAGCCGGTGAGCAAGCGGCGCATAGACATCCAAGGTCTCCTGCGCGGTTCGACGTTGCTTGTGCTCTGGCATGACCGCCAGTGTCCGCATGTTGTGGAGACGGTCCGCAAGCTTGATCATTAGTACCCGCCAATCCGACGCCATGGCGATGAGCATCTTGCGGATGGTGGCTGCTTGCTGGGCCTCTTTCGAGTCGAAGGCCAGCCGATCAAGCTTGGTAACCCCTTCGACCACTGCTCCAATCTGGGCACCGAACAGCTCTGAGATCTCCGTCCCAGTAAGGTCCGTGTCCTCTGCGGCATCGTGAAGCAATGCCCCCGCCACAGTCACCTCGTCGAGGCCCAGATCGGCCACGATCCCCGCCACGGCGACAGGATGGACGATGTAGGGCTCCCCCGACTGGCGCATCTGGCCGGCATGCGCCTCGGCCGCCGCCCGTGCCGCTCGGATGATCAAACCCGTTGGCTCAGCCGGATGGGAGCGCTTGAATGATTCGAGGACCGGACCGAGTAGCTCGTCGACTGCACCCGACGATGCATCGCCCGAGGTGACGGCCAGATCCGAGCGCTCCATTCCTCAACGGTACTCGGCAGGTCGCCAGCCGAAGGTCAGTGGCGCTTCTTCTTGGACTTGCGCGGCCGAGGAGCATCGCCAACGACCGGCGCACCAGCAGCGATGCGAGCGGCGGCTGAACCCGGGCGTATGACGCCCGACGCAGTACCCGATGACGTGCGACCCTGCGATGCACCGTCTTGCGCCGCTTCGACCGGCGTCATGACCTGGCGTGCGCCTCGAGCCTCAAGACGCTGAGCGACGGCCTTCCACTTTTGCTCTCGCTCCTTGAGGATGGCGAGCATGGGCGAGGCGATGAAGATCGAGGAGTACGCCCCGGCGAACAGTCCAACGAATAGCGCCACTCCGTAATTGAGCAAGGTCGTCGCTCCGAGAATCTCGGCGCCCACCACCAGCACAGCTAGCACCGGCAGGATCGCCACGAGGGAGGTGTTGATCGATCGGGCCAAGGTCTGGTTCATCGACAGGTTCACCATCTCCGAATACGTCATTCGACCAGAGGCACCGAAGGACCGGGCATTGTCGCGCACTCGATCGAAGACCACGACGGTGTCGTAGAGCGAATAGCCGAGGATGGTCAGCACGGCCACGACCGTGTCAGGGGTGATCTGGAATCCGAAGATGGCATAGATCCCGAGCGTCACCAACAGGTCATGGATCATGGCGATGAAGGCAGCGAGCGCCATCTTGGGCTCGAATCGGAAGCTGATGTAGATCAAAACCGCGGCGAAGAACAGCAGGAGAGCCCAGAGCGCCCGGCTCGTCACCTCGCCACCCCAGGTGGGACCGACGGTGCTGGTCGACACTTGATTGCGAGGAACACCCGTCACCTCAGCCAGAGCAGTGATGACCTTGGCACTCGTCGCCTCACGCTGCGATGGGGTCTCACTGTTGAGATCGGCCTGGACTGAGATGGTTCTTCCACCGAGCTGCTGGACCACCGGTGCGGTCAAGCCCGCCTTCTCTACTGAAGTCGTCACGGTGTCGACCGAGACGTTCTTGGCCTGCACCTCCCAGATGGAGCCACCGCGGAAGTCGATACCGAGGTTGAGTCCTCGCACACCCATCGCCGCGATCCCACCCACGATGATCAAGGCTGAGATGGTGAACCAAATCTTGCGGCGCCCGACAAAGTCGAACTGCGTCTGTCCCCGATACATCCGCCGGAATGCACCGACGCGAGCCGGCTCCCTGGTCGAGGTTGCCGGCGCGGACGTCGCTTCAGTGGTCATGTCATCGATCTCGCTCATGCGTCCTGCAACTCCTGCTCGGCCTCGTTCTCGGTTTGCTTGCCAGCATTGAGGCCCCGGGCGACGCCGAAGCGCCGAGCACCACTGGCCCGGTCAGAGCGACCAAGGAGGATGACGGCTGGCCTCGTGAAGTAATACGTCATCACGATGTCGAGGATCGTTGACAGGCCGAGGAAGAAGGCAAATCCTCGCACCGCACCGATGGCCACGAAATACAGGATCACCGCCGCCAGTAGTGACACGAAGTCGGCTGCCAGTACCGTCCGCCAGGCCGAGTGGAACCCACGGTCGACGCTTGTTCGCACGCTCCGTCCGGTGCGCGCCTCGTCCTTCAAACGTTCGAAGTACACGATGTACGAGTCCACGGTGATGCCGATCGAGACGATCAGGCCGGTCACGCCTGCCAATGTGAAGCTCGGGGCGATGGTGGTATGACCGAGAGCCGAGACGATGGCCCACAGCAGCATCGACGTCAGTCCAAGCCCAGCTACCACCACAAGTCCCAGTGCTCGGTAGTAGATGATCGTGTAAATCAGCACAAGGATCAGACCAACAAGGCCCGCTCCGAGTCCGGCCACCAACGAGGAGTGACCGAGCGTCGGTGAGACCGTCTGTGTGGTCAGAGGAACGAGGCGGACGGGCAGAGCGCCGAACTGCAGGGCTCGCGCCAGATCTTGCGCCTGACTCTGAGTGAGGCTGCCGCTGATCTGCCCTGTACCGCTGAAGGAAGAGAACGTGGACTGACCCGGCTGGATCAGCGGAGCCGACACAACCTGGCCATCAAGATCAATGGCGATGATCTGGTGGAAGTTCTGCTGCGCCACCTTGTCCCACTCAGCAGACCCCGTGGAGGTCAAGGTGTAGTTGACGACCCATGCACCCGTCTGATCTTGCGAGGCCTGAGCGGTCTTTACGGCCTGGCCAGTGAGTTGGGCAGGACCGAGCAAGTAGCGCACCGACCCGGAACCGGTAAGACCCGGGAGCAATACCGTCGACGCCTTGTCATCGCTGTACGATGCCGTCGATCGGTAGGCAGCGAGTGAAGGGTCAGGACCGACATTGTTTGCGTTGTAGCCCGACACGCTGGCCGAGCTGGGCGTGATCGCCAGATTCGCTGCACTCAATGCATAGGCCGAACCGCATTGAGGCAGCGTTGTTCCTGCTGGCGCCGCCTTCTTCGACTTTGACCCGACAAACGGTGGTGCGTAGCACAGAGCCGGGCGGAACAGCAGCTGCGCGGTCTGTCCGACCGTGGCGAGGACTGAACGGGCATTCTTGACACCCGGCACGGTCACCACGATGTCGGTTCCTTGGGTCTGAACCTGAGCACCGGAGACGCCGAGCGCGTCGACTCGGTTGGTCAAGATCACCACGGTCTGCTTCAGGTCCGCCTGTGACGGGTTGCCCTGCGGTCGATACACGACCGAGAGACCACCGGCGAGGTCGAGCCCGAGCTTCGGGGACCACTTGGCGGCCATGGTGGCCGAAAATGCCCCCACGGTGATCACCAGCACGGCGATCAGACTCACCCAGAGGCTGCGATTTGACTTACGACTCGGAGCCGCCAGTGTGGCCGCCATCAGCTCTCGACCTCCGGAGTCCCGTCGCCACCCTCAACCTCAGGCGGCCGGTCTCCTGATTCGCTGCTCGGAGCCGGCACCGCATAGGGATCATCGACCTTGCCAGCGATGGCCTGCTTGGAGAAGGTCAGGTTGGTGCTCGATGCGGCGTCGGGGCCCTCACCATGGATGTGTCCCGTGCGGATAACCACGTGCGATGGGCTCACATCGACAACCTGTCCCTCAAGCCCCCCAATCGTCCGCACCCACTCACCGGCCTCCACCTGCTTGGCGTTATCACGCTCGGCCCGCATCTTCGCCTGACGTGGCCGGATGTACAAGAAGTACACGAGACCGAACACGGCGATCATGATCGGCAGAAACAGCGACGATCCCCCGGACTTGGCAGCAGCGGCAAGGAATATGGCGATCGGCACGAGAGTCAGCTCCGGAGGCGTAGTGGTCGGAATCAGGTTTGACCCTATCGCAGCAGGGATCGACTGCGGTTGCGCTCAGAGCAACCGGGCGGCCTCAGGGGTCTCAAGACCCAGATGGCGGTATGCAGGAAGGGTCGCCATGCGTCCCCTTGGGGTACGGAGCACGAGACCCTGCTGGACCAGAAACGGCTCGTAGGCGTCCTCGATGGTCGAGGGCTCCTCTCCCACCGACTGCGCCAAGGTCGTGAGACCGACTGCAGCACCGGCGAAGCGACGACACAGCGTGTCGAGGATCGCCCGGTCGAGCTTGTCGAGACCAAGCGCGTCGATGCCGAAGAGATCGAGGCCCTCCTCGGCAGTCGAGCCGGTGATCGTCCCGTCACCGCGCACCTCAGCCACATCTCTCACCCGACGCAGCAATCGGTTCGCAATCCGCGGGGTGCCCCGCGATCGCTCAGCGATCGCTCGGGCCCCCTGGTCGTCGATCACCACCTTGAGCAGACTGGCGGATCGCAACACGATCGATTCGAGATCGGCAGGCTCGTAGAGGTCGAGACGACCCACGAAACCAAACCGATCCCGCAGCGGACTGGCCACGAGCCCGATCCTTGTGGTCGCTCCCACAAGCGTGAACGCAGGGAGCTCGAGGCGGATCGACCGTGCGCTCGGACCCTTGCCGACCACGATGTCGAGCGCTCCGTCCTCCATCGCCGGATATAGAACTTCTTCGACCACCTTGGGCAGCCGATGGATCTCATCGATGAACAGCACGTCACCCTCATTGAGATCGGTCAGCAATGCCGCGAGATCACCGGGTCGCACCAACACGGGGCCCGACGTAATACGCAAGCCGACACCGAGCTCTGCAGCCACAATGCCAGCCAGCGAGGTCTTTCCAAGGCCCGGAGGACCAGCGAAGAGAAGATGATCGACGGCTTGACTCCGTCGCTTGGCCGCCGTCAGGACGATCTCGAGATGACTAATCAGATCACGCTGGCCGACGAAATCGCTGAGGTTCCTTGGACGCAGCGATGCCTCGACGCGCTCCTCCTCCGCCAGCGGTCTGGCGGAGACCGCAGATCGCTCTGGAGCTACTCCTCCTTCGATCACATCTCTACGCGGGCTCACGAGCGACTCAACTCGCGCAATGCCATGCGAAGCAGATCCTCGACTGGAGCCGAGGAATCAAGGCCCGAGAGGGTCCGACCAACCTCGTCGGCGGAGTAGCCGAGCGCCACCAGCGCCTCCGACACCTCGCCCCGGGCTGCAGACGATGACGCCGAGGCGGAGGCGGAGGGTTGATCGTCCGCTCCGCCAAGATCTGATCCCTGGAGCTCGAGCACCAGTCGGGCGGCGGTCTTCTTGCCTACCCCCGTGACGGTCTCGAAGGCTGCGCCGTCGGCGTCGCGGACAGCCCTGGCCACCCCAGTGGCGCCGAGGCTTCCCAAGATGGCCAGCGAGAGCGACGGTCCGACCCCGTGCGTGCCGAGGAGCACCTCGAAGACCTCTCGTTCGGACTCATCGGCGAATCCGAACAGGGTGATGGCGTCCTCCCTGACCAATGTGTGGACCGCTACCTCGATCGGTGCAGGTCGAGCTAGCAGCTCAGACTGCGTCGACGTCGTGACCAAGAGCCGATAACCCACGCCACCGACATCGAGGACGACGACCCCTGGTCCGGTCCGCACCACCTCTCCCCGAAGCCAAGCGATCATCGTCGGGCTCCGGCCGCATCGATTGCCTTCCCTAGGCGGACCCCTGAGAGGTGGCATATTGCCAGCGCCAGCGCATCGGCTGCATCCGGAGGAGAGGGTGGTGCGTCGAGACCACACATCTGGGCCACCATTGCTGCCACCTGGGCCTTGGTTGCCGAACCATTGCCGACGACCGATTGCTTAACCTCATTCGGCGAGTACTGAGCGGTCGGTAGGTCCCGTTGCGCCGCAGCACACAGTGCGAGACCTGAGGCTTGGGCAACCGAAACCGCTGTTCTGACGTTGGCTTGGAACAAGATCCGTTCGACGACCACACAGTCGGGTTGCACCTCGTCGAGGAGATCGTTGAGATCGCCCGCCAGCTGGGCAAGCCGGCGGTCGACCCCGAGCTCGACGTCGGTTTCCAACACCCCAGCGGCAACCGCCGTCAGCATCGATGGGCCACCACTAGAACGGGTCACCACGCCAAATCCACACCTGGTCAGGCCGGGATCAATCCCTAAGACGAACATGCGTTCGATGTTAGCCAGCCTGGCGAACCAGCGCGCGGACCGATCCCTGCCCACTCAGACCAGTTCAGCCCTCGTAGCTTGCCAAGATCTCGTCAGGCATGTCGAAGTTGGCATGCACATCCTGGACGTCATCGAGATCATCGATTGCATCCATGAGCCGGAGTACCTTCTTCGCTTCTGCCTCATCTGTCACCGGAACTGTCTGAGTCGGCTCCAGCGAGGGGTCGGCCGACACTGCAGTGATGCCAAGCGCCTCGAGGGCCTCGCGGACCCCGTGGAGATCTTGGGGGGCACAGGTCACTCGCCAGTGGTCGCCGGCATCGCTCAGGTCGTCAGCCCCCGCATCGAGCGCAGCCTCCATCAGCTGATCCTCATCAAGTTCTCTCGGAAAGGTCAAGATGCCCCTGCGCTCGAACTGCCACGACACGGCCCCTGGCTCCGCCATCGATCCACCATTGCGGCTGAAGACATTTCGCATCTCGGCACCGGTGCGATTGCGGTTATCGGTGAGCGTCTCAACAATCAAAGCCACGCCGCCTGGGGCGTATCCCTCATACGTCACCGACTCGTAGCGAACGCCCTCGAGTTCGCCGGTCCCCCGCTTGATCGCACGCTCGATCGTGTCGAGCGGCACTGAGGAGTCACGTGCCTTGGCATACATCGTCCGCAGGGTCGCGTTGGCATTGATATCGCCTCCACCTTCCCTGGCAGCGACCTCCACCTGGCGGATCAACTTGGCGAAGACCTTGGCTCGGGCCTTGTCCTTGGCGCCCTTCTTGTGCTTCGTCGTAGCCCACTTTGAGTGACCCGACATGCTGCCTCCTTCGTCGTGCAGCCCATCATGGCTGCATGCTGATGCTACCGATCAGGCGAGTGCGGCCTCGGCGCGCTCAAGCAAGAGCCCGTGGAGGCGGTCGTCCCCGGCCAGCTCGGGATGAAAGGCGCAGCCGATCAGCCCGCCTTGGCTGACGATCACAGGCTCGAAGTCTTCACCCTCGAGCCTCCCGAGGACCTCGACATCGTGACCCACTGACGTGATCCGAGGGGCTCGAATGAAGACCGCATCAAAGGGCGACCCAAGTTCGTCACAGGCCACCGTTGTTTCGAAGGAGTAGCGCTGTCGACCATGGCCATTGCGTCGCACGACGACGTCAAGACCGCCAAGGGGATGCTGATCTGGTCGCCCGTCTTCGACTTCGTTGGCCAGCAGCACGAGTCCTGCGCACGTCCCGAGTGTCGGCCTCTGGCTACGAGTCCACTCCTCGACCGCCGGGCGAAGGCCGGACTTATCAAGCAACAGCCCCATTGTCGTTGACTCGCCACCGGGCAAGATCAACGCGTCGACGTCAGAGAATGATGCTCGAGATCGAACCTCGACGACCTCGGCCCCGAGGCGGCGCACCACGACAGCGTGCTCACGCACATCGCCCTGGAGGGCGAGGACTCCGACTCTCACGGCTACCAGCCGCGATCAGACAGCCGCTCGGTGACCTCGCTCATCTCCTGGCCTGGCATCGCCGCACCGAGTCCACGCGACACCCTGGCCACAGCCGAGGCATCCTCGAAACTCGCCGTAGCCTCAACGATGGCCTTGGCCATCGTGATGGGGTCCTCAGCCTTGAAGATTCCAGAGCCGACGAACACCGCCTCGGCACCTAGCTGGAGCACGAGCGAAGCATCCGCTGGCGTGGCGATCCCACCAGCACAGAACAGAGGTACCGGCAGCTTGCCGGTCTCTGCGATCTCCTGGACGAGGTCTATCGGCGCCCGAAGCTCCTTGGCCCACACATAGAGCTCGGCTTCATCGGCCACAGTGATCTTCTTAATGTCGCCAAGGATCGAGCGAAGGTGACGAACTGCCTCCACGATGTTGCCGGTGCCAGCCTCACCCTTTGACCGGATCATGGCTGCGCCCTCGGAAATCCGTCGCAGCGCTTCACCGAGATTGGTCGCACCGCACACGAACGGCACGTCGAAGGCCCACTTGTCGATGTGATGTGCCTCGTCGGCTGGCGTGAGCACCTCGCTCTCGTCGATGTAGTCCACCTCGAGGGCCTGGAGCACCTGTGCCTCGGCGAAGTGCCCGATCCGAGCCTTAGCCATGACCGGGATCGTGACCGCTGCCTGGATTCCCTCAATCAGCTCAGGGTCGCTCATCCGGGCGACACCGCCATCACGTCGGATATCGGAGGGGACACGCTCGAGCGCCATCACTGAAACTGCGCCGGCATCCTCCGCGACCTTCGCCTGCTCGGCGTTGACGACATCCATGATCACGCCGCCACGGAGCATGTCGGCGAGACCTCGCTTGACGCGGAAGGTTCCAGTAGAGCGATCGGAGATCGATGGGGTGGAGTTCATGAGACCATCCTAATGGACCCCCTCAACCACCTATCGCCCTCACCACTCAGCGAGTGCCGCTCTCCGAACCGAGGTGGCATCGATATCACCGAGCGCTTCATCAACGGACCGTCGAGCAATCGACGGATCCACGAAGAGCCAGCGCGTGGTCTCGTAGACCGAGGAGGAGAAGAGGGAGCCACCCGCCGGCAATGGACCATCGACCATCTTGGCCAAGGCGTCGCAGAGGCCGACCGGGTAGCGCACGGTGACTGCTGCAATCTCATCAGCACGAAATAGGCCGCCGATCCCAGTCAGCCGGTGAGCCACACCAGCTCGGCGACCAATTGGACCGAGCAGCAGCGCCAGACCTGCCCCGATTGTGCTCCGTCGCACCGACTCGAGACGCTGACGGGCCAGCAGGTGTCCGAGCACACCCTCTATCTCAACCAACGAAAGCGACGACAACAGACCCGTCGTCAAGATGAGCGAGACGCCATCCTTCGCTGCCACCACGGCGGCGTTGGGAACGGCATCATCAATAACCCGCACTGAAGCCGGTGCCACGCCAAAGGTCGATCCAAGAACGTCGAGCAGGGCACTGATACGCGGAAGATCATCGAGATCGACAAGTGATCCACCGAGGTTCCGATTGGCTGCAGCCAGAGAAGCTGGAATCACGAGGAGGCCGACGCCGACGCCGACAAGGATTCCAATGATGATCGCCACCACGAGGTCAGCAGGGAGAGCTACCAAGAATGCCAGCACACCGATGATCACACCCACAACGACGGCAGCACGCACGGGCCATCCCTGATTGCGGGACCGGTCTTCAGCGAGACCGAGCAGCGGTCCCTCCGGAGGAGGAAGCGTGGCCAATCCACTCACGCGACGCTCAGATGGCCCCCGTCGACGCTGGTTGGGTCGTCGCTTGTTTTGTCGCTGTCGGGACTGTGCCATGGGATCCACGCTACCCCGGGTATCGGTGCCGACCGACCGAGAGTGCGTGGTCGTAGACGGCCTCATAACGGTCAGCGAGCACCGAGAGTGACCACGAACTGGCACGCTGGCGCCCACGTTCGACCTGGTCGGACCTCGGACTAGCCAGCGACAATCTCAGCGCAGCCGCCAACGATTCAGGGTCGCCGGGAGGGACCAGCGCTCCGCATCCATCAAGCGCCTGCCGATACCCGTCGATGTCAGAGCAGACCACCGACACTCCGGCTGCCATTGCCTCGAGGAGAACGATACCGAACGACTCACCACCAAGCGATGGTGCGCACAGGACCGATGCCCCACGGAGACGGCGGCGCTTCTCTTCATCCGAAATCACACCCAAATACTCGATCCGAGCTCCTCGGCGAGGTGTCGATCTCGACGGAGCTTCGCCGGTCGCCCAGACCGTCACCTCGTCATCGAGGAGTCCAGCGGCGCGAATAAGCACATCGCGACCCTTTCGCTGCTCATCTCGACCCAGGAATAGGACCGTCGGGCCACTCGTAGGCCACGGTTCGGCCTCCTCGTAGGACGCGACATCGATCCCGTTGAACAAGACCTCCGAATCGATGCCCAGCACTTCATGGGCCGTCGCAGCCGCAGCAGCAGAGACCGCCGTCGTGGCGTCGATGCCACGGACTCGACCTCGCAGAGCGAGTCCGGCGAGCCGGTAGAGCGGGTCGACCCCCGATCGATGGAAGGTTCCCACCACCGCGGCCGACCTCGATCGAAGAAATGGCCACCCCAACACCGGTACCAATGGCTCGTGGAGATGGACCACCTCGATTCCCGATGCGATCAGCGAGCGAGCTGTCGCCCGAGCAGCACCCAGTGAGAAGGTGAGTGTCGCTGCCGACCCGTTGGCCGGGACGGCATGCACCCGACCCACCCGAAGATCCACAACGTCGTCACCCAACTCTCGAGGTGCCGACGCACGCCCGGGTGACACCAAGGTCAGTGAATGCCCCCGTCGTGCCAACTCCTTCGCCAGACCTCTGGCCTGCTCTTGGACACCCCCAGGAACATCGAGGCTGTACGGCGACACCATGGCGATCCGGAGCGAGGTGCTCACTGCTCGGGCTGATCGATAAACGCGTCGCTGAACACGTGCCATTGCTCAGGGTGCTGCCGGATCAACACACCGAGCTGGTCGGCGACGAGCTGTGACACCCGGTGCACATCGGCCCGAAGCCGACCTTCGCGCTCGGTGGGGATCGCAGGCGTCATGATCACACAGTGCTCTGGGCCTGGACCGGAATAGGCAATGCCGCACAGCAGCACCGCTCCACTCCGAAGCGCAAGGGTGGCAGGTCCTGCTGGCACCTTTGCTCGACGCCCGAGCATCGTGACCTCGATCCCGTCACCGGTGATGTCCCGATCAGCGAGCAGGCCGACCAGTCCACCCTCGCTGAGCGTTCGGAGCATCACCTTGCCGGCGTCTCGATCCAACGGGGCAATCGACAGTCCGATCGCTTCTCGCTTGGCGATGAACCAGCTGAACAGCTCCGGAGGCTCAAGAACCTCAGCTACGGCGGTCATCGGGTACCCCATGCGCGACAGCATGGCGCCCCCCCACTCCCAACTCCCGACATGCGGCAACGCCACAATTACCCCACGACCCGTCGCCATGGCCGCATCGAGATGGCCGACGCCCTCCACAATGACAATGCGGTCGTGAACCACAGCAAGTCCCGCGCCCGGCAACGTCGCACCCTCGGCCCAATACCGGGCATAACTGGCATAGGCCCTGCGCGTGAAGCGCGTGAGCACTGCTTGGTCCACTGGCCGATCAGAGCCCTGCTCGAGAAGGGTCGCTACGTTGGAACGAACCGAATCACGGGCCGCAGTGCGGCGGAGGGACACCAGCCAACCCGATGCCTCAGCGATTCTGACAGCGAACTGCACGGGCAACTGCTCGAGGATCGTCCCAAGTGTCTTCCAGATCAAATACCGACGGTGCTCGGCGCGATTGGCCACCGGCTAGAAGCTAGGGACGCTGCGTGGGCCGACGGCTACGCCGAGACCTCGCGTCACGGTTCCCCACCGAGGCATCCCGTCGGGCCTGGAACCGCTCCGGCCACAGGGCCGAACGTCCTCCTGCAGCCTCCCGCTCACGCCACTCGCGCCAACGCGAATCAGCAATCTTGGCCCGGCGACGGGCGATGGCCTGGGGCGAGACCTCGCTGGCCTGCTTCCACACACGCACGAAGCGGCCCACCGCAGTGATCGACGTCAACACCAGAAGAATCCACAACACCGGTACGAGCAGCACTGGGTCGAGGAGACCAGCGCCCAACAAGATCATCCGTTCGGCCCGCTCCATCAGTCCACCCTTGGCCGTCAGCCCAAGGGCCTCAGCCTTCGCCCGCTGATACGAGACGATTGCGGTCACTCCGAGGATGGCGAGTGGCAGAAGAGCGAGGTGACCTTCGCCTTTGGAGATCAGGTACCACGCCACTCCGCCCATGAGCACAGCATCAGCGACGCGGTCGGTGACGGAATCGAAGAACGCTCCGCGCACTGAGGAGGTTCCTGCCGCCTTGGCCACCGGACCATCGAAGAGGTCATGTGCTCCGGTCAGGATGAGCAGGAGGATCGCAAGGTGCATCTGCCCCACTGCCACAGCAACCGCCGTCGCAGTGGCCGAGATCAAGCCCGTTGCGGTGAGGACGTCAGCGGTGATTCCGTGGGCTTGGAGCCACGATCCGATCGGGGCAGTCCGCTTGTCTACTGCACCCCTCCAGCGACCATCGAACATCTCCACCTCCCAGAACCTCGGCCAACAGCTCCGCCTCACAACGGGACTGCCGGTCCAATATCACGAGCACCCGTCCGGTTGCCCTTACGCCCTACGCTACTACTCCGCTGATCTCAACCGGCGCTTTTGCCGTCAGCGTCTATCTGAGTCCACGCGCTCGAGACGCGATGCCAGGTCGTCTCTAGCGACTCTGGAATTACCCGCGTCTCGGCGATGGAGGTCATGAAATTGGTGTCTCCGCTCCATCGAGGCAGCGCATGAAGATGCAAGTGGGCAGGGATACCCGCCCCTGCCGCTTGGCCGAGATTGGCGCCCAGGTTGATCCCGTCGGGGCGGTAGGCCTGCTCGATCGCTCGCACGGCCGTGCGCGCAGTACGCCAAAGACCATCGGCTTCGGAATTATCCAGGCTCGTCAGATCCGATTCATGGCGGCGAGGCAGGATCAGAAGGTGGCCACTGCCATAGGGAAATGCATTGAGGATGCACATCGAGACGTCGTCAAGGAACACTACGCCCGACTCGGCCGACGCACCGTGCTCAGCCAGGACACAGAACACGCAGCTCCCGGCTTGCGCATCCTTGCCGACCTGCTCGGCCGCCGTCGACACATACTCCGACCTCCATCCGGCCCAGAGTCGTTCGAGCATTTCAGCCTTCGTCCTCAGGCGCTCCGTGCTCAGAGATCTCTGTGACGATCCGCAGGACAAAGTCCTCGATGCCAATTCCGCGCTCAGGCGTGTCGGAACCCCGCCGGTTCACTCCCACTGTTTCGCTTGCAACGTCGTCGTCGCCCACGACCAAGATGTACGGGATCTTTGACAGTTTGGCCTTGCGCACCCTGGCGCCGAGGGGCTCGGACGCAGGCTCCACACCCACCCGAACCCCTTGAGATGCCAGTGCGGTACGTACCTCGTGGGCATAGTCCTCATGATCGTCTCGCACCGGAACCACGATGACCTGCTCGGGAGCGAGCCACGTTGGCAAATTTCCCGCGTGGTGCTCGATCAAAATAGCCATGAAACGCTCGACGGTGCCGAATAGGGCCCGATGAATCATGATCGGTCGGTGACGGGCATTGTCCCCGCCTACGTACTCGAGGTCGAAGCGCTGAGGAAGCTGGAGGTCGAGCTGGATGGTGGACATCTGATGGGTCCTGCCGATCGCGTCGCGCGCTTGGACCGAGATCTTCGGTCCATAGAACGCGCCCCCACCCTCATCAAGGACGAGTGTCAACCCGGCACCCTCGGCCACCCTCCGCAACGTCGACTCGGCGATCTGCCACTCCTCGTCAGTCCCCACCGCCTTGCCCTCAGGCTTGGTCGACAGTTCGAGGTAGAAGTCATCGAGTCCGAACTCGCCGAGAAGATCGAGGACAAAGCTGAGCAGCGACTCGAGTTCTGACTCCATCTGATCGAGCGTGCAGAAGATATGGGCATCATCCTGAGTCATTCCTCGAACACGGGTCAGACCGTGGACGACACCTGACTTCTCATAGCGGTACACCGAACCGAACTCGAACATACGGATCGGCAACTCTCGATACGAGCGCTGCCGGGACCGGAAAATCAAGATGTGGAACGGGCAGTTCATTGGCTTGAGGTAGTAGCGCTGGCCGTCATCGAGTTCCATGGGCGGGTACATCCCGTCAGCGAACCAGTCGAGGTGACCCGAGATCTCAAAGAGGTCGGACTTGGTCACGTGAGGGGTGTAGACGAACTCATAGTCGGCCTCAACATGGCGTTGACGCGAGTAGTCCTCCATCACCCTGCGGATCGTGCCTCCTCGGGGATGAAACACCGCCAGACCACTGCCAATTTCGTCGGGGAAGCTGAAGAGATCAAGCTGCTGGCCGAGCTTTCTGTGGTCGCGCTTCTCGGCTTCTTCAAGCCGGTAAAGGTGCTGGGCCAGAGCGTCCTTGCTCTCCCAGGCTGTTCCATAGATACGCTGCAACTGAGGACGCTTCTCGTCACCGCGCCAGTACGCACCAGCCACCCGCATCAGCTTGAAGTGACCAAGCCGTCTGGTCGAGGGCACGTGAGGGCCGCGGCACAGATCGGTGAATGATTCGGAATTTCGGTAGGCCGAGACCACGGTGGCCCCAGCCGAGGCATCCACTTCGGCGCCACCCTGCGACACGGTCCGGATGATCTCAGTTTTGTAGGGCTGCGTCGCGAACAGAGCGAGCCCTTCGTCGATGGTGTGCTCTGAGCGGACGAACCTCTGGTCCTCCTTCACGATCTCCCGCATCGCTGCCTCAATCCGCCCGAGGTCATCATCACTGAAGTGCTGGCCGTCTGGTAGCTCAAAGTCGTAATAGAAACCATCTTCAATCACTGGGCCGATTGCATAGTGCGAGCCGGGCCATAGCCGAAGCACTGCTTGCGCCAGCACGTGGGCCGTCGAGTGCCGCAGAACCTCTCGACCAGCGGCTGAGGACGGCGTCAGGATCTCAATCGTCGAACCATCTGGAAGGGCTGAACTCAGGTCCGCTTCAGCGCCGTCAATCGTGATCGCCAAGGCATCCTTGGCGAGCCGCGAGCCGATCGAAGCAGCCAGGTCGGCTCCTGTGGCACCTTCATCAAGCTCTTTTGTGGAGCCGTCGGGAAGTCTGACCATCACCTTCGAACTCATCGCATCCTCTTCACTGGTGGTGTCGCATCACAGGGTAACGCCAAGCAGGGCTGCACCATCTCGCACGCTCACCCCAGCCGCTGCCAACACATCGAGACCATCTAATGCTCCCGGCGTATCGAGATCATTATCGAGATGCTCGCGAACGATTGCCAAACTTCGTCCATCGTCCGCTCCGCTCGAAGCTCTCCACGCAGCAACCCGAGCGATGGCTCGATCGAGATCCTCATCGTGCCACTCCCAATCAAAGCGATAATGATGGCTCAGCAGTCCCACACGGATCGCCGCTGCGTCCGCCCGCATGAGCAGATCGTCGATGAACACGAGGTTGCCGAGCGATTTCGACATCTTGGTTCCGTCGAGTCCGACCAAGCCGACATGCAACCAATGCCGGACGAATGGTTTGCCGGTGACGGTCTCGCTTTGCGCTGCTTCGCATTCATGGTGAGGGAATACGAGATCTCGGCCGCCACCGTGGACGTCGAGGGTCTCGCCGAGTTCACGCAATGCCAATGCAGAGCACTCGACGTGCCAACCGGGGCGACCGGGACCGAACCGTGACTCCCACGCTGGCTCGTCTTCGAGCGAAGGTTGCCACAGGACGAAGTCGAGTGGGTCACGCTTCAGCGGGTCGTCGACATTGCCCCCATGTTCCGCAGCGAGCAGCAACATTTCGGCTCGGTCGCGATGACTGACGGCACCAAATCCCGCAAACCTCGAGGCCTCGAAGTAGACCGCTCCGCCTGAGCGATAGGCCGCTCCTCGATCGATTGCCGCTTGGATCAACGAGAGGATCTCGGGGATCGCCGAAGTGGCCCTGGGCTCCGAGTAGCACGGAAGGAGCCCGAGAGCATCCATCTGACGAGTGAACAATGCCATTTGCTCGGCGGCGAGATCGAGGTAGTGCACGTTGAGTTCTCGGGCTTTACGCAAGATGTCATCATCGACATCAGTCACGTTTCGGACACACCTGGTCTCATGGCCGAGGTCGCGTAGCCGCCGCTGAAGAATGTCAAATGTCAGGTAGACCGCCGCGTGTCCAAGGTGTGCGGTGTCATAGGGGGTGATCCCACAGCTGTAGAGGGTCACCACGGGTCCGGCTTCGAGCGGGAAGATCCCTCTTCGGGCGGTGTCATACAACTGGACTGTCATCGGTCGAGACTCCTGATGCTGCTCAGAGTCCGGCGATGCGCAACGTCGAGTGCGCTCGATGACGGATGTTCATCGTGATGCACACCGCGGTAAACGCCTCGATCGGAGAGGCCTGCGCCAAACTCCCGGCGTCAATGCCCCGCAGGCCCTCGATCGAATTGATCAATTCAATCGTGGTGGCCCTTGCCCGATCCGAATCACCACAGACCAGCACGTCAGCAACGAGCCCGGAATCGAGCTTCTCCATGTCAGCCGCGGGTAGATGGTGGAACGAAGCAGCGACCTCTGATCCAGGGAGAGCAGCAGAGATCTGACCGGCCATCGACCCTCGTGGCGGATACAGCGGCAGCATCTCTCGGCCCTCCTTGGTCAGGGCGTTCACCATAGAAACGACGATCCGACCCTCGAGCACCACGGCCAGAGACTTGGCGGTCGCCACCGCCCCCTCCCACGGTGTGGCAATCACGACGAGATCGGCAGTCGCAGCCACCTCGTTCGTGACTCCGACCAAGTCAATGGAACCTTCGGCGACACGACCCCGAAGATCGCTCGCCACCTCCTCTGCTCGAGCGGAGTCACGAGACCCGATCTGTACCGAATGGCCCGCCATCGCTGAGCGGACAGCGAGTCCCCGTCCGGCAGGGCCCGTTCCTCCGATGATTCCAATGCGCATACCCCAAGCATCGCACAGCACCAGATGACGACCGGTCGCTGTAGGTTGCACCCATGGGTCTGCTTGAGGGAAAGACAATCCTGATCACCGGCATCCTGACGGATGCCTCGCTCGCCTTCGCCATCGCGGAGCGGACCCAGCGCGAGGGAGGCACGGTGATCGCGTCTGGATTCGGACGGGGCCTATCGCTGACCCGGCGTGTCCTGCGCAAGCTCCCGCAAACCCCCGAGTTGATCGAGCTTGATGTCGCCGACCAAGACTCGCTTGCTGCAGCCGCCGCTAGCGTCGCCGAACAGGTTGACCATCTCGACGGCCTCGTTCACGCCGTGGGCTTCGCCCCCGAGGCATGCCTCGGCAAGGGAATGCTTCTCGCCAGCCAAGAGGAGGCGGCCACGGCATTCACCATCTCGTCGTACTCACTTGCTGCGCTCTGTCGCAGCTTCCACCCCCTGCTCAAAGCCGCTCCATCGGCTTCGGTCGTAGGTCTTGACTTCGACGCGTCTCGTGCGTGGCCGCTCTATGACTGGATGGGCGTCATGAAGGCCTCGCTCGAAAGCCTGTCGCGATACCTCGCACGAGATCTCGGACCTGATGGGATCCGCGTCAACCTGATCGCTGCGGGACCAATCCGGACCATGGCGGCAAAGTCGATCCCCGGATTCAGTGGTTTCGAAGACGCCTGGTCAGCCGGCGCTCCGCTGGGATGGGATGTGTCTGACGCCACTCCGGTTGCCGGGGCAGCGGTGGCTCTGCTTAGCGACCTCCTTCCCGCTACCACCGGTGAGATCCTCCATGTGGACGGCGGGGTCCATGCCCTCGGAGCCTTGGGTAACTTGCCATCTCAAATCGCATAGCCCTTGCCCCGTCTGAGTCAGATCAATAGACACGATCATCTACCATTGGGTAGGCAAGAGACATCAATGTTGGGGGCGTGACGACAGTGCAGAAAGGGGAGAACGATTCCTCGGCTGGTGCGCGCGCCAGTGGGACTCCCGATGCCGTCGCCTTCTCGAGCGGCCACCCATGGGAGGGGCCATCGTGGACGTGGCGCCTCTTGGTCAGCGATCTCGTGCTCAGTGCTACATCCGTGGTGGCTGGCCTCGCTCTGGTGGCGCCTCTGGCCACGAACACTGCGAATCAGTTCAGCGCTTACTGGACGAACGTCGTCGCGTTCGCGTCGTTTCCTTTTAGCATCGTGTTCGGCATGGCTCTTGCCGGTACCTACCGATCGAATCTGCGCAGCCCGAACCAGAGCACCTTCACCATGCTCAAGGATTTCCTGTTCGGGGTGAGCTTCGGCGCCATTGTGTCGCTGGCGCTGTCGAGCCTCTTGCACCACCTCTTCCTCTCCCATCAGTCAACCTCTGTGGTCGTGGTGGCGATCGCACTGCTCTGTTTCGTGCTGATCACGGCCGGTCGAGTGATCCTGCGCCACCGAGCACTGACCAAGCGGCCAGTGCGGGTCCTGCTTGTCGACTCTGGCTTGCGCAAAGATCGATTTCGAACCCACATCGCCATCCAACATGGATTCGACTTGGTGGGTTGGGTTGTGCCAACCGGACCTGCACCCGATGACGCCATCGGAGTTCTTGATGACCTTGTCGATCTCGTGCAATCACTGTCCATTGACCGGGTAATCATCGGATCGACCGGTCTCATTGGGTTTGAGACCGCCGATATCTACCGGTCGATCCTGCCCTTCACCAAGATCTCCCTGGTGCCGCGTGGCTTCGAGCTCGTTTCGTGGAGGTCTCGGCTCACCGACCTCTCAGGCCTCCCGCTTCTCGAGGTAGCTCCCCCACTGATGACCCGATGGGACCGTATGGTCAAGCGTCTCACCGATATCATTGGCGCCGCAGCAGCATTGCTCGTCACATTGCCGTTCTGGATCATCATCGCACTGCTGATCAAGCTGACGTCCGAGGGTCCCGTCTTCTTTCGACAAGAGCGTGTCGGCCGAGGTGGACACAGGTTCTCCATCGTGAAGTTCCGAACCATGACCGTGTCCGTCGACGAAGATCCTCCTGAAGGTGGGCTCCCCGACAACGAGCATCCGCTCGAAACGCCCCTACACGTCAGCCGAAACAAGGCAACCCTGGTGCATCGATCAACCAGAGTCGGCGCTGTACTTCGCAAATACGGCATCGATGAGATACCGCAGTTCCTCAATGTCCTTCGCGGCGATATGTCGCTGGTGGGGCCCCGACCCTTCATTTCGTCAGAATCGGATGAACTCGAAGGATGGACCGCCCGACGCTTCGAGGTTCGTCCCGGCATCACCGGCCTGTGGCAGGTGTCAGGCCGCAATGAGCTCAGCGCCGACGACCTGCGACAGCTCGACTACCTCTACGTCACCTCGTGGTCCTATGTCTGGGACCTTCGGATCATGTCAGAAACCCCCGGCGTCATGGCCAAGGGCCTTGGCTCCTACTGATCCCTCTCCCCGCGTGGGCATCGTTCACGACTACCTCACACAGAGAGGGGGAGCAGAACGAGTCGTGCTTACCTTGGCCCAGGGCTTTCCTGGGGCAAAGATCTACACCAGTTGCTTCGAGCCGAGCGGAACCTACGAAGAGTTTGCATCCCTTGACGTGACCACCAGCGCGATCAACCGGATCGGGCCGATCCGACGAGATCCCCGGAGGGGCATCTTGCTGTTAGCTCCCGCCTTCGCCACGCTGCCGGTATCGGGCGATGCACTCATCGTCAGCTCGAGCGCATGGGCTCACGGCATACGGTCGGAGATCCCAAGGGTGGTCTACTGCCACTCGCCCGCACGCTGGCTGCATCAGCCCGAGCGCTACTCCACAGGTTCCGCCGGCGGCGGTCGCTCCCTTGGGCTCGCCGCCCGAGTGCTCTCTGTGAGCATCGGTCCGTCAATGCGACGTTGGGATCGCAAGGCCATGAAGGCCGCCGATCGACTTGTCGTCAACTCAACCGCCGTCGCCCGACAGGTAGCAGAGCTCTATGACATCGAGGCCGAGGTTCTACCTCCCGCTCCGGCTCTCATTTCAGGAGGAGCGGAGCAGCCGGTGGTCGGCCTCGACGAAGGCTTCTGGCTCACCGTCGCTCGACTCCTTCCCTACAAGAACGTCGGGATGATCCTTGACGTGGCGCGAGCGCGACCTCAGGATCAGTTCGTGATTGTCGGAGATGGTCCCCTTCGAGAGCAGATTTCCCGCACGGCTCCCTCCAACGTCATGCTTCTCCCTGAAGCCACTGACGACGAACTGCGATGGATGTACCGGACGGCACGAGGTCTTGTGGCGCCCGCCTTCGAGGACTTCGGCCTGACTCCGATCGAGGCGGCAAGCTTTGGGACTCCCACCATCGCTCTGCGGGCTCTCGGGCACCTCGACACGATCATCGACGGAACTACCGGCCTGTTCTTCGATGAGCTCGACGCTCCGGCGATCTCTGCCGCCCTCGATGACGCAGGCACCACAACCTTCGACCCTGCCATCCTCCAAGCCCACGCCGACCGATTTGGAGCCGAGCGCTTCATCAACAGGATGCAAGAGCTTGTTCGAGAAGTGGTCTCCTCCGCACGCCGCTGAGATGTCGATGGGCAGATCGGCGAGCCCTCTGTGCGAGGATGAACCGGTGACTGAGGGGGGCGCAGACAGCGGGAGCGAGCCGATCATGCGTCGGGGTAACGAGCACCGCGGAGGGCGCATCCTCGCCAACTCGGCCATCATGACGATCGGCCAGATTGTGGTGGTCGCCATCGGCTTCATCTTGACCCCGGTGATCATCTCCAATGTCGGCATCGCCATGTTTGGCGCATGGGCGATCTTCACGACAGCAGCTGGCTACATCACCGTCCTCGATCCCGGCACCAGTGGCATCGTCGCTCGATTCGGTGCCATGGCGCACGTTCGCGGGGATACCAAGGAGATGGCGAGGCTCACCAGTCTGGGATTGGCGTCGTGGGTGTTCCTCGGCCTCATAGTGGCGCCGGTGATGTGGTTCGTCATTCCCGTGCTCTCCTCTCACCTCCACGTTCCCCACACCTCGACTCACCAGCTCGTGGTGTTCTTCTGGTGGGGATACGCCCTTGTGATCTTCGCCGCCATGCAAGCTGTTCTCTCCGGCCAGTTGACCGCAATCGGCCTGCTCTGGATCACGACGGTCATCGATGTTGCAACCCGGCTGCTCTACGGAGTCATCCTCGTCATCGGGTTCGTCGCCGGGCTTGAGCTCTGGGCTCTGATCCTGGCGTCGTTCGTCCAAGGCATCGTCGTTGCCCTCGCCACCTTCGTCGTGGCATGGCGCCGAAATGGATTCCCACTTGGCAATCCCGCACGGCTCGATCGAGCGGTCTTCCGAGAAGTGCGCCGCTTCGGCGGATGGGCACAGATAACCAGCATCCTCAACACCCTGACCTATTCAACTGATCCAATCGTCATCGGTACATTCGTGTCCGCCGGAGCCGCAGGTATTGCCAACCTAGGTAGCCGGCTGGCCCGCCAGATTCCCTACTTCGCCACCGTGCCCGAAGCCACGCTCCCGGCCATGTCTGCATCCCAACAGGCGGGCGAGGGTCGCGAGGCCATCGCCCGGATGTCGATCCGTTCCAACCGCATCTCCTTTCTCCTTGGAGCCGGCATCGGCTCGATCATTGTGGGAGCAGCGCCGGTCATCCTTGCCTTCTGGCAAGGTCGCTCCTACAGCCAAGCCGACCTCGCCACCTGCATCGTGGCCGCCAGCATGCTGGCCAGCATGTTGGGTCAGACGGCCGGGATCGGGATCTACGCCATGGGCAAGGTCGGCTACGGGGTCCGGGCCAGATTCGCGGGATTCGCCGTCAACCTAGTGGCGACCATCGCGTTGGCCATTCCCTTTGGTATGCCGGGCGTCCTGCTTGGAACCTTGCTGGCCACCGTCACCACCAACGCCTATCTCCAGATACGGGTCAACCAGTTGCTAAGCCTTTCAGGGTGGACCTCGGTCTGGAAATGGATGCTGCCCCTCATGGCGGCCGTCGCCCCGGCGATTTTGGTCGACCGCCTGGTGATCGCATTGATGCCGGTCTCTGTTGAGCACCATCGGCTGCCCGCGCTCGCTGCCCTGGGCGTCGTGCTGGTTGTCAACTATGTCGTGCTCATCGCGGGACTGCGGGCCTGGCGCTATCTCGACCAGCAGGATGTGACCTTCCTTCGGCGCTCGCTGCCCGGACCGATGCGCAAGCTCCTTCGGCCTCGGGTTGTTCGCCTTCTGATCCGGCCCGAGAAGGTTGGCTCATGAAGTTCTCTGTGGTGGTCCCGAGTTACCGGCGGCCAGACGCCCTCCGTCGCTGCCTCCCAGCCCTACTGGACCAGTCGCGTCCAGCTGACGAGATCATCGTGGTGGTGCGTATCGATGACGATGAGTCCCGTGCCGTGCTGGCCGACTACCCAATGGTCCTTGAGGTCCTGGTTGATCAACCCGGAGCGGTTTGGGCCATGACACAAGGAGCCCTGGCCAGCTCCGGAGAGGTGATCGCCTTCACCGATGACGATGCCTGTCCGTCGCCTTCCTGGCTCGAACAGCTCGAAGCCGTGTATCGCGACCCGACCATTGGAGCGGCTGGAGGCCGAGACGTCATCCATGACCCCGATGGCTCGTTGCGAATCGAGCCACTGCGCGAGCAGGTTGGGGTCATCTCCTCATTCGGTCGTCTCATCGGCAACCACCATCTCGGCTCCGGTCCACCACGCGATGTCGACGTCCTCAAGGGAGTCAACTCCTCCTACCGAAGAGAAGTCCTCGCGCTCCCATCTGGTCTCCGGGGCGCCGGGACCCAGATCCACTTCGAAGTGGCGATGGGGGCCATGGTGCACAAGGCCGGCCGACGGCTCGTCTACGACCCCACCATCACCGTTGACCACCATCCCGCTGAGCGCCAGGACCTCGATCAACGTGGAGCGCCTCCCGTATCGGCAGTCGCCGGACACGCCTACAACCTCACCACCTCGATCGGCTTGCTCGGCGGGGGCAGGATGGTGGTTCGCTACCTCTATGCCGTCCTCATTGGCGATCGCGCCATGCCGGGGATCGTCCGGGCCCTCGTGCTCGTGGCCCAGGGAGACCGCGGCGCCCTGACTCGGCTCGCCGGTGCGCTCTCGGGTAACACCGCTGCCCTCTGGGACCGCGCTAGGGGGAGGAGACCTACCTTCGTCCGCCCGTAGCTACCGATCGGAGCGCTTCGAGAGCCTGCTCCCCCACCACTGCCGCGGAGTAACGACGAATCGCTTCGGCTCGACAGGACTCCTGGCGCTGCTCGGTGAGCGGACCCAGGTTGAGTTCGGCCCGAACTGCCGCCTCAAGGGCGTCAACATCTCCGACGGCCACACAGGTCGAGACATCAGCCGAGAGACCCTCTCCGGCACCCACGGCATCGGTGACGATAGTGGGCACCCCACATGAGAGTGCTTCTCCGACCGTCAATCCGAATGGCTCGTAGTGCGAGGCCTGGATCAGGACCCGTGCCCCGCGCAGCCGCTCACGCACCTCGTCACGTCCTTGCTGGGAGATCACCTCTGCCATGCCAGGTGCGAGATCATCGAGCAGTGGTCGATAGTCAGACCAGAGCGAACCATCACCAATCACGACGAATCGCACCTGTCCTTCGAGGTCACGTAAACGATGCGTCAGAGCCACGATGTCCTCGACACCCTTGCGCACCACGACACGACCGAGGATCAAGATGATGGCTGGACCGGCGGTGACGAGAGGCCCAGGGGTGAAGTAGGCGGTGTCGATGGCGTTGGGCACCACCGACACGCGTTCGGGGTCGATGCCGTAGTCGCCTACCAGAAGTTCACCGAAGGTGGCCGAGATGGCCAGCACCTCGTCGACGTGGGCGATGTCTCGGCGCTGGCGCACGGCGCGGAATCGCATCCATGCCCGCACCGCCATGGCCTTGACCGGCGAGCCGCAGCGAGCCGCCAGCGCTGCCTCTCGTCGCAGCCACCGCAACTCGCCAGCAGCGTGGACACTTGGATGGATCACCAGCGGAGGACGCCGAGTCCTCGGGCTCGGAATCCCGAAGGACTCGATCGACGAGCATTGGTAGATCACGTCATAGGGATCCATGGCATGCTCGGCCGCCAGTACTCTCGCCAGCCGGCTGCGGCTCATCGCCTGAAACGCCTGAAAGCTCACCATCTTCGCCAGTGGGTTCGAGGAGTACCAGCGCCCGAAGCGGAAACTGCTTCGACCCTCGATGACTCGAATTCCCGCCACCTGGGCGATGTCGTCCGGCGACGTGAAATGTGCGGAGGTCGGCACGTAGCAGTCGACCGAACACCCCCGCATGGCGAGATGAGTGAGGATGGCGGCCTCAACCCCTGGGGCGCCCCCTGATTGACGAGATGGCACGGGACCGACATAGGCGATCCGCAAGCCATCGAGCCGGAGACCCGACCGCGGATCGATCGGTCGACCCAGGTGGCCGCGCCGATCGCTCGCTGTCAACCATGCCATTCTGCCCACTTGGCCGAAGGCCAGACGGACCCAACGGAGCACTCTGGTCCCTGTTCGCACATTGGCCTTGGGATCGTGCAACATCGCTGCCCACCGTCTCGCGGTGATCCGAAGGGGCGCGGTTCCAACGCCCCCTCGATCCCCGAGGAGTGCTGGATGCCGGCGAAAGACCAGCCAGTCATCAAGCATGAAGCGGGCTCGACGGTCATACTCCTTGGCAGCAAAGTGTCGTCCCGGGTGGGTCACCACCATCTGCTCGGCGAACAACACCGCACCTCGCTCCGCGATCCGGAGGCCAAGATCCACGTCCTCGTGGGCATGGCGAAATGCAGGATCGAATCCACCGACAGCCACCAGATCGGAGCGCCGATACGCCACATTGCAGGTGAGGAACCGACCACCGTCGGCATCTTCAACACTGTGCTCGAAGAGCGGGTCATATGGCGGCGACACCACTGGCCCCCGCACACCGACAGCCTTGGGGTCGGCATCCATTGCACCGCAGAGTGCCGCCACCCATGATCTCGCCACGTGCGCATCGTCATCGGTGAACGCCACTATGTCTCCTGTGGCCACGACCAGACCTCGGTTTCGCGCCCGCGAGGGACCTTCACCGAATCCCTTGACCAGCACGATGTCTGATCCGGGGAGAACGAGGGGCGGCGAAGAACCATCATCGACGACGATGATCTCGGCCTCACGTCCTGCGGCTCTGAGCGATGCTCGCACCGCTTCAAGGCACCCGGCCAAGAGCACCGGACGGTCCTTCGATGGGATGACGATCGAGAGCTCCATCAGCGACGCCGGCCCACAATCTCATAGAAGCCCTCGAGCTCAGCTGCCAATAGTTCAGGACGAAAGCGTCTCGCTGTCTCGATGCCAGCGCGTCCAAGTCGCTCACGAACCTCACCGTCGATCGCCACCGATGCCAGCACCCGCGCGAGGTCCGATGCGCTCCCAGTCTGATAGAGCAGGCCATCAACACCATCGGTGATGATCTCCGCCGGACCGCCGGAGTCAGCGGCGATGACGCAGAGTCCAGCTCCCATCCCTTCGATGACCACTTGGCCGAAGGGCTCGGCGATTCGTGAGGTGTGGACCAGCACGTCGAGCTCCGCAAGGGCTTCGGCAACGTCGGCAGTGAACCCCACCAGCTCTACCTTCCCTCGAAGGCCCAGCCGGTCGATGCTCCGGTCGAGCTCGCCGCGAAAGGAATCCTCACCAAACAATGGTGCTCCGATGATGGTGCCAGTGACGTTCGAGGTCGCAAACGCCTCGGCGAACGCCTCGAGAAACAGGTCTTGACCCTTCCAAGGGGCCAATCGACCCAGGACCCCGACACGAAGCGGACCTGCACGTACCTTGCTCGCCGCAGGACAAATCGAGGGGTCGAGCGGACTTGGCAGCACCAGCGTTGGAACATCCAAGGGGCCCAACGTGGCCAAGGTGGTCAGGGAATTAGCCACCACGCCATCAGGGATCCGACGAGCCAGCGCCCGGACGAGCCGGACCGCCCGACCCGGCAGATAGTCCTCAGCGATCCGGTCTCGGACGTGCCAGATCACACAGGGCACCCTCGCCAGCCGGCCAGCCATCCCGCCATAGAGCGCAGCCTTCAGGCTGTTCGTGTGCACCTGATCCGGATGCAATTGTCGCAGCCGCCGGGCCAACCGCAAAGAGTAGTGAAGGGCCGCCATACCCTGGCGCAGCTGAGAGAAGCCCCTTCCCACCCCGTCACGCCCCATGGACCGAGCCGCCTCGTCCATGGCGATGACTTCGACTCGTACCCCTGCGCCTTTCAGCCGATCAACGAGTGGACCCTGCTCGGCGAGGATGACGAGCACGTCTCGATCGTCGGTCATCGCCGGCACCAGACGCGCCAAGGCCAGCTCGCCTCCTGAGAGCGCCGCCGAGTGACCGAGGAACACCGTCAATGGACGGGAGTGATCGAGAACCTCGTCGTAGACGCGCCCATGAAGGCGCACCACTTCGGCCCAACCATGTTGTTCTGCATAGTCTCGGCACACTGCTGTCGATGGTGTCGACTCCGAGCCAACGTCATCGAGTGCAGCCGCCAATTCCTCGACCGAACCAGGTGTTACAAGATTCGCTCCCTCGAAGCCCTCCACCGCATCACGCAAGCCCTCGAGATCCGAAGCGATCACCGGCGTCCCGCAGGCCAGCGACTCAAGGACCACCAGCCCGAATCCCTCCAGGGCAACTGAAGGGACCACCGACACATCAGCCGCTCGGTACCAGGTGACGAGTTGCTCATCCGACACTCGGCCAACAAACCGCACCGGGGCATCAAGCTCGATCGCCAAGGCCTCGAGTCGAGCCCGTTCGGGTCCCTCTCCCACGATGACGAGGAGCGCACCCGGTCGTGCTATCCGACTCATGGCCTCGATCGCCACCTCGAGACCCATCCGATTCCGGAGCCGTCGGACTGCCAGAACGACAAAGGTGGTCGAATCGTCGATACCGAAGCGGCGACGGGCATCGCTCGACTCACCCGGAGTGAAGCGCTTGGCGTCGATGCCTGGTGAAATCCTGCGCACCCGTTCTGGGTCAACGCCGTAGCGATCGACGACGAGCTGCTCAAAGGCCCGAGACAAGACGATGACACGATCGGCTCTGCGGTACACCGCTCGTTCGATCACTCGCTTGGCCCATGCATTGAGCCGACCGCTCCCCTCGGTCGTGCTCTCATCTGCCCACGGCCCCTGAAAGTGAACGACAAGGGGACGCCCCTGGAGGCGACCGATGATCGGGAGCACCGAACCGAGGGCATAGAGGGCAAAGTGGACGTCGACCACATCGGGCAACGGAGGCCGAGTCGCTCCACGGCGCATCATCCACAACCTGCGCCAGAGCGGTGATTCCTTCAATCCAGCCCAGACCAACCCGGGAGTTGGTGTGGATGAGGCAGAGCCGAGTACGACTCCCTCCGCATCGAAATGGGCCTCGATCTGGGCGGCCACAAGGTCAGCGAGATAACGGTTCAGCCCGCCGGGCCGAGACTCGGGATCCTCGAGTCCGATATGCCTGACCGAGGGAACCGTCACTCGACGGGACCGACAGGTTGGGTCACGAAGTGGACCAGCGCCGGCGATTTACGACGAGGGGCGTCGACACCCGGGCCACATCGTTCGCCGCCTCTTCGAGTCTCATTTCGTTGCCATCGACGAAGCCCAAACAAAGCCACACGAGCCACGAGGATGCGTAGAGATCACCGTTGAACCACTCGAGGAGCATCACCAACACGACCCCAAGACAGAAAACGGAGATCGCATCACGCCGTGCGGTGGCCATGCGATACGTGCGACTCAAGCCCAAGAAGAGCACGGCTAGGTACCCACCGAGCCCCAAGATTCCGAAGGCAACACTCATGTTGCCAGGATCGAATTCAGTGTTGTTGTTGAACGCCTTGCCGTTGTTGAAGCGACCAGCTGCCAGCGTCACAGCGCCCACACCGTCCCCAATGGGCTTAGAAAAGGCCTTGGACATCCCCTTGATCGTGGCTGTCACATGACCATTCAGACTCGAGTTCGACCCTGTCGGATTCGTGAGGCCACTGAGCTGATGGTTGGCAAGCACCTGGGTCGAGGACTTCTCGACGCCGGTGTCCGACGGGGTCGAACCATTGCCGATGAGCTGCAGTCCCAAGAAGGCCACCAACACCAACATGGGAGCCGCCACCACCGCCATCGAGAGTGAGAGCCGACGAACGGCGCAGAACACCACCGACAGTGCGATGATCGTGAGGGCGGCAGCCGTCCTCACCGACGAGTAGAACAGTGCCGTCCCGGCCATGATGATCATGGCAATGTTGAACCAGCGCGGAACCCGGCGAACCTTGTCAACCAACAGAGCCACCCAAGCCATCATCGTCACCGACATAAACGCTGCATAGTCCTGACTCGAGGACATGGTGCCGAACGCACGGACAGCTTGGCCGTGCACGACGAGCGCTCGGTATGCCTTGGACTGCAACCAATCCTTATCCCACGACGGAAATCCTCCGAAGGTTTGGAAGAGGCCATAGGCCGCTGATATCGCCCCAACGATCGCCACCACCCAGATCAACTGCCGGGCAAGGTCCTCATCGAGCAGACCGCGACCGATCCAGAAGGCGCAGACTGGGATGAGCATGAAGAGGAGTCCACCGAGGCCAACCATGATCGTTCCTTGGCCGGGATTGACCACCTCGACCAGGGCCAAGATGTTGAGTCCGAGAACCGCCGAGGCCATTGTCGAACGACCCTTGTAGGCGCCTCGTCCCGACGACATCACCAGCAACAGGCACAGGATGATCAGTGGACCCACGATCAACAGGGGATCCCCCGCAAGGCCAACCGAACCACCGCTGGTCACCATTCTGCGGATCAACCCCAACTCGATGAGCCACACGGCAAGAAAGAGCAGGAGCGTCCGAGGCTGCGTCCATGCGATCCCGATCACCAAGGGGACGATGATGCCGAGGGCCACGATGTGGGTCCCAGCGATCCCCGCGATCACCAATCCGAACACAGTTGCGGCGGCCACCGGAAACCAGGAGATCGCTCCTCGGTCGGTCGCCGAACTCATCTCAGGGAGCTGCGCTGGACCTATCGATTCCACTCGATGATTCTGCCACAGCCCCTCTCGCCGGACAGCGCACGTCCCGATCCTCTTTTGGTGAGGATGACATCCGAATGACGCGATAGCGAGAGTAGGATGCCCGGATGGCTGCTGGAAGCAACGCGTCAACCAACCTTCTTGACCCACTCAAGGTGCTGTGGCGTCGCCGCGGGGTGATCATCGCCGCAGTCATCATCGCCGTCGTCGGCATGGCAGCGGTCGACAGCATCAGGACACCGGTGTACCGAGCCACCGGTTCGTTGCAGTTCACCGACAAGGCAGCCTTGGCCGGACGAGGCATCCAGACCGACGCCTTTCTTGTGAACTCAAGCGCCGTCACCGCTGCGGCCTCGAAGGCCATCGGCCAGCCGGCCCCCAAAGTGCAGGTCGTGATCAACCCTGGCACGACGGTGGCCAACATCTTCGCCCTCGCCTCGAACCCTGTGCTTTCGTCTCGTATCGTCAACGCCTACATCCAGGGTTACATCCAGGTGCAGAGTGACAAAGCGCAGTACTACCAGTTGAGCCTTGAGCAGAGCCTCCGAAAGCGCATCGACGCCCTCACGACCCAGATCAACGACTACAGCTACCAGATCGCTGTCCAGCCCAAAGGTTCTGCTGAGCAGCAGACGACCCAGGGCATCCTTGGCGTAGCCGTGAACAAGCGCACCGCCCTCCAGGCACAGCTCTATGCACTCCAGACTCAGAGCCCCACAAGTGCCGGCGTTCAGGTCTCCAACTCACTCCCCCCGTTTACGCCAATCAGTCCTAAGCCCACCTCTGACATCCTGCTCGCAGGCCTCGTCGGACTCGCCGCCGGGATCGCCTTGGCGCTGCTTCAAGAGGCCATCGACGACAAGATTCGAACTCGAGCGGACCTCGAGAGGCTGACGCCGGGGGTCCCCGTGCTCGGCCTGATCCCGGCGATCAACGAATGGACCGATCGTCGTGTTCCTCTCCTGATCGCCGCCGAACAACCGAAAGGACCGGCCGCAGAGGCCTTCCGCAATATCCGTACGTCGATCCAATTCATGGCCATTGACGATCCGATCAAGACGCTGCTCGTGACCAGTGGCAATGCCACTGACGGAAAGACCACGCTCAGTTGCAATCTGGCCTACACGATGGCAGCAGCCGGCCAGGATGTGGTGATTGTCGGGTGCGACCTTCGCAAGCCTCGTCTCCACGAGTTCTTTGGCGTATCGAACGACGTGGGATTCACTTCAGTGCTCCTCGGCGAGGCAGAGCTTGACAACGCCATTCAGGACGTTCCCGGAAGTCCCCACCTGCGCATCCTGCCGGCCGGTCCAATTCCGCCGAACCCCTCCGAGCTCCTCGCTGGACGCCGAGCTGGCACGATCATGCAGGCTCTTGCCCAACGATGTGACTTGATCATCTTGGATAGTCCTCCGCTGCTCCCGGTGTCCGACTCCGCAGTCCTTGCCGGAAGCGCCGACGCGGTGATTCTCGTTGCTGCGGCAGGAATCTCAACCCGACGCGATACTGCCCGATCCATCAGCCTGCTTAAGCAGGTGGGCGCATCGGTTCGAGGAACGATCTTGAACCGAGCCCCAGCCGCCGAGACCTACTCCTACTATCGCTACGGCTACGGCTACGGCTATGGCTATGGCTATGGCTACGGCTATGGCTACGGCTATGGGAGTTCGTCGAAGTCTCGGCCGGCAAACAAGGCAGCGCCATCCGGGTCGGATTCCGAGTCTTCACCATCAGAAGAAGCGGGAGTCAAGGCGTCCACGGCGACCATCACTGGAACACCAGCCGTCAAGGCGACACCTTTCGGGAGCCCTCCTCGCGGTCGATTTGGACGGACCTCGAAGCGGCGTGGAGGCCCCGACATCACTCCGCCCACCTCGGCGAACTGATCCTGAGCACCGGAAGCCCACGTGCCTCCGACCAGCCATCGCCGCTCTCGGCGATTCCATACCCTGCGATATGGGCGAACCCACTTCTTAAAACACCGCCGCGGGATCAAGCACAGCCATCGAAGAGAGCGGTCTTTCACACTCGCTCAGAAGGCCGCCGAGCGCCGTCGGCGCCGTCGGCCGTGGATGATCGGGGGAGCCGTGCTCTTCGCAACCACTGCATTGTTCATCTTCTTCGGTTCTGCCTATCGCAGCTTGCTCACCGCCAGGGACGACCTCTCTGCGGCCCAGACTGGCGCCTCGGCAATCAGTCGCCACCCCAATCTCCTCACAAGCGCTGGCGGTCGGGCACAGCTGTCCTCGACCCTGGACAGCATGAATGCCGCCGCCAACGATGCGAATGACACGATCAAAAATTCAGTATCACTGTCAATTTTGTCGGTGCTCCCATTCATCGGCACTGAGGTCGATGGGGTCAAATCTCTCGTCAACGATGCCCACTCCCTGACCAACCAGGGAACCGTCCTGCTGACAAAACTGCGGACACTGACCGATGACAGCCAGGCGACCAAGATCAATCTCGCTGACCTCAACGCACTCTCCACCCAGGTTCACACCTCTTCTGCCACGCTGACCTCACTGAACCGCTCCCCCGATGGCCTGTGGGGGCCGATCCGTTCGGCTCGGCTGAAGTTCAACCGCAATCTCGACTATGTCAACGGCATCCTCGCCAAGGGAGGTCGAGCCCTGGACTTTGCCGCTCCCTTCCTCGGAGCCAATGGTCCCCGTCAGTACTTTGTGGCCGCCGAGAACAACGCGGAAATGCGAGATCAAGGGGCTGTTCTTTCCTACGCCCTGTTGAATACAGACAACGGCGAGTACACGGTCAACTCTCCGCAGTCGGTTGAAACCCTCCGGCTCGAATCGCCCGCTCCCTTCGTGCTGCCTCCTGGGACCGATCAAGTCTTCGGGCCGCTCCAGCCCACCCAGGTGTGGCAATCCACCAATGCCAGCGCAGACTTTCCTCTCAGCGGGGCGATCATGTCGTCGATGTACACCAAGGCCACCCGTGGTCAGCACGTCGACGGGGTCATCGGCGTGGATGTCATGGCGCTCAAGTCCCTCCTCACTCTCACCGGACCGGTTCACGTCGATTCCGTACCCACCGACGTCACCGCACAGAACCTCGTCGGCCTGGTTCTCAATCGCCTCTACCTGCGCTATCCCGCAGGCGACGAGCAGGCCGTTCGGCGAGATGAACTCGCCCAGATCACCACAGCCATCGTCGATCAGCTCAAGAAGTCGTCCGTCGACGTCGCTCGGCTGATGCGAACGCTGGCTACCTGCGTGCAGCGGCGGCACCTGATGATCTACGACGCTAACCCGGCCGATGAAGCAACGGTGGCGGCATTCAGCGCTGATGGTTCTGTGTCAGGTGCACACCCGTCTCGCACCTTCCATCTCGCAGTCGAGAGCGCGGTCGCTGCGAAGATGGACTATTACATCCATACCTCCGTCACCTACAACGTGCGCGTCACGGCCGAAGGCCAGGCCTTCGTGTCAACCACGCTCGTGGTCCGGAACACCGCACCGAAAAAGGCTCACCCGTCCTACGCCCTCGGCCCCGATCACACAAACTCATTCATTCCGGGCCAGTACGTATCGCGGACCTACTTGTGGTCGCCCAAGGGCTCGACGGTGGCCGGAGGTATCGCCGAGTCGGGCCTCGTGGTCAACCCCACGACCTTCACCGTCAATGCTGGTGAAACTGCCACGCTTCAGTTCCAGACGTCGATCCCGCACGCCATCCACAACGGAAGATTCTCACTCGACTTCATCCCCCAAGGCCTCATCTGGCCCCAGCGGACCACTCTGATAGTCACCGGGAGCGACGTGAAGTTCAATGGAAAGACCACCGACACATGGATTGCCAACAAGGCGCATACCTACTCGGTGAAGATCAGCCGCTAGGAAGTTGCTGTGCCGGACTCCTGGCTGGCGAACTGCGTCCGGTAGAGGTCCGCATACAGACCACCAGCGAGCAGCAGCGATTGGTGATCGCCCCGCTCAGCGATCCGCCCAGCGTCGAGGACCAAGATCTGATCTGCATCTCGGATGGTCGACAACCGGTGAGCGATCACCAGTGAGGTGCGCCCCTTGAGCGTCTTGGCTAGTGCCGCCTGCACCAATGCCTCTGACTCCGCATCGAGATGGGCCGTCGCCTCGTCGAGGACGACCACTCGTGGTGCTTTGAGCAGCAGTCTGGCCAGCGCCACCCGCTGCTTCTCTCCACCCGAGAGTCGGTAGCCCCGCTCGCCGACGACGGTGTCGAGGCCCCCAGGAAGCGACACAACGAGCTCCGCAATTTGCGCTTGGGCCAGTGCCTCCATGATCTCGTCATCAGTGGCCTCGGGTCGGGCATAGGCCAGGTTCGCCCGAAGCGAATCGTGGAACAGGTGGACATCTTGTGTGACGACGCCCACCGTGTCTTGGAGTGAGGAGAACGTTGCTTCCTTAAGCTCAGTGCCGTTGATCGAGATCGATCCGCCATCGACGTCATAGAGGCGTGACAGCAACGATGACAATGTGGTCTTGCCCGCTCCCGAAGATCCAACGAGCGCAGTCATCGTCCCAGGAGGAATCTCGAACGAGACGTCGTTGATGACCTGCCCGCTCTCAGAGCGATCAAGGACGGCGACCGCCTCGAGTGAGGCCAACGAGACCTGCTCCGCTGTCGGGTAGGAGAATCTGACCTCGTCGAAGCGGACGGTGGCCGGTCCGTCGGGGATCGCATGGGCATCCTTGGCCTCTTGGACCATCGGCTCGAGATCGAGCACCTCGAAGAGACGTTCGAACGAAACGAGTGTGCTCATCACGTCGAGTTGCACTGACGACAGCTGGGTAAGCGGGCCATAGAGGCGACCGAGATAGGCGGTGAGTGCCACCACGGTGCCAACCTGCAACCCACCATTGATCGCAGCAACCCCGCCGAAGCCATAGGCGAACGCCGTCGCCAGCGAGGCAGTCAGCGTGAGGGAGATGAAGAAGATCCTCGAGTACGTAGCCTGCGCTATGCCGATATCTCGGACCTTGCCCGCTCGATCCTCGAACATGGCAGCCTCGTCGCGGGGTCGGCCGAAGAGCTTCACCAGCAGCGCCCCTGAGACATTGAAGCGCTCGGTCATGACCATGTTCATCTCCGCATTGAGCTCGTAACCCTCGCGCATCATCGATCCGACTCGCTGCCCTACCCGGCGAGCCGGGATGATGAACAGCGGCAGCAGTAGAAGCGACACCACCGTGATTTGCCATGAAAGCAGAGCCATGGTGATCAGGACGATCACAACCAACACCGCCGAGCCAACCACATTGGACAGCAGGTCGGTGAACGCCTGCTGTGCTCCGATCACGTCATTGTTGAGCCGGCTGATTAGCGCTCCGGTCTGCGTTCGGGAGAAGAAAGCGAGGGGCATCGACTGGATATGACGGAACACCTTGGCGCGCATGTCGTAGATCAGGCTCTCGCCGATCTTGGCCGAGATCCGACGTTCGATGAGCGAAAGCCCTGCATCGAAGATCGCCAGACCCGCCGCCACCATGGCCAAGGTCACCACCAACTGAGAGTTCTTGGCCAGGATCCCCTTGTCGATGATGGCCCTGAGGATCAGCGGATTGATGGCTGCGACTACAGCGTCTACGACCACGGCGCCGAGGAAGATGATCAAGATGCGCCGATAGGGCAAGGCGAAGGACAGGATCCGACGCGTCGTACCCTTGGCCACCCGGTGCTCGAGGACGGAGCGATCCTTGCGCATGGAACGCATCATGGAGATGGCGCTCCCTGGCGGACCGCCTTTGCCCATCGAGTGACCCATGCTCATGGTCGAGAATCCTGGGCTCTAGTCATTGGCCCATCGTAGGGAACGAGCGACGCCCCCTGGGCGGGGGCTCAGGGTGTCGGCCGCAGGGCAGCCGAAAGCTGTTCGGCGATGGGGGTGAACTCAGGCATCACAAAGTCCCGTCGGAGCCAGTTGGCACCATCGACCACAAGGGTGTGGCCGGTGATGAACGAGGCGAAGGGCGAGCTCAGCCAGGTGGCGGCCCATCCGATCTCACGTCGCTGCCCGAGTCGCCCCGCCGGAGAGCGCCGGGCATCGACGTCAGCCCCTTCGGTGCGCAGAGCCTTGAGGTCCTCACGCATCTCCTCATGGGGAAACAGACCCGGGGCAATTGCGTTGACCCGAATACCATCGGGCGCCCACTCGACCGCCAGCGACTTGGTCAGGTTCACCACCGCAGCCTTGGCCGCCGCTGCATGGGCCATCCCTGGTCCACCAGTGAATGACTGCGTGGCCACGATATTGACGATGGATCCGTCGAGACCTGTATCCACGGCATGCCGATGGAGCTGTTGGCTGCAAAAGAACGTTCCGTCGACCACGATGCGGTTGACCGCCCGCCAGGCATTGGGGCTCATGGCGCTGGCGAGCACGGGGAAGTTCGCCGCTGCGTTGTTGATCAGAATCGATGGGGCACCGAGGACCTCGGCCACGCTGGCGAAGGCGTGCTCGACCTGGTCGGCTTCTCGGACATCGCAGCCGACATCCATCGCTCGACCGCCGATTTCCTGAACGGCTTCGACGCCCCGGCGACGGTGCTCGGGATCGCGCGAGACGATCCCGATGGACGCTCCAGCTCGGGCCAACTCCACGGCGATGGCCCGGCCGAGTCCAGTGCCGCCTCCAGTGACGATCGCCACCCGCCCGGCGAGGGCATCGGCGGCCAACATGGACGCACCTAGTGCCGGAGGCTCAGGGAGGCTCATCTCACTTCCCTTCGAACTCAACAGGCTGCTTGGCGGCCTTGGCGGCATAGCCCGCCGGCATGTCCTCACTCACGAACTCGACCGATGCCGAGAGAGCCTCGAACTTGAGAGCCTCGGTAAGTCCCCGATACGCGAAGCCGTCGATCGTGCGCTTGATCGATTGCACGGCCAACGGAGCGTTACGGGCAATCTCCTGAGCGAGCGCAAGGGCAGTGGGTCGAAGATCCTCAAGCGTCGTCACCTCTTGGACGATGCCAAGGCGCTCGGCCGTCGCCGCATCGATGCGACGGCCCGTGAGCGCCAGCATCTTTGCCCAGCCGGTTCCGATCTCGTGGCTGAGACGCAGGTCTCCACCGGCATCGATCGAAACGCCAACTTGCGCCTCGGGAAGGGCGAAGACGGCGTTGTCGGCACAGAGTCGGATATCGGCCATCAGTGCCAGTTCGAAGCCGAACCCCAGGCAGTAGCCGTGGACCGCCGCCACGATCGGTTGCGGCAGCTCGGAGAAGACCCGGAATCGCTCGTGGACCCATCGGATCCCCTCGTAGTAATTGCGGACCTTTTCCGCCGGAGAGCGGCCGGTGACCCTATCCTCAGGCATACCGAGATCGATGCCAGCGCAGAACGCTCGGCCTTCCGCCTGAAGGACGAGCACTCGGATCCGCTCATCGAACCGGATCTGGTCAGCCCGGACGCCGAGCTGGCGCGATGCCTCCCAGCTCCACGCATTGAGCTTCTCGGGGTGGTCGAGCGTCAAGATACCAACGCCATCATCGCGAACCTCGAGTTGCAGCTGCCACTCATCTTCCGCCACCACCGGTGAAGTGCGAAACGCCATGATCTCCCCTTTCGTCGGTTGCGAGTCTGACACTGTTCGCTCAATGTCGCTCATCTCGAGTGCCAACTCGACTGGTGCTCTGACCGAGGCGAACATCGTGCAGGTGGGCTACGTTGACCGTCTGGCGCTACCAAGGAGACCTAAGACCCGTGGATATCTTCGAAGCTCTCTACACCACTCGGGCAATGCGTCGGGTGACCACCGAGCCGGTCTCCGCCGAGATCCAGGCCTCCATCATGGATGCCGCCATCAGGGCCCCAAGTGGTGGGAACCAGCAGAACTGGCGCTTCCTGCTCGTCGACAGCCCTGAGATCAAGGCCGCGCTCGGACCGTTGTACCGCGAAGCGATGGTGTTTCTCTGGGACCACGTCTACAAGCCCCAGCTCGACGCTGCTATCGCCGCCCCCGAGGCACCTGAATCGATCCAGTTCCTCAAGGTTCAGAGCTCAGCCCAGTGGCTGGCCGATCACTTTGAGGAGGTACCGCTCTACCTCTTCCCGTTTGCCCAGAACGACACGAGCGGAGGATCGATCTATCCAGCCGTGTGGTCAGCCATGCTGGCAGCCCGGGCCCATGGCATTGGGAGTTGCCTCACCATGGTTCTGGCACTCCACGGACCACAGATCCTCGAGGTTCTCGAGGTCCCGGCCGACGAAGGCTGGAACATGGCCGGGTGCGTCTCTTTCGGCCATCCCATCGGCCGATGGGGTGTGGCGGTCCGTCAGCCAGTCGACGAGGTGACCTTTCGCAACACGTGGGGTTCACACGCGGGTCTCTCAGTAGTCGAGCCACGTTGGCCACGCCCTTGATGCGTCACGTCAGCGGGCATAGGTGAACCGAGCACGCGGCGACTTTGCGCTGTAGCCCGAGCCAGTGGCCTTGCCTTCCAAGGTGAGGACTTGAACTGGGACATTCGTTCCAGCCACCCCAGCCGGCACCATCGCCTTGAGCCTGGTGGTCGAGCCACAACCGGTAAGAGCGGCCATTGGGCGTGCGGCCACGATGGTGCGGCCGAATCGGACCTTGAGGGCGCATCCAAGGTTGTCTCCCTTCATCACGATCACCATGCCACCCTTTGCTGATCCCGAAGAAGTCATCAACTTCCTGATCGAAGCTCTGCCAGGTGGGTAGTACCGAAAGGTTCCGGTCGTCTGAGGATCTGAGCAACCCGATGCAGTGCACAGGTACAGGTCGGTGGGCCCGGGAAGTGACGATGGGGTCATCAGGGAGATGGACGTAGTCGAGGGGTGGTTCACCGTCGCCTGGGACACGAACCCTGACGCCTGGCCGACGAAGATCGTCTGACCCGAGAAGTCGACCGAGTCAATGGCGGCGGTGCCCTGACCAGTGACAATCAGCAGCGTGCCGCCCGAAGAGAGTCCGGTAGATGGAGACAGCCCCGTCAAGACGGGAACGCCCGCATAGGAGAACGTCCCGACATTGCTCATGACATAGCCGAGATTGGTCGGATCGACTGATGGCGACGTCGCCATCGATGCGATCTGCACCTCGGCGGTGAATGGTTCGATCGACTGTTGTTGCTGGGGGGCGATCACGATGGCCGTGGTTTCATCGACCGGCAGGGTCCCTGACGCCCATGAGTCGGTGGACGTTGATCCGTCAAACGAGGCCCCAAGCAACGAAAAGGGCCCGATGCCGGTCCCATGAATCGTCAAGAGAGTCCCCCCTCCAGTCCCGGCATAGCCAAGGGCGTCATCGGTCACCGCCACGCTTGTGATCACAGGTGCTGCGAGATAGTCGAACTCGTCGGCACCGGGAGAAGACTCGCACCCACACCCCGGGGTCGCCACGACGCTGGGCGAAGCGATCGGCTGTGGCACAGAGGCGCCACCGGGCCCCGTCACCACGACGTGAACCTGACAGATGTCCGTTGCAGGATCAGTCCCCGTGGCGGCGCAGTCCGTCGTTCCGCTGTAGCGAGGAATCGTGATCGAAATTCTGGTCCCGCTGATGACCCGGAACCCTTCGGCCTCTTGGCCTCCTACCGTGACGCTCGTCGCTCCGACGAAGCCCGAGCCGAACACCGTGACCACCTGACCACCTGACATTGCCCCTCCCGAGGTCGACAACCCGATGATCGATGGGAGAGGATCTCCACCGGCACCCGGGATAGCAACCTGGAGGACAGCGTTCGGACGGGCCTCACTCGATACGCCGGCCTGCGTGGTCAACACCACCGTGTGTGCCCCCGCCCCACTCGCCACACCCGGCGAGAGCGTTGGGAGCAAGTCCGAGCCGATCACCAACGAGAGCGTCGTCGATGACGAAACGGTGAACCCACTCGAGGTGGAACTCGATTGAGGGCCGAGCTGCAGCGTGCCGACCTCAACAGCGGAGATCGACGGCGACGATGGCGTCCCGAATCCACTCCCGTGTACTTCAGCAGTGATCGAACCTGATTCATCGAACACGCCATCAGAGACACCATCGACAACCGGGATAGCAGCGGACAACGAACCGCAGAGCAGACCGGCGAGTCCCACTCCTCCGTCGCTCGCCGTCATGATCGGCGTGCCAAGTCCAGTGGCCATGTCGTAGCCAACAGTGGCCGGAAAGAGCCCTCGGTTCGAACCCTGATCATTGTTCCCGAGGGTCACATCATTGAAGGCCAGCGCACGAGCTTGCGGTGAAGAGGCGATGGCGTACAGCGTTGGCACGATGAACCCCAAGGATCCCCCACACGCTGGCAGCGAAGCCGCATCAGCGAGCAGTGCCGCCCACAGTGGAGCCGACGATGAGGTTCCCCCGATGGTGGTCCATCCGCCCCAGTCAGCGAAGTAGATGGTGATGGCGCCCATTGCTGGATCGCCCTGCAGGGAGACATCTGGAACTTGGCGACACGGCAGGGCTCCCGCCCCCGCCGAGCCCGACCCACAGAAGCCTCCGAGGTGGCTGGCACTGCGATCGATCGATAGGGCCTTGGCTGCCGCCAAGGTGCCTGGCGTGTCGACCCCTGTCACGGTTGACGGGCTTTGCCATGATGTCTGATTCCACAGCGAGGAGATGCCCCCTCCGCCTGCGCCGAACGTACCGCCGTTCCAAGTCGTCTCCACCGGAGGGTTCGAACGCGAGGTGATCGTCGTCCCTCCAACCGCCAACACAAAGGGCTGTGATGACGGATCGTCGACGGTCACCTGACTGGGGCTATCCGCACAGTCATTGGATCCACTATCGCCACTGGCGGCGGCGACCGTCTGCCCCTGCGCAGCCGCCTGCTCGAAGATGGTGTTCTCTATCGCTGTCATTGCTCGGCCGGCTTGGTCTTCGCACAGACCCCAGCTCGTCGAGACGATCTTGGCGACGTCGTCCTGCACGATGGTGTTGTACGTGTCAATCACCCCACCAAGGGTGTCGGGACCTTCGTACACATCAATGATGGCCCCAGGAGCGACGCCCATGATGTCCTCAATATCGAGATCGGCCTCACCCGACGCTGGGGTACCCGGGAGCGCGCCACCTGAGACCTGATGGACAACGATGTTGCTCGACAGGTCTCGCCCGAAGTAGCACGTCGAGAAGGTCGAGATGTTGGATTCGACGAAGGGTTCGAGCTCAAACAGGGCGACGTGCTGACCAACCCCATTGGCACCTGCCCCATAGAGGCCGGCAGCCCCATATGCAGATGCAATCTGCTCATCGGTGAGACCTTGAGGGTCAGGGAGGTTGTTCGGTCCGCCCCCACGGGCTGCCTGCTTGGCGGCCGCACATGCCGAAGGCCTCAGTGCTTTGGTCGACGAGGGGGCGGAACTGTGTTGCGTCACGCGTGTTGGTTGTGCGGGCACGACGAGCGCATCCCGACTGCGCCTCAGCTGGCTGGTGGCCTTCGCAACGGTGCTCAGTCCGGCAACCCCAGTCACGATCGGGACCAGCGACGCAGGCAGTCTGATCGCGCTCGTAGCCGCACGGGCCTGACGGCCAGAGCCAAGCCGCACCGTCGACATGGTGGTGTGGAACGCCGCTTCGACTTGCGCCACGCTTCCGGAAAACGACACCAGGAGACCGTTCGTGCTCACAGAGGGGTGGAGCCCTTCGGCAGCGAGGTACCCAGTGGCCTGCGCCACCATGGCGTTCGTCGGGCCGAACCTACCCCGGAAGGTACCGGGAGGGAGATACCCGCCGAAGCGAGTGCCACCAGGGGTCGACACCGACCGAGCGAATGCTCTCAAGGCCGCCGGATCGCGTGGCGACATCCCGAGCACTCCCGAAAGCTCAGTCCGCGGAGCGATCGGTGGTCCGATCGCAGAGCCGGCAGGCAGCACGTCGCGTGGTTGCACCACGCCGAGGGAAAGCCCGGTCGATGGCCCAGCGGTCGCTGCGGTGCGAACGGCGATGGCCATCGATCCCGGCGCGATGGTCAGGAGCGCGCAGAGTGCCTTCGTTCCCGTGCGCCACGCACGCGACCGTGACCTGGCCTGCGGTGCCGACATGTGGCCGTTTTATCACGCCCTCTGTGGGCATCTCTGGCAGGCGGAAGATTCCCGAACCATGACCCGACCCTGCCGCTTCACCACGGCGGGTACCTTGGACCCATGCCGTCAGCCGAAGCCCAGCCGCGCGGGCTGAAGATCGCCTTCTTCGCCCTGGCCCTCATTGTGGGCGTGGTCGTGGTACTCCTCGCCTTCAACATCGCACGGCATGCACTCAATCACGTGAGCACTACCAAGGTGACCGTCACCGTGGACAATGTCGCCGTGATCGATGCGAACCACGTGGTCATCACGGCCACCCTTCATGGCCAATCCTCACAGCCTGCGGCAGTGTCATGCCTGGTCGGCGTAGCTCGACCTGCCATGCCACTCGCCTTCCCGATCCACCTCACCGAGAACATGGTTCCCGGAGTCGATCGACAGATCACTGTCACCCGAGCGCTACTCAAGCCGGTAGCAAGCACCGTGAGAATCTCTGACGTCGCACTCACCTGTACGTGACCTACAGCGACGGAGTGAAGGTACCGATCTGATCTTGGAGCCATCGGACCATGGTCGTCCAGAGGCCGGTCATCTCGAGGAGCCCGATGAGGATCAGCAAGATTCCCCCGAACCGCATGATCATCGGACCATGCCGGCGGATGACCGCAGAGATTGCCGGCACCCGATCGGTGGCAAGCGCCGCCAGCAGAAAGGGAATCCCGAGGCCAGCGCAGTAGGCCACCGACAGCAGCACCCCTCGGGCGATCGACGCACTTGAGTTCGTAGCGGCGAGACCCAAAATCGCTCCAAGGGTCGGACCGATGCACGGGGTCCAGCCCAGGCCGAAGAGGAAGCCCAAGGCCAACGCCCCGAGCACGGTGGCCCGAGGCAGCCAGTGCACACGCACCTCACGGTTCAGCAGGCTGGCCCCAGGAAGGAAACCGGCGAAGAACAATCCGAGAACCACGGTGACGGCCCCGAAGATGACGCTCAGCAGATGCTGCTGGTTCCGGAGGACCTGACCGAGGCCACCGAAGAATCCTCCCAGCGCCACAAACACCAATGTGAAGCCGAGGACAAAGGCAAGGGCCCCGAGCAAGGTGCGACCCGATCGCCGATCCTGACCACTGGCGCCCGCCGCTCCCACGGTTCCGCCGAGGAAGGACAGATACCCGGGGACCAGCGGCAAGACGCAGGGCGAAGCGAACGAGACCAGGCCCGCCACAAAGGCGATCGGAATTGCGAGCAGGACCGAACCCTGAGCCACTGTCGACGAGGCGACAGCGATCACCGTTCAGTCGATGGATCGAGGCAAGTCACAATGCCCCGAGCGTAGCGACCCAGATCAGGGCCGATGAACTCCGAAGCTCAGACGTAGCCCGCAGCGATCTCCTCGATCCACCAGGCGGGAGCAGCGCTGAGCAACGTCTGCAGATCCCAATAGTCCGTCCATCGGGTGATGAGCCCGTCCTCCACAACGTGGATCGAGGTGAACGGAAACGAGATGGTCTCACCGGTGTGCCAGCGCCAGTTCTCGACGTGCTCGGTCACGACGACATCGCTCTCGGAGATCATGAGCACAGGGGTGTGTCCGTAGTGGTCGAGGCGGGCGATGCCCAGCTGCAGTCGAGCCACGATCTGATCTGGACCCACCGCCAGGTCTTCAGGCGGAGTCGCCACATCGGTATAGGTCGAGGTTGGTCCAAAGAACCCAGCTACGGCGTCGAAGTCCCGTCGGTAGAGGGCCTCCCAGAAGTGCTCCACTGTCTCTCGTGCGCTACCCATTGCAGACCCCCGTCGTCGTGCGTATATCCCACCAGACACGCCAGTTTGTGTGGTGGGCGCTGCGGGACTCGAACCCACGACCTCTGCCGTGTGAAGGCAGCGCTCTAACCAGCTGAGCTAAGCGCCCTCGTCCGTACATCACAGGGGTGCCGGAGGGACCTTTGCAGAATACTCGCTCACACGGGAGCCCCTGTCGAGGGGCTCCGGTAGCCTCATGGACGTGACGCAACCCGACGACCCCTCCGAACTCCCCGAACCTGAGAATGCATCGAAGCCTTCGCTCTCGGAGCGGTTCCTTCGACCCAAGGCACCCAAAGCCCCTAAGCGCGAGCGACCGGTGCCTGGAGTGATCCCCGAGGACCTCGAGATCATTGACGGATTTGACGAGCGCCAGAGCGCGATGCGATCAATCGGCACCTCGGAGATCCGGTTCGGCTACGCCGTTGCCATCCTCGGGGCGATCTTCACGTTGGGCCTCAATATCCCCTCGATGACCGGTGACACTCAGTTCCGCAATGTTGTCAACGCCACCAAGGGTGCCTGCCCGAAGTACTACTCGCTCGATAAAGGCCTCTGCGTCCAGATCCTTCATTACCAGCCATCGGACTTCCTGCCCTTCTTGATCGTCGGCCTTGTCGCCGCTGGTGCCACTGCTCTCACCATCAAGCTGCGCCGCCGGACACCGGCAGTCTTCGCATCGCTGATGACGGGCCTTGTGATCTCCGAGGTTCCGCCTAAGCCGAGCATCTTGCTCGGCGTCCCCTTCTTCGTCTTCTCCGGCTGGCTCATGGTTCGCGCCCGACGCATCCAGAAGTTCGGCACCACCGATACCAAGGCTGTCGCCGTCCTGGCCGCCGAGCAGCGCAATCAGCGTCGGTCGGACAAGGCCGCCGGCATCAAGCCTGAGCGCCCGGCCAGAGGTGCCGCCCCTCGGCCGAGGCCTTCGGCCAAGTCTGCCGCCTCTGCCAAATCCTCCTCGATCGAGTCTGGTCGATATACCCCCAAGAAGCCCGCGCCGAAGAAGAAGCCTGCCTTGCCACCGGCAGAGCCCAAGCCCTCCCGGTTCAAGAAGCTCATCGGCGACGAGGAGTAGCCCTTCCGGGGTACCGGTCAGGATTCGACGGGCATCACATCGACGAAGCCGGTTCGACCATCAGCGCCGAGCGCAGCAGTTCGAGCACGTCGGATCGACGTCGCACCAGTGATCGGGCTGATACCTCTTCCCCGAGTGCGGCGAGCACGTCAACCTCGGTGAGCATCCCGATCACGGTCGAGTACATGGCGAGCAGCAGCAGCCGTGGGTTGCTCGTGCGCATCTTGCCTGCATCCATCTCGGCCTGGAGAAAACTGGTCGCTCGACCGAGCAGCGGCTCGAGGCACTCGGTCATCTGAGTGGCCGCCGGTGGTCCCAGCCTTGACACCTCACGCAGCAGCCCGAGTAGAGCGGGATGGCGTGCTGCGAGGCGAAACACGGCACGCACGACGCACCTTACGCGATCGAACCCCTCACCTGCCTTCTCGAGCGAGGCTTCGACGACCTCGGTCAATTCACCAGCCCCTTGCTCGACGACAGCAGCGAGCAGGGCTTCTTTGGAGGGAAACCAGTAGAGGATCGTCTGCTTGGATACTCCAAGCTCGACAGCTAGCGCATCAAGCGAGACTGCAGCGTAGCCAGTTGTCCCAAACGCCTCGAGTGCAGCATCGAGGATTCGCTCCGAGGTACTGGTGGTCACTTACCAGATGGTAGACAACCAGGCGGCCGGGTGCTAGACAAACAAAATGACCATCGCTGAAACTCTGCGCTCGCAGCGGTTCTTCGTGACCGGTGGCACCGGATTCCTCGGGACCGCCTTGGTCGAGCGCATCCTGCGATCCATCCCCGATTCGACCGTGGTCCTTGCCATCCGCCCTGGCCGACGCACCACGCCGCTCGACCGCGCCATGAAGGAGATTGTCCGCAACGACTGCTTCGATCGACTCCGCGATCAGCTCGGCGACTCCTTCTCTGACGAGATGGCCCGACGCATCGTGGCGGTGGCAGGCGACGTCAGCCGTGATGGTCTTGGACTCGATGCCAACGGGCTCGCTGAATTGTCTCACTGCGACATCATCATCCACTCTGCCGCTGCCGTTTCATTCGACTCGCCTCTCGATACCGCCGTCGAAATCAACCTGCTCGGACCCGCACGCGTCGCCGATGCCATGGCTGCCGCCCGGGCCATCGCCGAAACCGACGGCCGCATCGGCCCTCGCCACCTGATCGCCATCTCCACCTGTTACGTCGCCTCGACCTTTCAGGGAGAGGCCAAGGAGCACCTCCTCGGCGACCACCGCTTCGACGTCTCGGTCGACTGGCGTGACGAGGTCACTGCGGCGCGCCGAATGCGAGCCGACCTCGAGGCCGAGTCTCGGCGCGACCCCATCCAGAGTGAATTCACCGCGCGCGCTCGCAAAGAGCTCGGGGCTGCTGGCTCCCACATGATCGCCATCAGAGCCGAGAAGATGCGCGAGGACTGGGTCAGCTCAAAACTCGTCGAGGCCGGGACCACCCGCTCCCAGGCACTCGGCTGGCCTGACGCCTATCCCTACACGAAGGCTCTTGGCGAGCGATCGCTGGTGGAACGTCATGGACCGAAGAGTGCAGCCCCACTGCCCATCTCGATCGTCCGTCCCTCGATCATCGAGTCCGCTATCTCAGAACCCTTTCCCGGCTGGATTCGAGGCTTTCGCATGGCCGAGCCGATCATCGTGTCCTACGCCAGAGGGCTGCTCAAGGAGTTCCCCGGCGTGCCCGAAGGCATCGTCGACGTCATCCCCGTCGACATGGTGGTCGCCGACGTCCTCGCTGTAGCTGCGAATGGTCCAGCCGACAATGAGGTGGCGGTCTACCAGATCGCTTCGGGTGTCCGAAACCCTCTGCGCTACGGTCGACTCGTCGAGCTCGTTCAAGCGTGGTTCACCGAGCGTCCTCTCTATGACGACCGCGGCCAGCCAATCAGTGTCCCTGCCTGGTCATTTCCTGGTCGTGGTCGAGTCCAGCGGCAGCTCAAGCGGGCCACCACCGGCATCGACACCCTCGAGAAGGTGCTGGCCGTCCTGCCATTGCGCGGTCGTCGCGCCATGCTCAGCACTCAACTCGAAGAGCGCAGCACCTTGGCCAAACGGGCGATGGGCTACGTAGAGCTCTACGGCTCGTACACCGAGACCGAAGCCCGGTACCGCATCGACCGGACCTTGGCGCTCTTCGAGCGTCTCGACGAGGAAGACCGCACCACCTTCGCGTTCGATCCACGCATCATTGTTTGGGATGACTACGTCAATGACGTGCACCTCCCATCGATCGTGAAGCACGCCAGGGTGCGCACGGCTCCGGGTACCCAGGTCATGGCGGACCGTCAGGACCGTGGCCGAGCGAACGTCTTGTCACCAGACCGCCAGCTGGCCGTCTTCGACCTCGAGAACACCCTGATGGCATCCAATGTCGTTGACACCTACGCCTGGTTCGCCAGCCGCCACCTCGCCCCCGGTGCTCGCGCCGGTTTCGTCGCCGATCTGCTCCGTACTGCTCCACAGCTCATTGCCCTCGATCGACGCGACCGAGGCGACTTCCTGCGCACCTTCTACCTTCGCTACGAGGGTGCCTCAGTCGAACAACTGCGGGCTGACTCGTGGGAGTTGTTCTCCGAACAGTTGCTGCTTCGCTCCTATCCAGCTGGCTTCGCCCGGGTCCGCGAGCACCGTCGGCTCGGTCACCGGACACTCCTGATCACCGGAGCCCTCGATGTGGTGATTGAGCCCTTTGCCCCCCTCTTCGATGACGTGATCTGCGCTCGACTCGGTGTCCGCAATGGCCGATTCACCGGTCGAATGGAGGAATTGCCACCGATCGGAGAGGCCCGGGCCAATGTGCTCGACGACTACGCAACTGAGCACGGCATCAAGCTTTCCGAGACCGTCGCCTATGCCGACTCCGCATCTGATCTAGCGCTCCTCGACGCCGTCGGGTTCCCCGTCGCGGTCAATCCTGAGGCCCGACTCGCCTCCATTGCCCGCCGTCGAGGATGGCTCATCGAGCAATGGGATCGTGCCGAGGGCGGAGCGTCTCGGTCACTGCCCCTGGGACGGTTCGATCGAAGTCCAGTTGGTCTACCTCGTGGGGCCAGCCGATGAGGGCGCTGCGCATTGACCGCAAGCTCACCCGATTCGCGGCTGCTCGGGTGGCTTCTGCCTTCGGGGCGGGGCGGGGCGCGGTCCTTGGACCACTTCGGCTCGTCGACGTAACGGCACCGTCGTTGCCCTCAGCCGACTGGTTTCCGGTGACCCCGATTCGTTCCGGCATCTGCGGCAGCGACCTCGCATCGGTTGACGGCCGCTCCAGCCTCTATTTCGAAGACATCGTGAGCTTCCCGTTCATCCTTGGCCATGAGATCGTCGGCGAGATGGTCGCCGACGGAATCGGTGCAGATGGCGAGCCACTCCTCGCCGGACAACGAGTCGTGGTGCAACCCGTGCTGGGCTGTGCTGCCCGAGGCCTCGAGCTATGCCCCGCCTGTCGGGCTGGCGATGTCGGACGATGCGGCTGCCTCACCCACGGCCACCTCTCTCCTGGCCTACAGACCGGCTTCTGCCGCGACACCGGAGGGGGATGGTCAGAGGGTCCGTTGGTGGCTCACGCAAGCCAGCTCTTCGCTGTGCCCGACGACCTGAGCGACGATGACGCCGTCACCGTCGAGCCGATGGCCTGCGCGATCCACGCTGCCTTGCGAGCCCAGGCGGGCGCCGACGACACCGTGGCCATCATCGGGGCAGGCACGCTAGGCCTCGGTGTGCTCGCCGCCCTACGCTTTCTCGCCGATACCGGACGGAGCCCGTCGCCACGTCGCCTCATGATCGGCGCTCGCTATAGCGTCCAGCGCCAGATGGCCAGTGCGTTCGGTGCTGACGACGTGGTGGAACCACGGCATCTCGACCGAGCAGTTCGCTCGGCCACCTCCTCGCTCATCGTCGGTCGCCCGACTGGTCGCTCGGGAGTCTTGAGCGGTGGATCCGACATCACCATCGACTGTGTTGGCAGTGCCGAATCCATCGCTGAGGCCCTCCGCATTACCCGACCCGGAGGCCGAGTCGTCCTCGTCGGCATGCCGGCCAAGGCCTCACTCGACTTGGCGGCACTGTGGCATCGAGAGATCGAATTGGTGGGCGCATATGCCTACGGGACCGAGACCGTCGCCGGTGAGTCTGAGTCCACCTTCCACCTCGCCCTTGAGATGGCAGGAACCGTCGGCACCGGCCGCCTTGTCTCGGCGAGCTACACCCTCGACCGGTACGAAGAGGCCCTGGCTCATGCCGGTTCAGCCGGGTCTCGTGGAGCCATCAAGATCGTCTTCGACGTCCGCCCGAAGAGGGCCGTCTCGCAAAGGGAGGACTAGGTGCGACCTCGCCCTGGATTCGTACTTGAGGTGGATCGTTCGACGCCACCAACTCTCATGTGGAAGGGCGAAGGTTTCGGCCTCGTCAAGCTGCCCCCGGGCAGTCGGGTGGTCTACGCCCCTGAGCCCTTCGAGGCGCTCGAGGATCCCGAAGGAGCCATCCGCCACGCCCTCGAGCACCCCACCGGTGACTCTGACCCACTCTCGGCTCGCCTCACCCCTGGCATGCGCCTGACGATCTGCTTCGATGACATCTCGCTGCCACTCCCGCCGATGGAAGCCCCTGACATCCGCCAGATGATCATCGAGGCCGTCCTTGACGCCGCGGCAGCGGCTGGCGTTGATGACGTCGTCCTCATCGCTGCGCTGGCCCTCCATCGCCGGATGACCGAGCCTGAACTGCGCCACGCGCTCGGCCACCGGGTCTATGACGCCTTCGCTCCCCACGGACTCCTCCTCCAGCACGACGCCGAGGACCCAAGCAACCTGATTCACCTCGGCATGACCAAGCACGGCGAAGACGTGGAGATCAACAAACGGGCTGCCGAAAGCGACCTGCTGATCTACGTCAATATCAATCTTGTGGCCATGGACGGGGGCCACAAGTCCGTAGCCACCGGCCTCGCCAGTTACAAGAGCCTCCGGCACCACCACAATCCCGAGACGATGACCCACTCGAAGTCCTTCATGGACGCACCGGCCTCGGAGCTTCACACGGCTAACTGGCGCATGGGCCGCCTCATCAGGGATGCCGGCGTCAAGATCTTCCAGATCGAGACCACCCTCAACACCGATACATTCCCGGGGAACTTCCAGTTCCTCCAGAAACGAGAGTGGGAGTGGACCTGGAAGGACCGAGCCACCTTCATGGCCGCATCGAAGGCCCTTGATGCGGCTCCTCCCAAGATGGCCCGCCAAGTACTCCACTCGATCAAGGCGCCGCATGCCATGCGCTCGGTCTACGCAGGCGAGGTCGAAGCAGTCCACGAGTTGATTACCGCTGACGTGTGGGCTCAGCAGGGGGTGGCCGTCGAGGGCCAGACCGACATCGTCACCATGGGCCTTCCCTACATCAGTCCCTACAATGTCAACTCGATCCTCAACCCGATCCTTGTGGCCTGCCTCGGGCTGGGCTACTTCTTCAACCTCTATCGAGGAAAGCCGGTCGTGCGAGAGGGCGGGGTGGCCATCTTGTTCCACCCCACCCGCCCTGAGTTCCACCCGGGGCACCACCCGAGCTACATCGACTTCTTCGAGCAGGTGCTGACCCAGACCACCGATCCGGTGGTGATGCACCAGCAGTTCGAGGAGGCCTTCGCCACCGACCCGTGGTACATCCATCTCTACAAGACTGGCCACGCATACCACGGTGTCCATCCGTTCTACATGTGGTACTGGTGCAGTCACGCCATGAAGCACCTCGGACGAGTCATCATCGTCGGTGGCGATCCCGCCACCGTTCGGCGGATGGGCTTCCACCCCGCCTCAACCCTCGATGACGCGCTCGAAATGGCCAAGGACGTCGTCGGACCCGACCCGACCCTGACCCATCTGCACACCCCACCACTGTTGCTGGCGGACGTCACGTGAGGCCCAAGGCGCTCCGCAAGCTGGGTGCCGCCCACTTCCCGCTCACGCGGCCCATGTGGCCGTCGAGCGTCCCGCGCCCACCCAAACGTCGCAGGGTCGGCCTCGAGTACGACACCACCTGGTCACGTCGCTATCCGGCTCGCCTCGTGCGCGCCATCCTCACCGACAACGTGACCGTCCCGCTGACGAGGTTTGTCGCCCCCGCGATCATCGAGGGTGGAGCTGCCCTCGAGCGGATGCAGGGACCCGTCATCATCGCTTCGAATCACGCCAGTCATGCCGACACCGGCGTCGTCATCGCTGCCCTGCCGCTGCATCTTCGTCACAAGGTGGTCGTGGCCGCCGCCTCGGACTATTTCTTCGATACCCCGCTCAAGGCGACGATGGCCTCATTGGTCCTCGGGGCCATCCCGATCGAACGGACCAAGGTGTCTCGCCGCTCGGCCGCTAGCGCCCTCGAACTGCTCGCCGACGGGTGGAGTGTGATCATCTACCCCGAGGGCGGTCGGACACACGACGGCTGGATGCGTGACTTCAAAAGCGGGGCTGCCTTTTTGTCGGTGCGATCCGGCGCTCCTGTCATCCCCGTCTATCTCGAGGGCACTGCCCGAGTCCTGCCGAAGCGCCCTGTTGAGAAGGGCGATGCTCCAGGAGGGTCGGGAAGCGAGTCGACTGCCTCGAGCCGACTCCGTCGGGCTCCGGTGACGGTGCTGATCGGCCGGGCACTCAGGCCGACGGCCGACGAGGATGCCCGAGGCTTCGGTCCCCGCATCGAAGCCGCCGTAGCTGAGCTCGGACGCGAAGCCTCCACCGACTACTGGACAGCCCGGCGCTCACCTGATGCAGCGTTGACCTATGGACCCGAGGCCGCCGCCTGGCGGCGCTCGTGGGCCCTTCCCGCTCCTCGGCGAGTCACAGAGCGCCAGCCGCTTCCCGACTGGCCAACGCAGTCCTAGCGACTGCTCAACAGCCCACTGAGGCCAGCCGCTCGGACCGCAGATCGAGCGCAGCTGCATCATCGAGAACCTCGAGCTCGCCGCTACCAGTGGCCCAGCGGAGCAGCAGATCGGCAAGGTCGGGATTGCGGGCCAGCACGGGTCCGTGGAGATACGTGCCAAGCACGTGGCCCCGATACGCGCCCTCGATCGCAGGCCCGGCCCCATTGCCCACTCCGGCCACAACGGTCCCGAGAGCCGCTGCCTCTCCCAGGGTCGAGACTCCCCCATGGTTCTCAAAGCCGCTGAGTCGGCTGAGTCCGAGGGCGGGATCGGGATCGACCGCCACCTCACCCACGCAGCGAGGCCCGGAGCCCTTCGTGGTGGTGACGTCAATCAGACCCACGCCATCGTGCCGATTGCCAGCGGCATCTGGGAACGAGGCACCGATGATCTGGAACCCCGCACAGACTGCGAAGATCGTCGCCCCAGCCTCGGTTGCCCTTCGCAGCCCACCGTCGGCGACCAGTCGCTCGGCTGCCAGGACCTGCGGTCCGTCCTCTCCTCCACCCAAGCAATAGAGGTCGGCCTCGGGCAGGGGCTCCGACGAGCGAGCCATCAGCAGCTCGGCGGCGATCCCCCGCTCGGCGGCCCGCCGCTCAAGAATCACCCCATTGCCCGTGTCTCCATAGGTCCCGAGGAGGTCCGGGTAGACCACGGCGATACGCAGCACACTCATGAAGACTCCAGGAGGTCACGAAAGGCCGTGTAGTTACCGATGACATCGACTCGTCCTGCTGCTCCTGAACCCGCCAGTGCCACCGCTGCAGTCGGGCTCGCTTCGGTCTCATGTGGCACGCCGGCATAGCGAAGACGGACCGAGAGATCCCGCCAGCGATCACCGGTGGCCACCACGGTCCGGCCCGCCAGCTTCGAAAAGTCCACGTCAAAGAGCCACGAGGGGTCGGCACCGTCTGCAGTCCGGGCATTGATCGACACCACCACCGCAGCCTCCTCATCGGCCACCGTGTCAAGCAGCGCCGACCAGCCGGCGGGGTTTTTTGCCAGCATGAGGCGCACCGGGGTCCCAGCGACGTCCCGGTCTACGAAGCGACCGGCCACATCGATCACGGACGACATCGCCGCTGCGGCTTCCTCGACGGGCACGCCCATGCTCCATGCGCCAGCCAGTGCCATCAGGCCATTGCGCAGGTTGAATACTCCAGGGAGGCCAAGCACCATCTCGACCCGGCCGACGGGCCCTATGGCAGTGGTGCCGTCGAGCACCCAACTTGGTGTGGGCCGCGCAAATCCACAGCTCGAGCAACTCCATCCCGGGGCCTGCGCCGCGAAGCTGATGGGACCAAGGCATTGCGGACATGCGCCGGCGTCGTCGCGCCACTCGAGGCCACCTGCCACCCAGACCACCCCGGTGCTTCCTGAGGCAGCGTGCACAACCAGCGGGTCATCGGCATTGGCCACCACCGTCGTGGTGCTCTGCTCCAGCACGCCTCGCCAGCGCTCGGCCAGCATCCGGACCTCGCTCATTCGATCAAGCTGATCGCGCGAGAGATTCAGCAGCACCACGACCTCGGCATGAGTGTCGTCGAGTACTCGACCGAGGTAGGCCTCATCGACCTCGAGACAGCCAGTCGGTGCCCCTCGGCCGCCCACCAAGGCAGCCACGTGACCGGCCGGCATGTTGGACCCCGTGGCATTGCTGGCCACCCGACGGCCCGTCGAGCCCAAGGCTGCAGACAGCAGCGCCGTGGTGGTGGTCTTGCCATTGGTGCCACTGACGAGGGCCATGTGACGCGACTGAGCCAGTTTGGCGAGGAGCCGGGGGTCGACGGCAAGTCCTGCCCGTCCCCCCGCAACTGTTCCCGAGCCCCGCCTGAACAGACGCGAGGCGGCGTTCACCAGAAGGACGACCGCGACCCCCACCATCGCCCGGACGCCCATGCGCTCAGGCCTCCGGATCGTCAGCTGTCGGCGCTCTTCCCGAAGGGTAGGTCCGGGCCAGATCCTCGGGCGACGGCGTGGTCGCCACCCGAGCCTCATCGGGGAGCTGTTGCACGATCGCCGCCATGATCTGCTCGGTATCGGCGTGCGCGTCGATGCCATCGACCTCGAAGGCCTTCCCGATACGGATACTGATTCGCGGGGGGTCGATCAGGGTCGTCATCTGGGGAAGTTTCGACGAACGAGGCCACACGACCTCGGTGCCCCAGAGGCCGATAGGGACGATCGGTGCACCCGAGAGCGCCGCGAGCCGAGCCGCTCCGGTCTTGCCTTCTAGTACCGGGTCGAAGAAGGACGGACCTCTGGGAATCGTTCCCTCCGGCAGGACGAAGAGCGCCTCACCAGCATCGAGGGATGCCAGAGCCTCGGAGAAGGCTCGCTCTGGCGCTCCGTCTCGGTCGACGCTGATACCTCCGATGGCCCGGGCAACGTGCGACAGGCCGGGGATGGCGAAGAGTTCTTTTTTGGCGAGAACTCGGACCGGCCGATTGATCTTGGCCGCCACCAGGGCAAGGGCGGCCACGTCGAAGTAGCTGCGATGGTTCGAGGCCAGAATCACTGGACCGGTGGCGGGAACCTCCTCGATGCCCTCGATGTCGAACCGGGCATAGGGAAAGGCCTCGGGTCGCACGAGGGTCCGAACGAAGTGATACGGCTCGAGGCCGAGGATTGACGGCACGCCATCCGGCCGGTCCCAGTGCTCGATCGGCCACCGCCGCGCCAGCGCCACGGCCAGCAGACGGGGATCAGCATTGACGGCGTGCGGGTGGCCGACGGTCGACAGGAGCGGGATGTCGAAGAAGCTGTCAGAGCACGCATGGCAGTCGGCGAGGTCGACCTCATGGACCTCGGCCCATTCTTGAACACTTCGCAGCTTGCCGAGACCCCAGACGAACCGACCGTCGATGCGGCCGGTGTAGCGGCCCTCGACGACCTCGTAGCGAGTGGCGATCACGTCATCGAGGCCAAGCGCTTCGGCCAGACCCACCACCAGATCGTTCGGTGTCGTCGTAGCCAACACCACCTTGAGGCCCTCCGACCGGAACGCTGCGATGCGCTGCGGGGCGAACGGTGCCACCAGATCGAGCAGCGCGGGTACGGCGAGGCGGCCCGCCGCACGAGTGGCCTCGCAATCCCATCCCTTGGCCACCCGGGCGGCCGCTCGCGCCAGACCCATGGAGGCTGCATTCTCGCCGAACCGATCAAAGATGGTGAATAACAGCGACTCGCCCGGAAGGCTCCGCCGCTCCTTGAGGACACCCGATGTCGTTAACGCCCGATTGAGTTCGGGGCCGCTGGCCTTGCTCAACAGCGTGCGATCGAGATCGATGAAGGCCACGGACATAGGCCCCAACCTACCGGCACCAGCCGGTCCAGCGCTTCGAGTGGCCTGACCAGAGAAAGAGCGAAGGCACCACCTGGGGGGGTAGGTGGTGCCTTCGCTACATCCGCTTCAGACGGTGGAGGGGGGATCCATCCGTCGTGCGGTATGAGACAAGTATGGGATGCTTTGCCTCATCATGCAACCTGTTTTGCGTGATAACTTGCATCACTATTTCAGATAGGACGACGGATGGACCTCAAGCAGCTCGAAGCCCTTGTCGGGATCGATGATCATGGAAGCTTCTCCGCGGCGGCCAGCGCGCTCGGGACCGTGCAGTCAAACATCTCTGGACGTATCGCCCGCCTCGAAGCCGAGCTCGCGACCACACTCATCGAGCGTTCCTCCGGCCAGCTGACCGAGGATGGGCAATTGGTGCTCATCCGCGCACGCCGGGTCCTCGCTGAGCTCGAGTCGATGATGGCCGACGTGCTCTCGGCTCACTCCGAGGTGTCAGGAACCGTTCGGGTCGGGATGATCGGCACGACGGGCCGATGGCTCATCCCCCAGATCTTCGCCAGCGTACGTGCCCATCATCCACGCATCGTGTTGCGGGTCACCGAAGGAACCACCACCACCCTTGAGCCCCAGCTGCTCCAGGGTCAACTCGACTTCGCCGTGCTCACCCTGCCCGTTCAGGCCCCCGAGCTCGCCGCGGTCGAGTTGTTCAAGGAGAACCTCGTGCTTGTCGTTCCGGCCACCCACCCATTGGCGGCGGGCCGCGGGCACGACGCTCCGCCTCTGCCGCTCTCGGTCCTCGAGGACCTTGACATGCTCCTGCCGCTCCCGGGCACCGCCCTTCGCGACGAGATCGACCTCGCACTTGCCCCGAGTGGACTCATCCCCCGGTCATCGATCGAGCTCGACGGCCTGCGAACCCTGGCCTCCTTGGTCTTCGACGGCTACGGTCCGGCCATCCTTCCGGCAACCGCCGTCCCCCAGCACCTGCGTGAACAATTCCGACTGCTCCCCCTCGCCGACTTTCCCCAGCGGCGAGTGGGTCTTGTGGCCCGCCGCCACGGCCTGCCGTCCGCCCCGTCTCGGGCCGTACGAGAGCTACTCATCGAGTCGGTACGCACCGAGGATGCTCTTCCTGAGGGGATCACCCTTCTGTCGGCGTCGTCGTAGCCTGCCCCCATGGGTGCCCCATCGCGTTCGTTGCTTGCCGCAGAGCTTTCCGCCGCCGATCCAGCACTGGCCCGCCTGATCGACATCATCGGCCCGCCCCCTGCCCGTCGACCTCAACGTGTCGCCGACCGCTTCGGATCTCTGGCTCGAGCCATCCTCCACCAGCAACTCGCTACGCAGGCAGCCGCCACGATCACTGGCCGTGTCAGAGATGCCATGGGGGGTTCGATCTCCTCGACTGGTCTGCTTGAGCTCGACGATGGGATCCTGCGAAGCTGCGGTGTCTCTGGGGCGAAGCAGGCGGCCTTGATGGACTTGTCGAATCGAGTAGAGGATGGGCGACTCGATCTCCACGCGCTCGGGCGCCTTGACGATGCCGAGGTGGTCACCCAGTTGTCGGCTGTCCGAGGTATCGGTCGGTGGACCGCGGAGATGTTCTTGATGGGACCACTCGGTCGCCACAATGTCTGGCCGGTTGGCGATCTCGGCGTACGCAGCGGATGGGGCCTCCTCAGACGACTCGATGCCGCACCGACCCCCGCCGCCCTCGAGGATGCCGCCGATCACCTGGTGCCCTGGCGATCGAGTGTGGCCTGGTGCTGCTGGCGAGCAGTCGACCTGGCGCGGGAAAACGGTGGAACCTTGCCCTACTAGCGTCACGGCATGGATCGCATCGTCTCGTCGCTTCGAGCCACCATCGACACCGACCTCGTCGAGCTGCTGGAGCGCTACCTCACCATTGCCTGTCTGTCTCCAGACTTTACCGATGCGAGTTCACCGAGCGCTGAGATCGATCAAGCCATTGCCCTGTTTGCACGCTGGGCAGGTGAGCGCCAACTCGTAGGTGCCAAGATCTCGGTGCAGCGTCTAGAGGGTCGGACCCCGGCCCTCGTCATCGACATTCCCTCCACTGCCCCCGAAGCCACCGGCACGGTGCTGCTCTATGGCCACCTCGACAAGCAGCCCCCGCTCGGCGACTGGTCCGATGGCCTCGACCCATTCAGGCCGGTGCGACGCGGAGACCTGCTCTATGGCCGGGGTGCCGCCGATGATGGCTACGCCCTGCCGACTGCCCTCTTGGCCATCGAGGCGGCCGATGCCGCCGGCCTGCCACGGGGGCGCTGCGTAGTACTGATCGAGGCTTCAGAGGAGAGCGGTAGCCCTGACCTCGCTGCCCACCTCGATATCCTGCTCCCCTCCTGCGGTGACGTCGACCTCGTCATCTGCCTCGACTCCGGAGCCCTCGACTTCGATCGGATCTGGATCACCACCTCGCTGCGCGGCAATGTCGTGGCCACGGTGCGCGTGACGGTCCTCGACCAGGGCGTGCACTCGGGAGAGGCGAGCGGAGTGATCCCTTCGTCCTTTCGACTCATGCGTCAGCTGCTCGACCGCATCGAGGACCCCCAAACGGGTGAGCTGCTGCTCGACACGGTGAACATCGCCCCACCGGCCCACGTCATGGCCGACGCCGCGGTGGTCGATGCCGAGCTCAATGACCCCCTGGGCCGCCACTTCCCTGCCCGGCCAGGACTCGAGCTCATGGGGCGCGACGGCACCGACCGACTGCTGCGCCAATCCTGGGCCGCCACGCTGTCGGTGGTTGGGGCCGACGGTCTGCCACCATCTGCCGTTGCCGGCAATGTGCTTCGCTCCTCGACCACCCTCAAGCTTTCGTTGCGTACCCCTCCGTCGGCCAACGTCGAGGCCGTTGCCTCAGAATTGCTTGCGGTCCTCACCGCACATCCGCCATCAGGGGCCGACGTGAGCGTCAGCCTCCAGCAACCTGCCGAGGGCTGGGTGGCTCCAGAGACGGCACCGTGGCTGCTCGACGCCCTTGACGAGGGGTCGCGCGCGGGCTTTGGTGGCCGGCCCGGGTTCCTTGGCGAAGGTGGATCAATCCCATTCCTTGCCGCCCTAGAGGAACGCCTCGGTGCGGCACAGTTCCTCGTGACAGGGGTCCTTGGTCCTGGGTCCAATGCCCATGGGCCCGACGAATCCCTCCACCTGCCCTCGGCCGCCAACGTGGCGATCACGTTGGTCTCGGTGCTTGCCGCCCATGGGCGACGAACCCATGGGTCCCCCTAGGATTCGACCAAAGCGAGTTGGCCCAAGCCCGGAGGACGCCATGAGTACCGAGACCACCACCGTTGACATCTGGGTCGACCCGCTGTGCCCGTGGGCCTGGATCACATCGCGCTGGATCCTCGAGGTTGAGCAGGTTCGTCCCATCGTCGCCCGCTTCCACACCATGTCGCTGGCCGTGCTCAATGAGGGACGCGACCTGCCTGAGCAGTACATCGAGATGATGGCCAAGGCCTGGGGTCCGGTCCGGGTCCTGATCGCCGCCGAGCAGTCCGGAGGCAGCGACGCCGTCCGGGCCCTCTATGGCGCCATGGGTCGCCGCATCCACAATGAGGGCATCAGTGACTTCGCAGAGGTCATCACTGGCGCGCTGGCCGAGGTTGGCCTCGACCCCTTGCTAGCCAACGCAGCGGACGACGCGAGTTTCGACGAGGCCCTCAAGGTCTCCCACCATGCAGGCATGGACCCGGTTGGGATGGACGTCGGCACCCCGGTGCTCCACGTGGACGAGATCGCCTTCTTCGGACCCGTGGTGACCCCAATCCCTCGCGGCGAGGTCGCCGGACGGCTTTATGACGGCGTACTCCTCGTGGCCGGAACCCCCGGGTTCTACGAGATCAAGCGCACCCGCACCGTCGGGCCGACCTTCGACTGACATGGCCGAGTCGATCGCGATCCCGAGCCCGGCAGGACAGATCCCGGCGTTTTCCTCCTCCCCCACGGGCCGTGCTCGAGGTGCGGTCATCGTCGTCCAGGAGGCCTTCGGCCTGACCGAGCACATCGCCGAGATCGTCGATCGCCTCGCTGCCGAGGGCTACCGGAGCATCGCCCCGGCGCTCTTTCACCGCCAAGGCTCGCCGGTGGTTGAGTACGAGGCGCTCCACGTGGCGGAGAAGACCGAACGTCTGCTCGAGATCATGGGCCAGCTCTCTGGTGAGGAGATCGCCGCCGACCTTGACGCCACCCTCGAGCACCTCGTGGCGGAGGGGTTCTCCGCCGAGTCCACCGGGATGGTCGGGTTCTGCATGGGCGGTGCCGTCGTGTGTGCTGCGTGTAGCCGACCGGGCATCGCCGCCGGAGTTACCTTCTACGGCGGTGGCGTGACGACGGGCCGCTTCGGGATGCCACCGCTTGTCGAGGTCGCCCCGGCGATCGTTCATCCCTGGCTTGGTCTCTATGGCGATGAGGATCCTTCAATCCCTGTCGAGCAGGTTGAGGCGCTTCGCGACGCCGCCGCCACGGCGACTGCTCCTACCGAGATCATCCGCTACGCCGCAGCGGGACACGGGTTCAACTGCGACGCCCGTCCTGATCACTTCAATGCTGCGGCCGCCGCCGATGGCTGGTCGAGGATGCTGGCGTTCTTCGCCGAGCATCTGGATTAGACGTCGAGGACGAGCAGGTCCTCAGCGATGACGACCGGGCCGTCATAGGCCTCGGCAACCTCGGCAATCCACTCGTGCTCGGTGCCGGGAAACGGAGCCGGGACCATGTGGGTCAGCACGACCTTGCCGACCGAGGCCCGAGCTGCGGTCTGGCCCGTTTGATGCGTGCTCGAGTGGTAGTCCATTGTGTCCAAGAAGCGCTGCATCGGGATCTGCTCGACCAAAGAACGGCGCAGGACGGTCTGGACATACATGTCGGCACCGGCGCAGAGCCGATCGAGCCCTTCGCAGGGAACCGTGTCACCGGCCAGAACCAGACTACGGCCCTCGTGCTCGATGCGGTAGCCCACGGTCGGGTGCACGGGAGCATGGTCTGTGGGAGCGGCGATCACCCGCACCCCATCGGCCTCGAAGACGACTCCGTCGGTGACCTCGGAAACGACGACCGGCGGAGCCCAGTTGAGGTCCTCGTGGTGGGCCAAGCGATAGGAAATATCCTCCGACAGCATGGCCAATGTGGCATCGATGTAGCCGGCGGTGGTGACGGGACCGAAGACCTGCAGAGGATTTTGCGCTGGTGACATTACCCATCGAGTGGTGATGACATCATTCACGTCGGTGGTGTGATCGCTGTGGAGGTGGGTCAGGAAGAGGCCCGACACCAGTGCGGGACCGGTCCCGGCCGCCGCCATGCGCATGACCACTCCCCGGCCGGCATCAAAGAGCAGGTGATGAGGCCCGGCTTTGACCAGCATCGCCGGCCCTGCTCGGTTCGGATCCGGCAGAGGGCTTCCCGTTCCCAAGAACACAATTTCCATGATCACCCCTTCTCGACTGTTGAAGGGAACCATATGTCATAGAGAGCGTCAAAAGAGCGATCTCTGGGTATTTCCTTCAGCAAGATCGCTGTGCTCGCCCTTGGCGTGGCTGGATGAACCGAGCCAAGCGTCCGCCCGCCGCATGTGAGACCTCAGATGAGGGCAGTTGGCCGACCCGTTTGAGTGTGCCGAGAAGATCATCGACCTCCTCGAAGCCACTCGTCGCTTCGGTGCCCTCGGCGCGATGGCTCCCATCGACCTCAGCATGCTCCCCGTGGCACAGGTTCTCCCCTGCTCATAGTGGATCGTGCCGACCAATGTGAGGTGACTCAGCGCTTCATGTGAACGAGGCGTTCCATGGTCCGCTCTCCAAGATCGCCACGTTTCGGACTCTCTGTGATGGACGAGACCTCTGAGGTGGCATCCCGAATCGCCCGCTTCCCAACCCAACAGCCGTCAGAGGGATCACTGCTGTGCGGTCAGGACGTGGGGGAATCTGCCTCCACGGAGCGCTTCCGCACGATGACCAGTCCGACGGCGATCGAACCGCAGACAGCCCCAGCTCCCCAGACGTTCCAATAGGTCTGGCCCCACGTGGATGAGGTGTAGGTGTGCGGGTCGACCGCATAGGGCAGACACGCCACGCCCATCAAGAATGACCCAACTATTGCAAAGCCAACCGGTGTCAGACCAATACGGTTCCTCAGGTGAGCGATATGGGAAGCGATCCCGACGGCGACGAGGAGCATGCCAAGCACCTGCAACACCCAAGCTTCTCGGGTGGCCTCGGGCGAGCTGATCTGCTGGAAGGTGCCGAGGCCATTGAGGATGAGTCCCACCGACCCAGTGAGCAACGACAGGAACGAGGCGTGGACCGTGACGTCGTGAGGGTCTGTGTCGCCAACGTCGCCTATCTGGGCGAGGCCCCCTTCGATCTGTTTCCCCTTATGGAGAGCCACCGATGCCAACCCGAGGCCCAACACGACCATGCTGGATCCAAACACGCCGTAGTACCAGTTGAACCATGCCGCTTGAAGGAACGCAGTCGGGGCGAACACAAACGGAGCGACAGCCACCCCCTGTAGGAACGCACCGCCGATGATCAGGACCACCGCACTTCGACCGATCCGATAGGAGAGGTGGTCGATGTGAAGTGTCACGGCGATTGCTACCAGCAACGGTCCGACGCATTGAAGAATCCACGACAATCGATGGGGGTAGGTGCTGGCGTTGGGGCCGGCCAGGATGTTTCCTAGCCCGTAGAAGAACATTCCGATGCAGGCCAACCCCAGCACACCAGAAGATATCTGGATCGCCGTGTGTCGCGATACTTCGCTAGGTAGAGCGGCCGGAGTCACACGTGACGTCATGAGCCATCCCCTTGATCCATGTCAGACAACGTTGGGCCTACATCACGCTCGAGTTGACCAGAAACGTTCGTTCTCTCATCAGCGCAACACCGTCAGGCTACCTCGGCGCCCGATCTCGCGAGTTCGGAACACGGCAGGAACTGCCTCGATGTGAATTCGCTCGACGGCCAAGCGGAGGGTGGCGACACCCGCCAGACGTGGAAATTGACTAGATGCTCATGAGCAGCTCGCGCAGCTCATCTTGACGGACCTCGAAGTCCTCGAGAGACATCCGTCCCTCCTGGAGGTCCTCGTGGATTTTCGCCAGCTCGAGAAGAACCTTGGACTCATCGACCTCGACGGCAGGCTTCTCTTCCGTCTCCTCGGTCCTACGAATCTCCTTGCGCTCAGCCTTTTCCTTGGCGCGGCCTCGCTTCTCCTGCTCACGCTGGATCTTGCCGAATGTGGACCGTGACTTGGCCATGCTCAGTTCCTTCCCTTCCGCTTGCCGGCGGCCGCCATGGGACGCCTGTCCCGACTGCCACCGCTCTTCGATCCGCTGACGATGCGCACATTGCGCGCCTCGTCGCCTCGCTTACCCTTGCCGATCTCGAATGCCACGATCTGACCTTCTTCAAGGCGACCGTTGACCGATGCCGGTAGACCGCTGGCGTGGACGAACAGGTCGTCGTGGCCCTGACGAGCCACGAAGCCATAGCCCTTGTCGGCGTTGTAGAACTTCACGATACCAGTCGGACCTCGTGACCCCTGCGACGCCTCAGACCCTCGGTCATGGGACGAACGGTCCGACGAAGACTCCCAGCGGGGTCGCTCCGAGCGGCCCTCAGAGGCCGCTGCGCCCTTCTTGGGCCAGCGATCCTCGCGGCTCTGGCGGACGGGACGGTCCTCGCGGCCGCCACGACGGGGCTCTCGGTCCTCGCGAACCTGGTCGCGAGCGCCACGATCACGATCACGATCACGAGCCCGAGGATCACGCTTGGGCGGTGTTGGGATACGCGGTTCGACGCCGAGCTCAACCGGTGCGGTCAGCGAACGAGGGAGGCCGAGCCCCTTCTGAATGTTTGCGACGGCGCGCTTTTGGTCGCTGACGACCATCGAGATGACGATGCCATCTCGGCCGGCACGGCCCGTACGTCCTGAGCGGTGGGTGTAGTCGGTGGCATCGGCTGGGGGGTCGAAGTGAATGACACCGGGTAGCGCTTCGAGGTGAATACCTCGGGCCGCAACATCGGTGGCGACGAGGGCCTGTGCCTCACCGCGCTCGAAGGACTTCAGTGCCCGCTCACGCTGGGCCTGGGTGCGGTCGCCATGGATGGCAACGGAGGAGATTCCCTCTGCCTCGAGCTGGCGTGCCACGCGATCGGCACCCCGGCGGGTCCGACAGAACACGATGGCCTGGCCGAGCTGAGTGATCACCGACGCACACTGCGTCATGCGCTGGTCACCGGTCACCGACCAGAAGTAGTGAGTGACGTCTCCGGAGGCTTCGTCGTCGCCAGCCACATCGACACGGACGGGATCACGGAGGTATCTCGTGGCGAGTCCCTCGATCTCCTTGCCCATGGTGGCGCTGAACAGCAGAACCTGGCGGTCCGACTCGGTTTGGTCGAGAATACGTCGCACCACGGGCAAGAAGCCCATATCGGCCATGCGGTCGGCCTCGTCGATCACGACGAAACGCACCTCAGAGAGATCTACCATTCCCTGCTCGATCAGGTCCTCGAGCCGTCCCGGGCAGGCCACAAGGATGTCGACGCCCTTGTTGAGTGCCGCCTGGGCCGGCCCGTAGCGGGTTCCGCCGTAAATGGCGATGATCCGACGGGTACCCCCCTCCATGATCGAGCCAAGCTCATCTCGGACCTGTGCTGCAAGCTCTCGGGTGGGCTCCAAGATCAGACCACGGGGCCTTCGGGGTGAAGAGTCGCGGGTTGACTCGATGGCAGCCACGCCGAAGGCGAGGGTCTTGCCGGAACCGGTCGGCGCCTTGGCCACGATGTCGCGACCTTCCAGTGATGCCGGGATGGTGGCGGCCTGCACCGGGAAGGGGGCAGCGATGCCTCGAGACTCGAGGCGTGCGCAGATGCCCGCGTCAACGCCGAGGTCAGAGAATGATGTGGTCACTTGTACTCCTATTGCATGCACGGGCCAACCTCGTGCATGGAGCAGAAGTGAGCCCCGTCGCAAACACGCGACGATTCCACTGAGACTTTCGGTGGAGCACACAGGTTACCACTCACTTCTCGACGGCGTGGCGATACCAGCTCAATCTGTTCGACGTTGGGCTGAGCCACACTTTCAAAGGACCGCTGAGAGCATGATCCTTCGAGACGCCGAGACCTTCGTCTCGCGCCTTGCACCATTGCGCTGCGGGCTCGAACCTTCGATGTGCGGTCAAGACCATCGCCCAAGCAGCGCGCATCTTCGCGGCACATCGCCCCAGTCGATCAACCTTTCACCAGTGCGTGCACCGACTAGTTGATTCGAATCCCTCAAGAGCTTCCAAGGTTGAAGGGCGCGAACCGCCACGGCCGGTTCCATTCTCGCTCCCCACCTGGGTCGCCCAAGCAACCCACGAAGCGATGTGGCATGTACCGCTTCCCAATCGGCAACTCTTCGCGGTGACTCCAGAAGTCTTCGATATCCCAGAGCTGTTCGATCCGCCGCGATTGCTGCTTGGCGAACAGCCGTTGAAGCCGACCGGCAGCCGGAACCCGGATGGAGGTAGCATTGGGTGAGCATTCGTAAGTGCGCACCGCCGGGGGGTACCATGAAGAAACTCATCGTTAGTGCCATCGTGGCTGCAGGGAGCATCATCTCCTTTGCTCCGTCCGCCGGAGCGAAGCCGAACTGTGCGTCCAAGGTGCCCAACTCAAATCTCGTCGGGTGTCAGATCGTCTACGTCGATCTCCATGGTCTCGACCTGCACGGCAGTAACCTCAATGGCGGCCGGGTCAGCTCGTCGAATCTCACCGACACCAACCTGTCTGGGGCCTCCATGGTCGGAACCAACTTCGCCGGAGGTATTTGGGAAGGGGACATCATGACCTCCGTGGCGACCCTCACCCGAACGAACTTCAACGGAGCCAACCTCTCCAAGGCCGACCTCACCGGCGCAACCCTGTCGAGCGCAAAGCTCAACCTCGCCAACCTGTCCGGGGCCGATCTGACGAATTCCAGCCTCTCCAACGGAGACTTCACCGGAACAAACCTGACCAAGGCCACACTCACCGGAGCGAACCTCTCGGGGGCCAAACTCGCCGGGGCCACACTGACCAACGTGATCTCCGGCTTCCTCACCGGCACTCCCGCCAGCCTCCCGACTGGATGGACCATTGTGGGTGGCTACCTCAGGGGGCCAGGGTCGACCTACAAGGGTCTCGACTTCACCGGAGCGGATCTGCGCAACCAGAACTTCGTCGGCGCCAACTTGATTAACGCCAATTTCACCAACGCCGATCTTGGTGGGGCCAATCTGACGGGAGCCAAGCTCACTGGGGCAACGCTCTCGGGCACCAAGTTCTCCGAGACCACACTGCTTGAGGGTGTGAGTTCCGGCGGCATCACCGGAACCCCGGTGTCGCTCCCATCGACCTATCCGGGATCGTGCTGGGGTGGCCTCCCCCACACCCAGGCAAATTGCCGCCTTGACCAGCGCCGTTACTGGACGCTCATCAACGGCTATCTCGTCGGACCCCAAGCCAACCTCAAGAATGCCAATCTCGCGGGTGCGGACTTGCGGACCGCCGACCTCAATGACATACCAAACCTGACGGGAGCCGACCTGGTCGGCGCCAATCTGTCGGGCAACGACCTTCGGACGGCGAACTTCACCAAGGCGGACCTCGGCAGTGCCAATCTGTCGAGCACGTGGGTGACGGGGACAAACTTCTCAAAGGCCATCCTGACCTCGGCCAACCTCGCCAGCATCTCGGCCTGCAGCGTGTCTTGGGTTTCGTCACACTACGAAGGCAGCGGCTATGGGTTCTACACCCTCGTCTATGTGCAATCCATGGACAATGGCACCATGAAGTACTTCGATGGGAGCATCGACTGCATCCAGGGCTGGTCCACCTGCGGTTGGTCCCCAGCCGCTCCCATTCCCGGAACCCCCATCCCCACCCAATGGAGTTGTGGCGTCAACTTCACCGGGGCAAACCTCGACGGGGCAACCATCAGCGGCCTCGTGCTCGGCGCCAACCTGTCGAAGACCACCCTCCGGGGGGCCACGGTCTCGGGGAACGTTTCTGGATCGAGTTTCTACCAAGCGAACCTCACCAACGCCCACTTCACCGCTCTGCTCTATTCAGGGACGATGTTCCAGAGCGTGGTCACTGGGATCAATTTCGGGTACGGAAGCAACCTTGTCTGCACCACCAAGTCCGATGGCAGCTATGCATACTCAGCAAATCCGGGACCCTGCCCTGGGCCGTAGCTCCTCGGCGCGGACCTAGGCCAGCAACAGACCGCCGAGGGCCAGCGACAATCCTGAGCACGGGCGCCTCCACCAGTCCTTTGGGGTTAGCTCCCTGGGTCCAGATCCTCACCCGATGCTCCCACTACTGATCGAGACGATCGGCGGGCTCGACGATCCCTGCGGAGACGATTGCAAGGTCGTCCGTCACCTGGGACCTATCTGAGTGGTCTCTTCGATGCGTGAGCGTCTCGCCATCGCCCTCGTTGAGTGCCCCTCCCTCAGCGAGGTGCTGATCACCACGCCATGTGCGGCACCAACCCCGGCATCTTCGAATTCGACAGTGCCCGCGGCCCCTCTCGAAGAGTCCGGACACGTCATGGCATCGTCACGGCCACGTCACCCAAACAGGGATGAATCGGCAACAGCGCACATCCCTGCTCGTCCCGTGTGCGCCTTCGATTGATGACGAACGTCCTGCCGCCACCATGCTTCAGCAATGCGCCGAAGATCGCCATGCCGCCGATTTGAGTATCCGTGACGGCAAGGTGACCACTGCTGGGACTGCTGTGTTCGCTGCCGTCGTTGGGGTGGGTGCTCGCCGCGACGGTGGTCGCGGTGGTCGGATCAGGGGTGACATACGAGACCATGACGGTTCCCGTTCCACCGGGAGCCAACACCTTCGACGCGCACGACACCAACTACCAGTCGACATACCTCTGGATTGGATGCTGCAGGCCACAACAACCGGTGCGTGACGGACCGGGTTTCAGCCCGTTGGTTCCAGCATCGACTCCCCGAGCTTTCTCCGTTCGTCCTCGATCGCTCGCTCGTGCTCCTCGCGCTCCTTACGGGCGCGGGCCGGACTCCATCGACCCACCAAGAGGAAGATCGTCGGGAGGAAGAGGATCTGTCCTCCTGCGCATATCCACCACCAGCGCTGCCACTCCGCCGGAGCCGCCTTCTGCGCAGCGAGCACCTCACGCCCATGGGCCAGGAGAAATGCCTTGTCGGAGGCCGGAAGCGCCTTGAGGGCCAGCAGATTCTTCACTGCCACCGAGCTGGTTACCCCCTCTGCTTTCACAATCTCTCCAACTGCCCGAGCAAGAGCCCCGGGGACCGGTGGCGAGGTCTGGATCTCCTTGAGCGTTGTCGGATCGACCGCCTTTGCCGTCTTGAGTTCGGGGCCGTACTGGGCCTGAAGGACCTTGAGGTGGGGTCCGAAGTCGGCCACCGGTGACGTCGAGGGGACGATGCTCGGGAGGACGAGAAATGCCCCGGCCACGAAGATTCGCAGGAACCAACCCCAGATCGACATGCCGGTGGCCACCAGGGCAGGGTTCCTTGCCTCGACCGTCTCGGTGAACGACGCCATCCAGGGGGCATAGGCGAATGCCCTGGCGGCCGAGAGCACCGATACCACAACCACGATGCGGACATAGGAGGTGGTCGGATCTGTTGCCATGCTGGCGAAGAGCACGGACATGACAATGGCGACCAGAGCGCCAACCACCATTAGAGGCTTTCGAACGCCGATCCGGTCCGAGATGATCCCGGCGACCACCACGGTCAGGGCATCGACGGCCCAGAACCAGTTCCCGATGCCATTGGCCCTGGCCTGGCTGTAGCCGAAGACGGTTGAGAAGTAGATCACGAACACGCCCACGGCGGAGAAGTAGAGGAGTAGAAAGGCGCTGACCCCGATTGCCGGGATGATGATGTTGGGCTTGACCATCTGACGGAATGGCTTTTCAGTGGCGTGCTCGACGTCGATTCCACGGGCACGGGCCTCGAGAATGACTCGTTCCTTGACCGAGTAAAGCAGCTGGTCTCGAAGACTCGGTGCGAGCTCGCGCAGGAAGAAAAATGCCAGGACGAACACCACTAGGCCCTCGATGCCTGCGATGTGGAACTGGTCCTGCCAAGGATGGAGGAACCCCAGCGTTGACGAGGCCACCACGGACACAATCAGACTGGCGATGACTGGCCCCAAGGTCCAAAAACCCATGGCAGTCCCTCGCCGGGTCTGCGGAGAGAAGTCACGAACCAGAGCGGGGGTGGCAACGAGCACGACGCCCTCGAAGAATCCAAGGGCGATCACAAAGCCGGCGTATTGAGCTTTGGACGTCGCGCTCGGTGTGCCAAATGCTGTGATGGCACTGGCGAACAGGAGGCCGCCTACGACGATGTTGGCCCGACCGAAGCGATCACCGAGACCAGCAAGCAGCGAGGCAATGGCCCCAAAAGCGCTCGCCACCACCGTGATGGTGATGTAGGAGCGGAACGAGAAGCCGAAGTGAGCGAGGATGGATGGGGCAACCGCTCCCGCCACATACTGCTGGTAATACATCGTGATCGTGCACAGCACGATCAATGCCAGCAATCCCATCTGTCGGCGCTGGCTCGGGAAATGCGGCAACTGCCGATTCCAGAGGGATTGCGGGAACCTCGCCCCGATTTCAGTCATCATTCATCCCTTCGTGGCCACCAACGACCCTCTGTCCTGGCGCCTCAACCACGGATCCACGACCGGTTCGGCCGTACTTGTGAGTCCGTGCTGTGTGCGCAGCCTATGAGATGACACGCAGCATGCCAATTGTTGGGTCCTCCGACGAGATCGGAGCCCAATTCAGATCCGCAATTCCACGACCTCCGCGCCGGGAAGCGAGATGCCAGCTCCACGCCACTCCCCCGCTCGAGATGTCACTATGGGATCAATGGAACAGCGAGACCCCGTTCGACGCTTCACTCCCTCATCGACGCGTCATCCTGCTGGGCGGACCATGAGATTCGGCATCAGCGCAACTGCCCTGCTGGTCGCAACCTCCCTGGTGGTGACAGTCGGCGGGGCAGCTCACCCAAGTGCGCGGAAGCGATCCTCCCCGACGGCGATCGCCAACAACCCGATCGCACCTCGACTGCAGTGGGATGCGAATTACGGCTACTGCGGAGAGACCTCGTTCATAGCTGCGGGACTTTTCTTTGGTGAGTATCTCTCCCAGTACGATGCGCGAGTACTCGCCAGCAATAATGCCAACCAGGCTCGCGAGAGTTCCCAGTTGCTCATCGGAGTCAACGACGTGCGAGCAGCGAGGAAGATGCACCTCGCCGCAGAACCATGGCAGCCAAGCACCCTCGCCTCGTCATCGTCGTTTCTCACCTGGATCAAGGCGCACGTGATCGAGGGCCAGCCCGTGATCATCGGTGTCTACGCCAACAGCTCCCTCATCGATGGGAACACCTCGCCGACCGCCGGGAGCAACGAGTACGATCACATCGTCACGGTGACCGGCGTCTCGTCGCACCGTCCGCTGACCCTGCCTACCTCGGCTCGTCGAAATGACACGCTGACCTTCGACGATCACGGGTTGTGGGGCGGCGACGGAGCCACCCCGCAGTTCTCCTTCACCTACTCCTTCGGCAGTTTCCAGATGGATCGCCGACAGGCCAACGCCTCGAATGGCACCGTCTACGGCCTCTCCAACCAGACGGCTAACTACGGCATCGCCATCACCGGCGTAGCTGATCCGGCTCACGAGACGCTCCCCGTCCATCTGACCACGGCCACCAATGCAGAGCGACCTGTCATGCGAGACGGCTCGACTGCTCGTCCTCGCTCCCGAGCCCTCACGATGACAGCAACCGTGTCGGGGCTCACTCCCGGCGAGAACTACACCCTGTATCGCTATGACGCTATAACCAAGACACCTGAAATCGCCTTCAACGCCCATGCCGGCAATGCCGCCCAGTTGTGGACCTTCACGGCCACGACCACGACGTTCAGCGTGACACAGTCATTCGCGTCCAGCGATCAGGTGATCTACCGGGCCGTTCCCACATCGGGAGCATGATCGTTTGCTGGGAGATCCGTGTCCCCGTCACTCCGCCGGTTGGCCAGCCGCCCAAGAGGAGCGCCGGGTCACATCGCTACGCTTCACGGCGGCCATGCTCCTGCATATCTCGTCGGCAGTGCCGCGAACACCAACAATCAGCCTCGGCAAGAATCCCTCCCGGATCGCGGTCGTCCCCGTCATCTTGGCGAGCACTCCGCCCGAACGCGCATCCACCGAGGTCTAGGGGCAGTGACAGGCGTCAGGCACCATGAGCACCATGAGCACCATGAGCACCATCAAATGATCGACTCACCCCGGCACATTGAGTGAAATGCCTCCAACCGGGACCCCCTTCTCGATCCAAGGCTGGCATGTCAACGTCCCTCACGGTGACCCGCTTGTCGCTGCGCTTCCCGGATGGCAGATCCACTCAGTGGCTCAGTGATCGGTGACCCTCTGTTCACCACAGGAGTGTGCGGGCGAGCACGGATCAGAGGATGGCTCCCAATGTTTCGTCGAAACTGCCAACATTCGAGCCGTTTTGCGGGCTTCTCAGCCTCTGGTCAGAACGAGACCCGAAGGGAGACTTGGGGTTTGAGGATCGAGATTCTCCGAATGTTGGTGAGGAGTGGGCCGTACAGGACTTGAACCTGTGACCCCTTGCGTGTCATGCAAGTGCGCTACCAGACTGCGCCAACGGCCCCAATAGCCGCCAGACTAGCACCACCAGCGGGGCAGCCTGATCCCGGAATCACACCCCGAAGAGCTTCTCTCCAGCAATCGGCCAATCAAATTCGTCAGGAAGAAGACCATCTCCGAATTGCCGGAGTCGGTAGTCGTGCATCCCCTCAGCCCAACCCTGGTGCCACTCCCATTGCGCTTCGGTCATGCGGACTAGATCCGTCGCAAGCAGCCTTCTGAACTTCACCGTCTGCGCCTCAAGAACCCGAACGGAAGCAATCGCATCACCCGAGGCGTCATGGGCCGCCTCATTGATGACGCCATAACGCTCACACACATCAGAGAGCCGCGAACGCTTTCGGTCACTGAATAGCTTTCGCTCAATCACCAAGGGATCGAGAACGGGACCCTTCCAGCCAGCGGCCAAAAGTCCGGGTCGCCCCATCGCCTTCAGGCGAGCGTCGATCATGGTGAGGTCATACTGCAGGTTGAATCCCACCACCGGGACACCTCGGCGTGACGCGTCGAGAAGTGCGGATGCCACCTCATCGACAGCATCGCTCATTGCCATTCCCTCCGCCATCGCTCGCTCAGTGCTGATGCCATGCACCGCTGCCGCCCCGTCGGGGATCTCTCGCTCGGGATTCACGAGCTCTGCCCGGCTTCGGATGATTTGGTGGTCCTCGAACCAGACAAGAGCGAATGACACCGGTACGTCCTCGAACTTGTCGATGCCCGTGGTCTCGAGGTCAAAGGCGAGCATCTCGCCGTCGATCCAGGTAGTGGTCATGCGAGGGAGTATTCCATGGCCGTGTCGCAGCAATTCCGAATCAGCCGTGATTGGCGCTGGCTTCGAGCGCAGCACGCATCTGCTCGTGAACGACGTTGATCGCTTTGAGCGGCCGGATCATCACCTTGAACTCGATGATCTTGCCGTCTGCGTCAACGGTGATCATGTCGATCCCATTCACCAAGATCCCACTCATCGTGGTCTCAAACTCAAGCACGGCATGATCACCATCGACGATGCGCTTGACGTAGCGGAATCCCGTCGAGGACTCCCCATGTCCTCCGCCTTCATCCTTCGGTTTTCCAGCCAGCGTCATTCCTGCAGCAGCGAGGTACATCTTTGTCACTTCTCGTCCAACTTGTGGGGTGAAGACGATGGGCGACAAGAACACGCAATCTTCGTGGAGAAGCTCGTCGAGACCTCCCGGAAGATCCCCGTGCAAGTAGGACTCCCATTTCGCCATGACCTCGTCGATCAGCATGTCGACCCCTCTCGTTACTGCGATCTGCAAAGCCTAGGTCGGCACGGTCCGCCGATTCGGGCATCGACGCACCGGTCACACCCACCGACTAGGAACGGTCCCATGGAAGCCATCTCGGATCACTCCCCCACGACAGCGAAGCCACTTCGACTCTCTCCTTCAAGCGCCAAGGACTTCCTCACGTGCCCGAAGCTCTTCCACTACAAGGCCATCGAGAAGCGGCGCACTCCTCCGACGATCGCCACCACTCGGGGCTCCTTGTCGCACGCGGTACTCGAACGTCTCTTCGACTTCTCCAACGAACAACGCCAAACACCCGATGCCGCTCTCGCCCTGATCGACCCGTGCTGGCAGATCATGGTGGAACCCTTCGTCGAGCGAGGCACACTTGAGCCCGACTCGATCGCCGCGTTCACCCGTGATGCCGATGACGGATGGGTTGGCGATCTCGACCTCGATTCGTATGAGGCCACCCGCAAGCTCACCAGCGCCGCCGACTACAGGGAGCTTGCTCCAGCAGGGTCAGCCGAAGAGACGGAGATCTTGGAGTACGCGGCGAAGATGATCACCAACTACTTCCGAGTCGAGCGACCGTGGAACTTTGATCCCGAAGATCGAGAGTTGAAGCTCTTCGTCGAGATCGATGACGTACCTCTGATTGGCTACATCGACCGACTTGATCGCTATGTCACCGGCGACAACGAGGAGCGCTGGGTTATCAGCGACTACAAGACCGGGAAGGTCCCGAGTGAGCGGTATCTCGACGAGAACTTCTTCGCCATGCGCCTCTACGCACTCATGCTGGCCGAGCAGATCGACATCGTCCCCCACTCGCTGCGGCTGATCTTCGTGGGTGCTGAACCCAAGGATGCCATCAAGCCGAAGCTCGTCGATCAGAAGCTCCTTGATGACACCCGGGTGGAGATCGCCCGGATCTGGTCACAGGTGAACGCATCTGTGGCCTCCGGGGACTGGCCGACGAACAAACAGCGTCTTTGCGACTGGTGCGACTTCAAAGCCGAATGCCCCGCCTGGACCTGATCACCGCCGACGTCGAGTGATGCCGGTGCCGATCGTTGCGTGGAGTGACGATCGAATGGAAGACCCAGACGAATGCACTCTTCGAACCGTTGAACCGAGGTCGCCCTCGGTCTCCCATCCCGGCGAAGCCTCGATGGAGGAAACCACCGCACAACGGGCGCTACCAGTCGTGATCGTGTCGGTCACGAGCTGCTGGTCGTTGGCTCGTGAGGCCCCGAGAAGCACCAGCCGACTCGGCCGACGCAAAGATCTCCTTGCAACCGGGCATCGTTCGCCCCAATGGCACTCCGGCAACCGGTTGGCGCCTTCACCGATTTTCTCGCCGTGACCATCATCTCTTCTCGCGCAGCGGCACAGCTCGGTCAGCCGAAGCGCACCCGTACAACGGTCGCTTCGAGGACCGATCCATCCTTCGCCGACCTGATGAAGAGCACGACTGCCCCCGCTTGGGCTGTCGGACTGCTGAACGAGAGGGATCCGCTGAACGGGCCTCGCGAGGTGCTGCCACCAGTGACGAAACCAGCCCCCAGCGGGTGTGTCACATCATCGGATCGCACCTGCGCTTGGACCGTTCCCTCAAAGGCCACCGAAGTTCCTGCGAGTACTGCTGGGGACTTGAGCGCGGCATCCCAGATCGGCTGCGCCAAGGAGATATCTGCTGCCGCAGCGCCGAGGACCCACCACGAGTTGTCTGCGCCGAGCTGGCGAACCAAGACCGTCGTCTCTGGTCCGGTCGCACTCGCTCGCACGGAGACCTCGCCAGATCGGGCATCGCCCTGCTTGAACGGTCCGATTATCGGAGCCGTCATGTGCAGGTAGTCCGAAGCGAACCCCTTGGTGGCATCGGTGGGCGTCGAATATCGAACGTTGCTCGCCGCCCACGGCCACACGGCAGTCGAGAGGGCCGCAGCGATCGAGGTGCTCGTTGGAGCCCGAGTGGTCGAGGCCTTGGTCGAGGTCGACGAAGGGTGCGATGCCACACCCCCGCACCCCACCGACACGATTGTCACTGCCATCAGCACAACACCAACGCGGAAACTTGATGTTCGCATGCTGCTGAACCTAGTGAGGAAATCACCCCATTGGGGGTCGACAACGATTGTCGGCACACGACTACCGGCATCGTCGGAGCATCTTGATCCCAGATCGGTCCGGTGATGTGAGTGAATGGCGCCGGTTTCCCGTCGTCGCCTCGGCGACGACACGACATACTCTTCGTGGGTTGTCGTGCCCAGCGATTACCCGTTCGCCGGAGGAGCAGGCATACCCGGCCTGCCACCTGGACGATGCCCGCCCGGGGGGCCACCAATCTGAATCCCGCCGGTGGGGTTCTTCCAGTCAACCTTGGTGCTGGCGTTCAACGGCACCTGCCAGACCAGGCCGAGGCACATCTCATCGGACGTCCCATCGCCCCACGTCACGAAGTGCGGGGGCAACTTCCGCAGCTGTGGGAGCTCCTGAGCCAGCGTCGGGTCATAGGTGCAACTGACCTTGAGCGTGTCACCGGGGGACACTTTGATCCACGGCTTGATATTGATGGCATTTTGGTAGTTGAAGTCATAGTTCGGCACATCGAGGACCGTCTTGGCATGGGCAGTACCGTCATTGAGGGTGATCGACAACGCCTTCCCCAGGAGATGCATGTGCGGTGCGGCGCGCACGATGTAGCCCGCAGTCCTGACCCTCCACGTGCACGTTGTCGTGTTGCCGATCGGCGGGTTGGCTGGATTCTGGCCGCAGATCGTCTCGAGACCAGCGTCGAAGGTGGTCATATAGGACCCGAAGCGCTTGGCCAAGTTCTTGAGCTCCACCGAGCGGTCACAGCGTGGCCCAGTGACCCCTGTCGGGCATGGGATGTTGGGCACAGCGGGGAGTGGCTGGATGGATGTTGGGCGCAAATTGGCTGACGCAGGGACGGTGTCGAGCTGCACGTGAGGAGTAACCGGAAGATCGCCAGCGAGGAGGTTGTAATGGACCTGCATGATGATCAGGCTGCCCTTGGGCAGCGGTGTCCCTGTGGTCAGCGGCATCACGTCCTTGCCGTGGCCTGGCGCCCAGGCACTCAGCCACGGCATGGCGAGGAACTGGGCGATCCCGGTTCCGAGCACCGGAGGCTCGCCAAAGCAGGTCCAACCCTTGCCGTGGTCATCGGCCGTCTTGGCGGCACGCACCAGCTTGGGTGGGACCAGAAACAAGATGGCGTGATGAACCTCAGCGACGGACTTGCCGGTGCCGGGGAAGAACTGACTCGACACGATGAACGAGTTCTGCTTGACCTGAGGGTTCACAAGGGTGCAGTGATAGTCGTCCGTACCACCATTGATCGCCTGAGGTGTGTAGCCGGTCGTTGATGCCATGTTCAGCGTCGTCACCGGCGCTCCGTCAACCGTGGCGCTCGGCGTAGACGAGGAGCATGCGCTCAGCATGGTCGACCCGATGACCAGAGCGAGAACCGGTGCCATCAGTCGCAAGAGTGACGTTCCCCCTGTTGCGGCGTTCGTGCTCTGCATCTTGTTCACAAATCCTCCTCGGCGGCCGACTGCTGACGACAACACTTTCTTGCCAGCCAACAAGAAAATAACACTGTCACTGCGCTTCGGCCAGTCACGGTGCAACTCGCCCTCCAGCAACCCAACGCGCCGAGCAACCGATCAGACTGCAGGTCGAGTGATTCCTCGCATCAAAATATCGACCACCGTAGCGACATAGGTCTCAGGATCGAGCGGTCCAACCACTGGATCGAAGGCCTCAGACAGAGCAACACGGGCGAAGGGTGCGGCGGCACCCTCTGCGAGGAAGAAGTACTCCCGAAGCGAGATCGGCCAGATCGCTCCCGCCTCAACAAGGCGATCAAGGAGCGCCTTGGTGCGAACAAGGCCGGGCTCGAGCACCCGTGCGAAGAGCTCGTCCATCCGTTCCGACCGGTAGAGACTTTCGCTCACAAGGAGACGGCCGAGATTCTGGTGCCGTCGCGTCGTCACGATAAATGCCCGGAACGATTCTCGGAGTGCCTCAAGGTCGCCCCCCTTGGCGGTGGCTTCGGTAGCCAATTCCTCATGGAACTTGGCAATCGCATGATCCACCGCCGCCCAGTAGAGCTGATCCTTGGATCCGAACCGCTGCCGGACTGCTTCGTGGCTGAGTCCGAGGTCCTTGTTGAGATTCCTGATGGACGTCGCTTCGAAACCCAAGCTGGCGAAGGCCTCAAGCGCGGCAGCGAGGATCTCGCCGTCTGTCCGAATCTGGGGTCGTCCTCTTGGTCGGACTGTCGCCACGTCGTCCCCCATCGTCGGCTTGGTGTTCTTGATTCTAGTGACCATCAACATCACGACGATTGAGCCTGCCGGCCTGACCAATCTTCGCGCCCGAGGGTGCCGTGGGCGATAGTCACATCGGTCTCAACGCGCGATGCCGTAATAGAAGCAGCCCAAGGCGGGGGCGTGGAAGCGTGACGTCGCAGTGAAACGCCGGTTGGGTCCTTCGATTTCAGAGCACCTTCGACGTCCGACCATGACATGCGTCGAGCTGGGCATTCGAGAGCAGATTTCCGATCGCTTCGCACTCTCCGAAGATTCCATAATCATCCAAGGCGTCGCCGACCAGGGTCGAGCGGCCCTTTGCCGCTCCGATGACCTGCGTGGGGACCGCATGATCGTGGTAGATCTCGTTACCCTACGGATGGCCTTGTCGTTACCGGGGGGCTCGCATGTCCCCGCATCTCTTCCCTCGCCGTCGAGAGTTCCGTTGGCACCACCGAATCGTTGAGCACTCGAATGCCGGCGAGACCAGCGCCGCGGGGGTCATGGCGGGTGTCGGCCTGGTCGGGAGGACCCACGAGATGTTCGGGGCGACGATCAAGTTGGGATTGCGGTCAAAGTTCGCCGCAGGTCCGCTCGGCTTTTGTAATAGATCCCAGTCGGACGGGCGATCGGGAGGTCATTCTTTGCTAGGGGCCGATAGCCAACCGCGACGGTGAACCGGTACCTGGCTCCTACCCACCGATCGGCACTCTCGACGACGACCTTGGTCACCCAATTCCCAGTCGTGGATGAAAAATCTATCCATGTCCCTGGGCCGAATGCACCGCCGATAGTCAGGTTCGAACACTGGGTCGTGGTCACATGCGAATCGGCGAAACCCACCTAGGGCGCAGAGGAAAGATTTCCATCACCAAGGGTAGAGCCAGGAGAGGCGCCGGACTCAGCCGCCGAGATTGATCCCACTCAACCCCCTGAGAATGCAGGCATGAGACTGTTGACGACGCCATGGTGAACCACAGGTCTGGCGATGATCACTGGTAGGGTCCGCGCCATGGACATGGACCACCACACCCTTCCCGGCAGCGATCTCGCACTCCCCCTCCTTGGCGTCGGCACGTGGGCGTGGGGTGACTCGTCAACCTGGGGCATGGGCTCGTACGACACATCACTGACCGAGGAGACCATCACCGAGGCGTGGAATGCCTCGATCGATGCCGGCGCCACGCTGTTCGACACCGCCGAGGTCTATGGATCAGGCGAGTCCGAGCGGATTATTGGCCGACTCCTTGCCGCCGACCCCGAACGAGCCTCGAAGGCAGTCTTAGCGACGAAGTTCATGCCCTCGCCGTGGAAGCTGAATGTTCGTGGCGCCCTGATGGCAGCACTCACCGCATCATTGAGCCGCCTCGGCATCGAGAAGGTGGCGCTCTACCAAATCCACGGCCCCATCAGCCTCCGGAGCCACGCAGCACTCGCCGAAGCCCTCGCTTCCGCCCATCAGGCTGGTCTCGTCGAAGCAGTTGGCGTGTCGAACTACTCCGCCAAAGAGACGCGAAGCATCGCCAAGGAACTCGAGAAGCGGGGATTGCGTCTCGCCACCAACCAGATCGAGTTCTCACTCCTACGTCGCTCCCCTGAGACCGGCGGCCTTCTGGCAACCTGTGCTGAGCTCGGTGTGATTCCTCTCGCCTACTCCCCCATTGGCCAGGGAAGACTGACCGGCAAGTACTCGGTGGCTACCCCGCCTCCGGGAAAGCGAAATTTCAGCGACCATCCCATGGAGGTCGTGGACAAGGTTGTCGGGGAGCTCCGAGCCGTCGGCGAAAAGCACGGAGGCAAGCTTCCCAGCCAAGTTGCCCTCAACTGGATCATTGCCAAGGGTGCCATCCCGATTCCCGGAGCGAAGAACCTCCTTCAAGCACAAGAGAACGCAGGCGCACTCGGATGGAGTCTCGATGGTGACGATGTCGAACGCCTTGATGCCGCAGCGCTCGGCGGCATCAGGAGTCTCCAGAATCGGATCTGGCAGCACGGGTAATCGCAGGTGCCATGCTTCAGATGCACGACCCCAAGGCCTGAACCCGGTCACGATACCTAGGCCGCCGTTCGGCCTTCCAGACAAGGGGGCTGAGTTCCAGGGTCGGCTCTCCCGAGCCGCTCCATCAGGCCCGAACGTGCACGATCTCCGCCGTCGAACTGGACTTCGACCCTGACCCATGGACCAACTCGACTCGCAGCCGAAGATCTAGATCGCCGGTCATGCGCCGGCCAGAATGATGCATGAATCTAGATCGGCCTTCCGCCATGTCAGCGGAGACCTCCTACGAGGCTCGACAGGGATCACTTCCAAGTCGGTCTGCAACCACTCGCGCCATCCTGCCGATGGGCTTCTGTCACCCCGCAACCGACGCATGTGGCCACCTGGCACCATGTCCAGTGTGCGCTCCGACCTCGAGCGACCTGATCAGGGCTCGGCTCACGAAGGCTCCCCTCGGCTCCCCTTGGTCGCATCCGTGAGGGGTGAGTGTCACGCCGACTTTCGGCCTTTGATCGTCTGCCGCCGACGGCATCATCGCCAATTCGCTCCATCAAGCAGTCCACCATGGCTTCCCCCGAAACGAGACGCGAGAGGACCCGGATCACCAGATCCGGGTCCTCTCAGGTTCCGAAGGGCTCAGCGAGCCCGATCGTCAGCCCTCGCTGCGCTTGAGTCGCTTGCGGCTCATCACGATGACCGCAGCGCCACCGAACAGGATGACCACTCCGAAGAGCGCGATGCCACCGACCTCTGCACCCGTGAAGGCGAGCGTCGTGGGCGCCGGCGTCGTCGTCGGAGCCGGGGTCACGACGGTTGTCGTTGGGGTCGTCGTCGGCAGCGTGGTCGGCGGGGCCGTGGTCGGTGGGACCGTGGTCGTGGTCGTCACCTCAGGGGTGAGGTAGGAGATCACCACGGTGCCCGAACCACCGTCGGCACCAAGGAGCAGCGAGACGTAGTTGGCGCAGGCCACCAGGACACCCGAGGAGCCACACCCTGTGACCGATCCACCGCCACCGCCACCGCCGGTCCCCGCAACACCTGCGGTTGCCGGTGTTCCGGTGCCGTCCATCTGAGTCGAGTGACCAGCGTTGGCGCAGCCACCAAGCCCGGCAGCATCACTTTGGATGGCGGAGAGCAACGTGCCTGTGATCAGCGGGACGCCCGAGGTGTTGAAGAGCTGGCCGTAGGGCGGGAACGCGTAGGAGCCGCCCATGGTCCCGCCGCCACCGCCACCGCAGCCGTACTCGACCGAGGTGCCGCTGAGGTCGTTGACTGTTCCTGCACCGCCATCGCCGCCGTTGGCCGCGATGTTGGGGATGTCGACGCCGTGGGAGCCGTCGGCACTGTCACCGGCTCCACCGCCAGCCCCGTCGAACGAGAAGCTGCCACCGAGATGCTTGACCGAGCTGCCGCCCGAGCCAGCTGGGTTGAATCCCTCTGGTGTCGGCGTGCCCCCGCTCCCCTGACCACCCTGGCTACCGGGTGCCTCGATGTCGACCGAGGCTGTGGCGTCCACGAACGACGAGGTGCCGCCGCTACCACCGTTGGTGTTCGGTGATCCGCCGGCCTGCCCACCAGCGCCAACCGTGACCGCCACCGCGTCTCCCGCCGCCACTGTCACGGTCTGGGTCTCGACGGCTCCACCACCACCGCCACCACCGGCGCCATCGGGTGACGTGAGGTCGGCCCCGCCACCGGCGCCGCCGCCGCCGACCGCCAGGACGTCGATCTCGGTGACGCCGTCAGGCACGGTCCATGCGCAGTCAGCCGAGAACGTCACGATGGTGTTGAGGCCCGACTCCACGGAGGACTCACCGCACCCAGGAGCGGCTGCCTGCACCGGAATCTGGGTGGCTAGGCCCAAGGTGAGTCCGCCACTCAACATGAGGGCGGCTCCGGCGACCGGTCGCATGATCCAACTCAATCTCATCTGTTCGCTCTTCCTTCCATGAAGACGTCGATCCTGTTCACATGACAATCACGTTGGATAACGTGGCAGCCATTCCGAGATCAGTTTCTAGCACATTGCCCCAGAGCGCTCGCGGATTCGCGCACCGCCAGAATGGGCTGGCCTCGTCATCGATGCCCGACGTGGAGCAGCACAAGGTGGAAGGCGAATTGCCAGGGCGGTCGCTCGAGGGAATTGGGGATTGCCTGACGAGGATCGCTCATGTGCGGCGTGGTCTGGGCTGCGTGAGGTGGGATGAGTGGCTGATGTCCGATTGGTCAGATCCCGGCTCGCCCGGGACAACAACGAGCGGCCGTAAGCGCCACGAGCCGGATTCCTCTCGAGGTGACTCATCCACAAAGGTGCGTTGCTTGGGTGCGCGGTAGGGGTCAGCGTCCAGCGATACGCCCGAGCCGACAGCGCTCGATCGTGTCGGTCAGGGGCTGCGGATGAGTTTCAGTCACCCACAAACTTGGCGGCCCGCATGGTTACGCAGGACCTGCCACAGGGCTAAGGCCTTGGCACCGATCGAAGGTTGGTCGGTGTGAGCACGCGCTTCGATCATCACACGCGGGCCAGTGACCACGATGCCGTGACCGGGCAGGAGGTGCTCCACGTCGAGAGCTCGGAGTCGGGCCTCGCTGGTTGCCGACAATTCGGGGTCGACGAACTCGGGGTTGAACCACGCCCGTCCGTCGGCCGACAGAACCGCATCGCCTGAAAGGAGGGTGCGGGTGGGTGCATGGAAGAGACAGGTTGAGTCATCGCTGTGGCCGGGAGTGTTGAGTACCTGCCAGTCGGGGAGCCCGGGGAGGTGGTCGCCGTCGGACAGCCACGAGTCCGGTTCGAACGGGAGCCGAACCCCTTTGCCGTCCCAGCCGATCAACGTCGCCGTGCCGGAGATCTCCTTGGTGGCCACCAGGTCACGGGGCTGGCTCGCCATCACCGGGAGAATCTGCGAGACCGCCCTGATACCCGGCGGGCGGAGGGCCCGTGTCCCAGCGCGCATCTCCGCGATCGCCATTGGGAAGTACACGGCGGTTCCATGCTGGTCGCGCAGCGATGGGAGGCCACCGACGTGGTCCGCGTGTCCGTGGGTGGCCACTGCCGCCCCGAGCTCGGACAAGTCCGATCCGCGGTCGGACAACACGTCCGCCACGAACGGGATCTGCGATGGCATACCCAGGTCGACCACGAGCGGTTGCCCGTCGCCACCGTCGTGGATGACGTAGCAGTTGTAGAGCCATTTCGAGATCACGGTGATGCCGATCTCTGGCAACTCCGTGATCACCGGTGCTGGACCAGATCGTTTGGTTCCCATCGTCCAACACTATGGCTCCGAGCCGGCGGGGGCCCCGATCTCAGGCCGCTTCGGCCTTGGTGTGGTTGTCGTTGTTGAGGGTGATCGACTTCCCCCGACCCCTGGGTCGGCGCCGATCTCCATGACCGAGAGTCAGTGGGCCGTCCCGCTCGGGTCCGGCGATCGTCCCAGGAACTCGGTGGAGGCGTTCACCACGATCCGTTGCGCCGATTCGTGCGACGCGACCAGGAGGCGAGCCAGATTGGTGTGCGACAGGCCATTGTCGAGCTTCTTGGTCCAGCGGGTCGAGCCGTTCGGGTCGACCGCCCGCCCGTGGACGAGTGCAGGACGATGCTGATTTGGGGGTGCGCCCGGCAGGTCCTGTTATGGCCTGTCACCTCCGACTTTTCTCATGGGAGAGAGGGAGGCCGACACGCAGGCGGCACCGCAATTGCCACACGCCGGGCCGCCCACTCGAGCCGGGAGACGAGCCGCACGGCACGGGACGGAAGGCGGGGCACTGATACCGCATCGACTCAACCGATCCACCTCCTAACAGCGTCGCCCGATCAGCAACATCGCGATGAGCCTCCGGAAACCCGAGAGGGCAGGTCTCATCGAAATGCCGACCAACGAAATAATCAAGCTCACCGATCATGCGACTCGCGCGTTGAGCTGACACCGGGACGATGGGCAGGCTGCTTGCCCAAATCAAGGAGAGAACGCAGAGGGAGTGGCCACAGGGCCACTCCCTCTGCTCGCATTTTGCAACTGTCTCCCTCCAGCCGAGGCGAGAGGGCGACAGTTGAGATTTCCGGTACTGCTGGGAACTACTTGATACTCACAAGCTCCTTGCTCACAAGAGAAGGAGACACTAAAAGATCCCCGTCTTTCAGCTACAGCCGCTGGTCGTTCCACATGAGCTGCACACGTAGCACGATCCCGCCCGCTGCATCATGTCGCCACAGCTGTAGCAGTAGGGGGCGTCGCGCTGCTCGGCCCGGGCGATCGTGGTCGGTGAGGTCGAGAGAGCGATGGGCTCGGTGGTCACCATGCCAACGGTCTGCGTACTGGCCTCCTCGACGCCAGGGAGCGTCGGCTGCGTGCGCTCGGCTGACGACAGCACCCCGAGCTCTTCACGATCGGTGAGCGAGAGGTAGTCGAGCGCGAGTCGGCGGAAGATGTAGTCCACCAGGCTCGATGCAATCCGCAGCTCGGCATCATCGGTGATACCAGCGGGCTCGAAACGCATGTTGGCGTACTTGCGCACATAGGTAGCCAGCGGGACACCGTGCTGCAGGCCGAGGCTGATGGAGATCGAGAATGCATCCATGATCCCGGCAAGGGTCGAGCCTTGCTTGGAAACCTTGATGAACACCTCGCCCGGCCGGCCGTCCTCGTACTCGCCGACGGTCACGTAGCCCTCGCAGTCCGCCACGCGGAACGAGAAGGTGCTTGAGCGACGACGACGAGGCAGACGCTCACGCACCGCCCCGACGACCACGCCACCGGCGGCCACCGCCGAGGCCAGCTGTGCCTCAAGCTCGGCCACTCGTGCCTTCAAGCCCTGTGGAACGCTCTCGTCCTCGCTGTCCTTCTTGGTCGTCGAGAGCGGCTGAGCCACCTTGCAGTTGTCGCGGTAGATGGCGACGGCCTTCACTCCGAGCTTCCAGGCATCGATGTGCAGCTGCTCGATGTCCTCGACCGTGACGTCTTCTGGCATGTTCACGGTCTTGGAGATCGCGCCGGAGATGAACGGCTGCACGGCGCCCATCATCTTGACGTGACCGAGGTAGTGAATGGTGTTGTCACCCATCGAGCAGGCGAACACGGGGAGGTGCTCCGCCTTGACGTGGGGTGCGCCGATGATCGACATGTTCTCGTTGATGTAGGCCACGATCTCGGTGATCTGGTCGGCTCCGTAGCCAAGCTTGTCGAGCGCTCGAGGCACCGTCTGGTTCACGATTGACATCGTGCCGCCGCCAACGAGCTTCTTGGTCTTGACGAGGCCGAGGTCGGGCTCAATGCCAGTCGTGTCGCAGTCCATCAGCAGGCCGATGGTCCCAGTCGGTGCCAACACCGAGGCCTGGGCATTTCGCGTCCCGTGGACCTCTGCGAGATCGACCGCTTCATCCCACGCTTCTTGGGCCGCTCCGAGCAGCTCGGCGGGCACCATGTCCTCGTCGATCTCGGCGGCCGCAGCCTGGTGCTTGCGCAGCACCCGGAGCATCGGCTCGGCATTCTCGTAGTAGCCAGCGTGCGGCCCCATGCGAGCCGCCGTGCGGGCGCTTGTGGCGTAGGAGTGCCCAGTGAGCAGTGCGGTGATGGCTGCTGCCCACGCCCGCCCCTCATCAGAGTCATACGGGAGACCACAGGCCATCAGCAGGGCACCGAGGTTGGCATAGCCGATGCCAAGCTGACGGAACTTGATCGAGTTCTCGCCAATAGGGCCGGTCGGGTAGTCGGCGTTGCCGACCAGAATCTCCTGGGCGGTGAACATGACCTCGATGGCCGCCTTGTAGCCCTCAACGTCGAAGACTTCGTCGTCGGAGAGGAACTTCATCAGGTTGATGCTGGCGAGGTTGCAGGCCGAGTTGTCGACGTGCATGTACTCGCTGCAGGGGTTCGACCCGTTGATCCGGTCAGTGTTCGAAGAGGTGTGCCAGTCGTTGATGGTGGTGTCGAACTGCATGCCTGGATCCGCACAGTCCCAGGCGGCCTGGGCGAACTGACGGAAGAGATCGCGAGCCCTCACGCTCCGAATGACCGACCCATCGGTGCGGGCCAGCAGGTTCCAGTCGGCGTCGTCGAGGACCGCCTGCATGAACTCGTCGGTCACTCGGACCGAGTTGTTGGCGTTCTGATACTGAACGCTGGTGATGTCCTTGCCGTCGAGGGACATGTCGAAGCCGTTGTCGCGCAGGACTCGTGCCTTGGCCTCCTCATTGGCCTTGCACCAGATGAAGTCTTCGATGTCGGGGTGATCGGCATCCAAGATGACCATCTTGGCGGCCCGGCGGGTCTTTCCACCCGACTTGATGGTCCCGGCGGACGAGTCGGCGCCTCGCATGAAGCTGACCGGACCCGAGGCGGTCCCGCCACCGGCGAGGGGCTCGGCGGATGAGCGGATGCGCGACAGGTTGACGCCGGCACCGGAGCCGCCCTTGAAGATCACGCCCTCTTCGGTGTACCAGTTGAGCACCGAGGAAATCGAGTCGTTCACAGCCAAGATGAAGCAGGCGCTGGCCTGCTGGGGCACGCCTCGCACGCCGATGTTGAACCACACCGGCGAGTTGAAGGCCGCCTTCTGGTGGACGATGAGGTGCTTGAGTTCGGCCCGGAAGACCTCGGCCTCGTCGGTGTCGACGAAGTAGCCGTCCTTGATGCCCCAGTCGGTGATCGTGTCGGCCACGCGGTCAGACACCTGCTTGAGTGAGACTTCACGCTCGTCCGTGCCGAGGGTGCCACGAAAATACTTCTGGGCGAGGATGTTGGTGGCATTGACGCTCCAAGTCTCGGGCACCTCGACGCCGAGCTGCTCGAAGGCCACGGAGCCGTCCCGATAGTCCGTCAGACGAGAGTCACGCTGCTCCCAGGTGACCTCCTCGTAAGGGTGCACGCCCTCGGTGGTGAAGTGGCGCCGGATGCCGATCCCTGCTCGCTGCGGTGCAATTGCCATCGTGTTGATCTCCTCGTTGCGTTCTGATGCGGCGTCCTGATCTCCTCGACGTCGCCGCCCGACGAGGATTCCCCCTACACACCCAAATTAACCCTCAACCACTACATCTTGTGGTCATCAGATCTAGTGCATCTAGATACTGTGGTCATTACAGCACTGTAGTTACGTATCTGTCAACGCTATTGGACGCGCGTACCTGCAGGTCAGAGGCCGTTCGCGAAAGTTTGCGCGTGATACCTCCTCGGAGACACCCAACGGTCGAGGCGATAGCGTCTTGCCACATGCCCTTCGTGATCGCCATCGACGCCGGAACCACCGGCGTCCGCTCCCTCCTCGTTGATGCCTCTGGCGCCATCGTCGACGTCGCCTACCGCGAGCTCACCCAGTCGTACCCCTCCCCTGGATGGGTCGAGCATGACCCTGAGGAGATCTGGCGGACGGTGGCCGAGACCTTGGCCGAGGTGATGGAACGGCACGCCAATGTCGACGTGGCGGCCATCGGTATCACCAACCAGCGCGAGACCGTCGTGGCATTCGACCGGGCCGACGGTCGCGTCCTGGCCCCTGCGCCGGTCTGGCAGGACAAGCGCACGGCGGCGGCCTGCGAGCAACTGCGTGCCGCCGGGTACCTCGACGAGGTCCGTTCAGCCACCGGCCTCGTCCTCGACCCGTACTTCAGCGCCACCAAGATGGCCTGGCTGATCGAGTCAGGATGCCTCGAGGGCGCCATCTCCCCCGCCCTCGGCACGATCGATTCCTGGATCGCCTGGCGACTCACCGGTGGATCTTCAGCCGGACGCTTCGTCACAGACCCCTCCAATGCGTCGCGCACCTTGCTCTTCGATATCGACACCCTGGCCTGGTCCGATCGCCTCTGTGAGATCTTCGGCGTGGACTCCGAGCTGCTGGCCGAGGTGGTGCCATCGTGCGGACGGATCGGCCTCGTCGATGGTGACGTTGTGCCGAGTCTCGCTGGTGTTCCTCTCAGCGGCATCCTCGGAGATCAGCAGTCCGCACTCTTCGGCCAGGCCTGCACCGAAGCCGGGATGGTCAAGGCCACCTATGGAACCGGCGCCTTCGTGCTGCTCCAGGCCGGAGCTGACCGTCCGGAGACTGCCGATGGCCTGCTGACGACGGTGGCCTGGGACCTCGGCGCTCACGGGGGTGTGTCCTATGCCCTCGAGGGTTCGGCCTTCGTGGCCGGTGCCGCCATCCAGTGGCTCCGCGATGAGCTGGGCATCATCGGCTCGGCCACGGAGACCGAAGCGCTCGCCCGCAGCGTCGAATCATCCGAAGGCCTGTCGTTCATTCCAGCCTTCGTTGGCCTCGGCAGCCCATGGTGGGATGACTCGGCGCGCGGTGCGATCGTCGGGATCACCCGCGGCTCAGGTCGAGCCCAGCTCGCTCGGGCCGTCGTTGACTCGCTCGCCTTCGAGGTCCGGGCCATCACCGACGCCATGGCGCTCGCCTCTGGGCGTGCCGTGGCCGAGGTCCGCGTCGACGGTGGAGCCGCCGCCATGGATCTGCTTCTTGCCACCCAGGCCGAGCAGTCCAAGGTTCCGGTCATCCGACCCACCTCGCTCGAGTCCACCGCTCTGGGTGCCGCAAAAATCGCTGGACTCGCCGAGGGTGTCTGGGCCAACCTCGACGAGCTGGCTCAGCGCTGGAGGGCGAGCGCCACCTTCTTCCCCACCGACGGCCTGGCCGAGCTGTCTGACGATACCTATCGCTCCTGGTGCGATGCCCTCGATCGGTCGAGGGGCTGGGTCTAGCTCTTCAGCGCTGCTTGGCGGCGATGTACTCGTCGATATACGGGCGACCCGAGAGCATGGCGATCGCCTGCATGAGCTCGTCGGTAAAGGACCGCAAGGCTTCAAACTCTGAGCCTGCCGCCTCGACGTCGGCCACGGTGATGCGCATCGGCTCGCCGAAGCGCACCTCGACGCGCTTGAACGGGCTCATCCGATTCTGGCCCACCGGCTGGACCTCGGCGGTGCCACGGATCCCGACGGGGACCACGGGGCAGCCGCTGGCCAGCGCCATGCGGGCCACGCCGGTCTTGCCCTTGTGGACATACTCGTCGAGCGAGCGCGTTCCCTCGGGATAGAGACCGATCACCTTGCCTTGAGAGAGGACCTCGAGAGCCGTGGCCATGGCTCGCTCGGACGCGCTTCCGCCGCCTCGACGGATGGGGATCTGCCCGGCGAGGCGAAAGAACCAGGCCGAACGCCGATCATCGAAGTACTCAGCCTTGGCCAAGAACGCCACCTTGCGGCGAAACACAACAAGGGGAAGGAACAGCGAATCGCAGAACGCCTGGTGGTTCGCCGCCAGCAGGACCCCACCGTGTCGAGGGATGTGGCGGCGGTTCCTTGCCTTGACCCGCCAGACCAACCAGAGGAATGGGGAGAACAACGCCTTGACCAGCCAGTAGCCCACGGATGAACGCTACCGCCCCCGCTTCGGCTGCGCTCAGGAGTACACGGTTCGACGGGCTGGGCCATACTCAGGACACGACGTCAGACCAGGAGGGGACCATGACCACCGAGCACACCGCCACAACCCTGCGCGAGGGCCTGGCCTTCGGGGAGGCTCCACGCTGGCATGAGGGTCGGCTCTACTACTCCGACTTCTACCGGCATGGCGTCTATTCCATGGCCGAGGACGGAAGCGACGAGCAGCTGCTCGTCGAGATCCCCGGTCAACCGTCGGGACTCGGCTGGATGCCCGACGGGGGAATGCTGATCGTCTCGATGACCGACCACAAGGTGCTGCGGCGCTCACCCGATGGCGCGATCTCCCTCCATGCCGACCTCTCCGACTACTGCGGCTACTGGGCCAACGACATGGTGGTGGCAGAGGATGGCACGGCGTATGTCGGCAATTTCGGCTTCGACATCGACGCGTTCCTCGCCGAGCACGGCGTCGAGGGCGTGCTGACCCCACCCGGGCCGCCCACGACCAACCTCGTCGTCCTCTCCCCTGCCGGCGACGTGCTCCAGGTGGTCGACGACATGGCCTTCCCCAACGGCACGGTGATCACCCCGGACGGCTCGACCCTGATCGTCGGCGAGACCATGCGGATGCGGCTGACTGCCTTCGACATCTTGAGCGACGGCACACTGGCGAACCGTCGGGTCTTCGCCCAGCTCGAACTCGTCCCCGCCGATGGCATCTGCCTTGACGCCGACGGCCAGGTCTGGGTGGCCAATGCTCTCGCCCCTGAGGCACTGCGCGTGGCCGAGGGTGGAGAGATCACCGCTCGGGTGGTCACCAGCCAGACCTGCTTCGCCTGCATGCTCGGCGGCGCCGACGGGGCAACCCTCTACGCCATGACCGCCCCTACGTCTGACCACGCCGTCGTGGGTGCTGGACCACTCCTCGCCAAGATCGAGGCCGCCCACGTGGGCATCCCTCGATCCGGCCGGCCCTAGCCCAGTTTGGGCAAGGCCTTCTTGAGGCTCCGCAGCGCCTGATGGATGCGCTGCTCGTTCTCGATGAGGGCGAAGCGGACATGGCCATCGCCCCCTGGGCCGAACCCGACACCCGGCGAGGTAGCCACATCAGCCTCTTGGACGAGGTACTTCGAGAATTCGAGGGCACCCATCTCTTGATAGGGCTCAGGGATCGGGGCCCACACGAACATGGTGCCCTTGGGCGGCACGAGGTCCCAGCCGATTCGATTCAGGCCATCGCAGAGCACATTGCGTCGCGATTGGTAGATGGAGCAGATCTCGGCCGGATAGTCGGGCACCTCGTTCATGGCCACGATGGAGGCGATCTGAATGGGTTGGAAGGTGCCGTAGTCGAGATAGCTCTTGAGCTTGGTCAGTGCCGCCACGATCTCGGCATTGCCCACCAAGAACGCGGAGCGCCACCCGGCCATCGAGAAGGACTTCGTCAACGTGTACAGCTCGACGGCGACATCCTTGGCTCCGGGCACCTGCAGGATCGAGGGTGGCTCGTAGCCGTCGTAGCCGACGTCGGCATAGGCGAAGTCGTGGACCACGACGATCTCGTGCTCCCGGGCGAAGTCGACGAGCCGCGCCATGAAGTCGAGGTCCACGCACGCCGTGGTCGGGTTGTGCGGGAATGAGGCGATGATGACCCTCGGCTTCGGCCAGGCGTTTTCCCACGCCTCAACCAGGCCATCGAAGAATGCATCGCCCGGAGAAATGTCATTGGCCACCGCGGCGGCGGGGTCCACCATGCGCACCTGGTTGACCCTGGCCCCGGCGAAGAGCGGAGCGTAGATGTGGATCGGATACGAGGGCGACGGCACGATGGCCGAATCGTCGGGTCCGAGGAGTACCCACATCAGGTGGCTCAAGCCTTCCTTGGCACCAATGGTGGAGACCACCTCGGTCTCGGGGTCGAGCTCGACCCCGAACTTGCGCAAGTAGAGGTCAGCTGCCGCTTTGCGCAGCTTCGGGATGCCCTTCGACGACGAGTAACGGTGGTTGCGTGGATTCTGGGCAGCCTCAGCGAGTTTGTCGACCGCCACCTGCGGCGAAGGCAGGTCCGGATTGCCGAAACCCATGTCGATGACGTCTCGACCCTCTTTGCGGGCTGCCGCCTTCAGGCCGTCGATGGCGGCGAAGACATAGGGCGGAAGGTCGTTGATGCGGCGGAACTCCATCTCCACAGGGTAGTAGCCCTCACTTCAACCCCCGGAGACCTCCGCCAGTCGCTCAAGGTCCACCACTCCACCGAGGACGGCCCACGTCGCACCGGCCTCGGCCAGCGCCGCGAGCAGGCCTCCCAGGTCGGGTGCGCCGTCGCCCGCTGGCATCGGTCCGGCCCACGAGACCGCCGTGTGCTTCGCCTGCTCGAAGACCTGCTCAGGCGAGGCGCCCCAGAGGTTGACGGTCGCCCCAACGGCCTCGGCCATGGCGAGGGTCTTGGCTGCCCCTCCTCCGATCCAGACCTCTCGGCCCCGACCAAGCAAGGTCCGGGCCATTGCCTCGAGATCTGCTCGACGTTCGTCGGGGGACGCCACCGGCACGCCCCAGGCGACGTTCTCCTCCGCACTCAGCCGATCCCCCGTCCCCGCGGCGCAGATCACATGACCGGGACTCAGCGCGTCGAGCGCGTCGAACTGAGCGACAAGCACTTCGGTGGCCACGAGACCAATACGCGCCACCAGCGTGCCGACGAAGAGCGCCGGATGAGCCACCGCCACCCGAGCCAAGATCGGGAAGGGTGCCAATGCCGGTCGCTCCGGGCTACCCATCGGATAGAGGTGGTCATAGGCAAAGACTCCGTCGAGGCCCAACTTGGCGGCGGTGGCCGCCGTCTCAAGTGCCTCAGCAGGGTCATCTCGGAACGTTGGGAGCACGACGCCGATCTTCACGCGGCACTCCGAGCGATCAGGCTTGCACCGAGTGCGCCAGCCCGCGACCCTAAGGCCGCCGGCACCAAAACGATCGGCGGTCGATCCGCCCCGCCCTCGAGCAAATTGGGCAAGACCTGCCTGGCCGAATCGATCAGCAGCGGCGTGACCTCGCTGAGTCCTCCCCCGAGCACGACACAGGAGGGGTCGAGCACGCAGGCCAGGTTGGCGATGCCGCGGGCCAACCACCATGCGACCTCGTCCATCAGGGCCAGCGCCTCAGAGTCCCCCTCCAGGGCGGCAGCCGTGACGTCTTCGCCTCGCACCGCTTCGGCATCGCCACCAGCCGCCGCCACGAGACCCGCCAGCCGTCCGGCATGGGCCGCCTCGCGAGCCAACCGACCCACTGCTGATCCCGAGGCATAGCGCTCCCAGCATCCCCGTGCTCCACAAGGACATGGTGGTCCGTCGATGTCGACCACCATGTGACCGATCTCGCCGGCGAAGCCGTGTCCCCCGCGAAGCAGCTGGCCACCGAGGATGATGCCTCCACCGATTCCGGTCCCAAGCGTGACCATGATCACGTCATCATGACCACGCGCCGCGCCGAGACGCTGCTCGGCCACTACTGCGCAGTCGGCGTCGTTGGCCACCACGATGGTCACGGAACCAAGGCGCTCAGCGAGCAGCCGGGCCAGATTGGCGCCTGATGAGCTGCGCAGATTCGGAGCGAAGGCGAGCACTCCATCGAGGGTGAGCATGCCCGGCAGGCCGACGCCGATGGGGAGCATTGCAGGACCAATGCCAAGTTGCGTTGCCACGTCGTCGATAACTCGGGCCACGGCATCGGCCAGCGCCATACCACCGTCGGGGATCACTCCTTGAGGAGAGGGGACCTGGCTGCTGGCGATCTCAGAACCGCTTTGGTCGCAGGCGATGGCGAGGATCTTTGTCCCGCCGACATCAACCCCGAGGCACAGCCCCGAAGTCGCAGTCCTCACCCGATCGACTCCACCCTCGCCTTGAGCTCACGCAGCGCCGTGGTCTGAATTCGACCCTGAGCCCGAGTCTTGACGAACCCGGGAATCGGCACCTTGAGTTCAGCCTCGAGGTGGTAGGTGACTTCGGTTCCTCCATCTACGGCAGCGAACGCATAGCTGCCGTCAAGGACCGTCGTCAGATCACCCTTGATGAGTCTCCAGCCGAGCTCACTCGGAGCCTGGTCGTAGTCATATTCGAGTGTGTAGGTCGTCGAGCGACCGAAGGCTACCGTCCGGAAGGTCACGAGTCGTGCTCGGCCGAGGCCGTCTCGCTCATCGACCGTCACCTGCTTGATGTCGGTGACCCAGTCGGGGTAGCGCTCAATGTCGGCCGCCACCTCATAGGTGACCGCTGGCGACGATCCGACGACGATCCTCTCTGTCGTCTGATCTGTCATGCCAGCACCTCCGTATCGTCCCAGTGTCTCATCGCTGTGGCGCAATGTCAGGCCACCCTGCTTCAAGCGCACTCGCCAGCCTACGGGCGAGGACGTCGTAATCGAAGGATGCCACCGCTCGTGCCCGGCCTACCTCACCCATGACCGCCCGTCGGGCCTCGTCGCCAAGGAGCTCCTCGATCGCCGCTGCGAGCTCCGCCGGATCATCGGGGCGGTCAAGGACGAGTCCCGTCTCCCCGTGGACCACCGCATTCTCGGACCCGCCCGACCTCCCCGCGATCTGCGGAATCCCGGCGGCTGCGGCTTCGAGGAACACGATGCCGAACCCCTCCTGCTCGAGCCCACCCCATCGGGTCCGACAGGCCATGACGAAGATGTCAGCAGCGCCGACAAGGTCGGCGAGATCCTCATCGGCCACCCGGCCGAGCATCCGCACCGGAGCCCGTCGTCGCTCGATCAGCCGCTCAAGCCGGCCCTGATCTCGGCCCGTCCCACCGATGGCCACCGTCAGATCGTGCTGCTTGTGCCCGAGGAGGGCGGCTGCCTCGATGAGCGTGTCGAACCCCTTGCGCGGCACAAGTCGGCTGATACTGACGACGAGCGGTCCCTCAGTCGGCAGGCCAAGGCGGTCCCGGGCGGCTCGCCGACTGGCGTGATCAAGAGGGACGAAGCGTGCACAATCCACTCCGGGAGGGACCTGGAGTACCGGTGGCAGCACCCCGCTGGCCGCACGTCGTGCCTCGGCCTCGGGATAGGGGCCTGCCGCGATGACCCCGGCGGCGGATCCGAGCGCTCTCCGGATGGTGGTCGAGGCCAGGGGCAGCCGACCAGGAATGGCCACCTCGGCCCCATGAAGCAGTTGGACCGCTGGCACACCGCATCCTCGGGCGAGCAGGCCGAGCGGCACCACCGGGTCGAAGATGACGAGGTCGGCACCCGTGCGATCGATGTGGGAGGTCACCACCCGGCGGTTGCGAGGGGTCGGAAGGTACAGAATTCTCCCCGGCACCCGAGAGATCTCCATCCCTCGAGCCATCTGTTCGGCGTCGAACTCGCTCGCACGGGGGTCCGATGTGGCAGTCAGCACGCTGAAGGTCGACGGATCGAGTCGACTCCAAAGCTCCCAGAGATAACTCTGGATACCCCCGACCTTGGGAGGGAAGTCATTGGTGACCAGGAGGTGGCGTCGACTCACGCCACGTCCCATTCAGCCGGTGGCGTCGCCAGTGGCATCGCGCTCGTAGCGCAGTGGTGGGACCAGGCCTGCGAGGCCGAGACGTCGTACGGCCCGAGCCTCAGCGACGTCGATGATGAGAGCGTCGTCAGGGTCCCGCTCCATGATGAAGGTGACCACGCAATCCCCGCAGGCATTGAGCGCTCGTCCGGTGCACGTTCCACAGTCGATGGTGATCTGCTCATCCATGGTGTTGCTCTCTCTCTGCTCGCCACACCGGCCAACTCGCCGGGCATGGATCTCAGCATGCGCGAGGCCTGTGACACACCATCGAACTTCATCATCTGATCGAGATCCACCTCAGGGGCCCTCAAGTCTCGGGACCTCGAGAGCGAAGTCTCCACCGAGGGCTCGAGCCACGCTGAGGGCCACCGCCTCTGCTCCCCATGCCACCCCTTCGATGGCCACGGAAGATCGACCGGGCAGGACCAGTGAGAAGAAGGGGGGACCGCTCACCTGGTACTGCGTCCAAGCATCAGGTGACACTGCTGCCTCCGCATCGCCAATCAGATCGAAGAGAGCTGGGTCGGCCTGGCGCACGATGACCACGACCCGGACACCCGTCTCTGCCAGCTCGCCCGACCCGGGTTGCGCTGCGGCGAAGAGATCGAGGCAGCCACCGCAGGTGGCGGAGAGAAAAAGAAGGAGTGTCGGCTCAACCACCGGGACTGAGAGCACCGAGGCCGAGCCGCCCGAGAGGCGACGACCCGTGATCGCCGACACCGGGACCGGCGAAGCTCCTCGATCAGTGGGGATGGGCTGGGACCGTCGCAGGACCTCGGCCGCCTCGGCCGGGCTGAGGCGGCCCTCGCTGCTCACCCCGCTGCGTCAGACGGCGGGGTGTCGGATGCGGTGTCGAGCGAGCCGTCGACCACCTCGACGCCGCGACCGTGGCCACACCACCGACACGTCACCGCGTCGACTGACTCCGAGACGGTCTCGGTCTCCTCGATCTCAAGATCGCCGCCCACCGTGTAGTGATGGAAGGCCTTCACGGTAGAGGTGGTCACCACATCGAAGCGGGTCAGGTTCCCGCACGCTGTGCATCGATATCGGGTCTGCGTCACGGCGCCCACGGTACTCGGCCTGCGGGGGGCGTCAGGCTCGTTCGCCTCTGATCTCAGCTCGGCGACGAGCGGCCTCGATCGGTTCGAGCGACCCCTCCGCCTCGAGGCGGTCAATCTCGTCGAGCCGGATCAACGAAGCGGTCGATGCAGATGCGCTCACCGACGGGGTCCCCCTCGGAGGTGTCGGATCGAACTCGGTCACCACCAGCGCTCTCGATGCACTGGGCATCCTTCTGTCACCGACACTCGCTTCTGCTCCATCACTCGCCTCAATCTGTCGCTGGAGCACCCGTTGAAAGACCTCAGGTTGGCGCAGAGCCTCGACGACCACCGCAGCCCCGTCGACAAGCTCGAGCACCACGTCGCCCCGTCGGGTGAGTCGCTGGCGAAGCCGCTGGACGACGTGCACCTCAACCACTCGAGCCAGGTGGACCTGATCGATGTTCCGGCGCAATACGCCCCGGGAGAGCACCAGACGCGCCGACGTCACCGTCACCGTCTCCGCCCGCCACGCCGCGAATCGCCCCAGCAGCCAGATCAGTGCCACGCCAGCGAGGCCTCCCGTCAGCCAGGCAACGATGCGCAACGTCCCGGCACCGGTCGCCGTCGGTCGGCCAGCGATCACCAGGCACGAAGCAGAGGAACCAACGGCCACGAGGACAGCGAGGGACGGGACGACCAGCCGTCCGCGACCTCGGTGCACCTCCACCACCACCTGCTCGCCCGCTCCGAGCTGTCGCTGACTCAAGCCCATGGTTGACCACGCTATCGGTGCACCTTGGTTGCCCGGCGAACCAACCTCCCCCACCGCTTCGACAGCGAGTCCTATCGTGTGGAGATGCGAACATGGTCGACATTCTTTCATCGCCGAATCATCACGTGGCTCGCCGTCGTTGTGGCTGTCGTTGGACTCGCGACCATCGGAGAAGGGTCCCGCCGAGCATCGGCGGCACCCGGTGATGGCCCAGCCCCCTGCAGCGCAGGGCTCCCCCCGAGCCCCTATCGGGGCTACTGCGGTACCTACAATGGAATGAACACGTACTGGGGGTCTTATGGCCTGGGATTCCCCACCCCTGATGGCTGGGGCTTCTGCGCCGAGCGACCGGGCTCCGGCTCGGCCTATCCCTCGCCGAGTTACGCCTACCAGCTCTCGGGCCCACCGGCCGGTGCAGACGCCAGCCTCATGGGGCCACTCGGCTATGCGTACTCCACGGCCACCGTGCAGGGCTTCTGGAATGGCGCCGCCGGCCAGTTCACCGCCGACCAAGCCGCAGTCGCCGGCAAGCTGCTCTATGACGCCGCCATCTGGCACGCCGCAACCGGGACGATGGACTCCGGCGTTCAGGCCGCCTACACCCAACTGCTGACCTGGATGGTCGCCGCGTCGGGAGCAACCGGGCCACCCGGGTTGGCGGTCACACTGGTCGGCGGTGGGGTCACCTTCACCACGACCGCCACCATCCGCACCCGAGCCGTGTTTCCCGGGTCTGGCAACCCGGTGAGCGGTGTCACCGTCCTCGTTGGGCTGAGCAATGCCACCTTCGACGGAACCGGCGGTGCGACGAGCGCCCTCGGGGCCACTGACGCCAATGGTCGGCTCGACCAACCCATCACGGCCTCGGGGTCGGGTCCGGTCTCCGTGACGGTGACGTCGCTGGCGCGGGTCGGCCGACCCACGCTCGAATTCTTCCGACCCACCGCGTATCTGACCTCCGCCCAGACCATCGCCGCGGGGAGCTCGCCGATCTATCAGGCGGCCAGTGCCACCTTCAGCTCGCAGGCGCCCCCACCGACGACCGGCACCATCTCGGTTCTCAAGAGCGGTGACGACACCGCCTACTTCGGGATCGCTGAGGCCCAGTTCCAGATCCTCTCCGGCTCGAACGTGCTGGCCACGGTGGTCACCGACGAGAAGGGCTCGGCTGGTCCTTCTGCGCCGATTCCACCCGGGACCTATACCGTGCACGAGTCGGTCGCTCCGCCGGGCTACCTGATGGCTCCGGACCAGACGGCCGTCGTGACCGCCGGTGCCGACACGCTGGTCTCGTTCACCGGCGTCAATGGCGACAACATCGAGCCGGCCACCCTCGACCTGCACAAGACCTCGACGGCCACCGGCGAAGCGCTCAGCGGTGCGGTGCTCTCTGTTCGCTATGACCAAGCGAACGACGGCACGTTCCCCACCGACCTCGGCACCTGCACCACCGGAGCCGACGGCTCGTGCCGTCCATCGGGCAACGACGGCGTCAATCTCCTGCCCGGTCGCTACCGCATCGAGGAGATCTCGCCGCCACCCGGCTATGCCCTCGACCCATCGAGTGTGGTCATTCTCGATCTTGGGCCCGGCCAAGCAGGATCCGTGACGTTCCGAGACCCGCCGCTCGTCCCGCAGTCCTTTCTCAAGGTCGCCACCGGCAACGTGGATCCGACCCGGGCCATCCTTTCGGGAGCCACCTTTGTCGTCTCCACGCCAGCGGGGGCACCGGTCACCTCATGTGTCACCGGCACCGACGGAACCTGCACCACCGAGTCGCTTCTCATCGCCGACCGACCCTATTGCTGGGCCGAGACCATCGCCCCTGTGGGCCTCGACACCGGAGGATCGGGGTGCTTCACCGCTGCGAGCTCGGCGACACCAATCCCGATCACCGTGGAGGACCCAGGCCGGTGGGTCGAGATCCGAGCCCGAAAGGTCGATGCGGCCGCACCCACCATTGGTGTCCCCGGGGCAGTCTTCGACCTCTATCGCATGGACCACGGAACCGGTCCCGACCATCCAACGCCACCAGTCTCGGCCCACGAGCTCTCCGGCGGCACCTGGGTCGATCGCGCCACAGGCCACCACGATGGACTCGCCACGTTCGCGCTCCAACTGCCCGACTACGCCTACTGCGTGATCGAGCACCAACCTCCCTCGGGCTACGTGGCCGACCCATCGGCCCACTGCACTGACGTTCTGACTGGAACCACGGCCTCGCCACCGACCACGGCGACCATCGAGGTGGCCGACGCAGCCCAGATGATCTCGCTCATCGTCGACAAGACCAATGCCGCCGAGCCCGGCACCGGTGTTCCCGGAGCTACCTACGACCTCTACGCCCAAGCCCCCTTCCCTGCCGCCACCCCCATTCCCGATCCCTCGGCACCCGTCCACCCTGGCCTTAGCTGGTTTGCCAGCGGGACCTCAGGGCCCGACGGCCACCTGAGCTTCGTCATCCCCGCCGGACACGCCTGGTGTCTCGCGGAGCGGAGCGCTCCGGCCGGCTTCATCCTCGATACGGGTCTCCACTGCACCGCCGTGCTGAACACCGACACCTCGAGATCCGATCGCACGGTCGCCATGGCCGAGACGATCGACTCGTGACCGTCCAAGGGTTCAAGTTCAACGCCAGACAGCCGGGCACTGGGATCCCCGGAGCGAGCTACGCCCTCTTCGTGGTCGGCAGTCTGCCGGCCGGCTTCATCGGGCCATTGGTCCCGGACTGGCTCCGCGTGCCGGCGGACATGGCTCTCTTCGCTATCGGGATCAGTGACGAGTCCGGGCACCTGACATTCTCTGTGCCCATCGGCCACGCTTGGTGCATGGCCGAGATCAGTGCCCCACCGGGCTACATCAAGGACACCGGTCTGCACTGCACTGCGGTGCTAAATCACTCGAGCGACCCGATCGCCATCGAGATCGCCCTGCCCGAGACAGCCCAGCCCGAGCTGGCGCAGACCGGCATGCGGTTGCCTCTGGGGGCGGCACTGATACTGATCGTGACCGGTACTGGCCTTCGCCAGGCCAGCCGTCGGAGGCGTCGAACCACCGCCGGGTGAGGCCCAGTGGCATGATCGGGACCATGGAGCACCTGATCCAACGAGCACGCACCTCGTGAGCACCAACCCACGCGGCCTCGACAAGTTGGCCCAGGGTATCGCCGAGCAGGTTGTCCGCCGGGTCGTGTCAGCCCTCGACGTGAACGCCCTCATGCGTCAGATCGATATCGACGAGCTCATGGATCGCGTCGACCTCGACGCCCTGGCCGAACGGATCGATGTCGATGCGATCGTGGCATCGGTGGATGTCGACGCCATGATGGAGGCCGTCGACGTAGAGGCCATTGTCGAGCGCGTGGACGTCGATGCGCTCGTGGATCGGGTCGATGTGGCCAAGATCATCGAACGGGTCGACGTTCAGGCGATCGTTGACCGGATCGACGTCGATGCCCTGGTGGCTCGGATCGACCTCGACGCGCTGCTCGAGCGAGTCTCGATCGAGGACCTCATCGATCGGGTCGACGTCGATGCCCTCGTCAGCCGCACCGAGCTCGGATCGATCATCGCCCGATCCACCACCAGCGTGCTCACCGAGGGTCTCGACCTGATCCGCAGTCAGGGCGTCGGCCTCGACGACTTCACCAACCGTTGGGTCAATCGCATCCTTCGTCGCAAGGGTGAGCTTCCGGCCGGCCCGCCGCTTCTCCTTCCCGCAGCCCTCACCGCTGGACCCGCTCCCGACGAGGCCTCCCCATGACTTCCGGCATCAATGCCACGTCCCGACAGGGCAACTACGCCGGTGGGATCTCGAGACTTGCCGCATTCGCCGCCGACATCGGACTCGCCTGGGCCTCACTGCTCATCGTGCTCGGGATGGTGTCGGTGGCTCTGACCTTGATCTTGAGTCACTCAGTCAGCCTCTACCACGGGTGGCGGATCCTGACTGATGTCGCCGTCGTGGTCTGGTTCTTTCTCTACTTCACGTACCAGTGGGCCCTGGGAGGCAAGACCCTTGGCATGGCCATCTTCGGCCTGAGGGTGGTCACCACCCAGGGTGCTCCCATCAGTGGCCGGGCCGCCATCATTCGCACCATCACCCTGCCACTCTCGATCCTTCCCGCTGGCCTTGGCCTGCTCGGCATCGTCCTGCGGATTGATCACCGGGGATGGCACGACCGCTTCGCCCGCACCTGCGTGGTCTACGACTGGGACGCTCGAGCTGCCAGGCTCCTCTGGTTGGCCCGCCAGCAGGAGCACACGGGCACCCATCGGCACCACTGAACTCCGGGGCTAGGGTCCCGTCGAGGACTTCTGAGAGGGGAACCCATGTCGTTCGTCATCGTCGAACGCCCGGATGAAGCAATCGCCGTCATCAGGCTCAACCGACCTGAGCGGATGAACGCCATGGCGTTCGACGTCATGGTTCCGCTCCGAGAGCTGATCGAGGAGCTCAGCGTCGACAACTCGGTCCGGGTCGTCATCTTGACCGGCACCGGGGCGGGCTTCTGCTCGGGTGCGGACCTCGAAGATCCCGGCACCATCCCTCACATCGACAATCTCGGTCTGCCGTCGATCGCCCGCAGGTCGATGGGCCTGCTCGAAGAGGTCACGCATGCGCTCCGGCGGATGAACCAGCCGGTGATCGCGGCCATCAACGGAGCCGCCATCGGCGGTGGCTTCTGTCTGTCGCTGTCGGCCGACATCCGAGTCGCCTCGACCGACGCCTACTTCCGCGCCGCTGGGATCAACAACGGACTGACCGCCTCAGAGCTCGGCCTGAGCTACTTACTCCCTCGGGCCATCGGCCAGAGCCGGGCCGCCGAGATCATGCTCACCGGGCGCGACGTCGATGCCTCGGAGGCCGAACGTATCGGCCTGGTCTCGAGCGTCACCTCTCCCGAGCAGCTCATGGACACCTGCATCGAGATGGCGATGAGGATCAAGGGGTTCAGTCACGCCGGGGTCGAGATGACGAAGCGGTCGCTGTGGACCAGCCTCAATGCTTCAAGCCTCGAAGGCCACATGGAGGCCGAAGGCTTGGGTCAGCTGTTCATCCGGCTCACCACCCAGAACTTCGAAGAAGCCATCCGAGCTCGTCGGGCCAAGCGACCCCCGGTGTTCGAGGCCTGAGCTGCTCCGAGGGACTCAGCGGTTGCGCAGCTGGTGGGCGGCGAGATCGAGGTAGGCCACGAGGTCGGCTCGGTCCGCAGGGTCCATCTCCATCTCGTCGACGGCACCGAGCATCAACCCCAGCCAGGCGTCCCGGGCCTTCTTGGTGATCTTGTAGGGATCGTGCCGCATCCGCAGGCGAGGGTGACCACGCAACTCTGAATAGGTCGGCGGGCCGCCCCAGTACTGGGCGAGGAAGAGCGCCAGACGCTCGATAGCCGGGCCGTGATCCTCCTCGGGATACATCGGACCGAGGAACTCGTCGTCCGAGACTCCCTCATAGAAGCGGCTGACGAGGTCGACGAAGAACGCCAGCCCGCCGACCCGGTCGTAGAGGGTTTCTTCGGGGGCCTCGTCCATGCCTCTGACCGTACCGTCTCTGTCACGCCGGAGGTGACCTCTCAGAACCCGTAGACTCTTCGACTGAAGGACTTGCGCCTTCGTACCCTTGCGGGTGTAGCTCAATGGCAGAGCTCCAGCCTTCCAAGCTGGCTATGCGGGTTCGATCCCCGTCACCCGCTCCAAATCGGCCAGGGTTGGGGAGAAAAATCTTCGGCCCTAGCCGATTTTTGCGTCCCGACCCTGATCTTCGAAAAAGAGTATTGGTCGCGTATTGGTTGGTGTGACGTGCCTCATGCCTATTCACGCGTAACCGCTGGAAACCCTGATGCAGGAGCGAAAACGATTCTGTTGATCACCCGCGCTCAGGTGACGCACAGGACCACAAGGGCGCCGGCCTGGGCACCGTGCGTCGTTTTTTCGCCCTGGTAGCGAATGGCGTGGTGTTGGTCTCGCACGGGGTGAAACTCTTTAGCGACCAAAAGGGATCAGCATGGCAGCAGGAACCTGGCTCACGCCCTCAGAGGCAGCAGTTGCCCGTGGGGTGAACGTCAGCACCGTACGAAGGCGCCTCCGGCGCCCGGAGTTGCCCCACGCCCGTAGACGTGCTCCGGGCGAGAGCTGGTGCACGTGGGAGATCCCACTGTCGTCTCTGGTCGAGCTCGGCATGTGCACCCCAGACTCGGCGTCGCCCCGAGAGATGGCCGGCAGGGTGCATGAGGTGGAGGCGGAGCTCGCTGCGGCAAGGACTCGCCTAGAGGACCTCCAGGCTGCTCTTGACCGGATGGAAACCCTCTACGAGCGCCAGCAGCAACTGCTGGACCGCTACATGGTGGGTGCTGCCTGATGGGCCGCCCCAACCAAGGGGGCGTCCACGAGGTCATAGGTGGTCGGCAGGCTCGAGCCACGGTCTCGAAGAACCCTCCCGTGCGCCGCCGACACACGTTCGTCGAGAAGGAGGATGCAGAAGCCTGGCTTACGGCAGTGAAGGCTGCCGCCGACTCGAAGGTCCCACCACCCGAGCCCTTCGAGTTCGAAACGCTTCGTCACTCCCACGAATCGAAGCATGATGTTTTCCAGGGTTTCGTTGAGGCCGCTTGGCGGGAATGGGAGGAGGAGTACCGGGACAACCCTCACAGTGGTGCTGACATGACCATGAAGGCTCTGTTCAACCTTCGGAGGTGGATCGTCCCCTACTTCGTGGCTGAATCGACCTGAATTTCCCGGAGACTTCGGGGTGACCTGCCTCCGGAATAGTCCGACGATTCAATCGTCGCAGTGTGGAGGATGCTGGCGTCCAAGTGACACCACCCGGTGGTACCTCGACGAATGTCCCTGCATCCGACTTCAAAACCGGATACCTGTTACGGTGGTGGTGTGCTCCTTTATCGACGGATAGAGGGGCTCCTTAGGAGAGTTCGGGCCTACTTTGCCCTTTCGACTTCGCCTGCACCACTGCGTCTACTCATATCGAGTCGTCGAAAGCCTGGAGTAGCAATCGTAAAGATCCGTGCCACCGGTGACGAGGTTGAGGTGCGGGGCCAGTCTACCGATCGAGAAGTCCTCCTTGAGATCTTCGGCGCAGAGACTTGGGAACTTCCGTTCGAACCAGCACGTAAACCCCGCTGGGTTATCGACGCGGGTGCGAACGTGGGATACGCCTCAATCTACTTCGCGCGTAAGTTTCCAACTGCAATGGTCATTGCCCTTGAACCTGAACCGAACAACTTCTCTCAGTTGGTGCGCAACACGAGCATCATTCCCAACATCCGACCAGTTCAAGCTGCACTCTGGAGTGCAGATTGCCTCGTAGCCCTCGAGGATCCTGGAAAAGGAGATTGGGCCTTTCGCGTTAAAGAAACTGGCCAAACCTCAGCAGGAACAATCGCTGCCCGATCCCTGAAGAGCCTCATCGATGAACACGGCATCGACCGCGTGGACATATTGAAAGTTGACATCGAAGGTGGCGAACGGCACGTCTTTGAGGATTGCGACCCTTGGATCGACAGCGTTGACCTCATCGGCATTGAACTCCACGACCGCCTCGACCCAGGAAGCAGCGAAGCTTTTTGGGAGGCATCTAGAGGCTTCCAGCAGCAGGTGAAGCGGGGTCACGAAGTTTTCTTAGTTCGAGGAAATGCCGAATAGCTAGGGAGCGACTGAGCGCCGCCACCGCAAGTAGATCGAACTGCCTAGCAACTCAATACAGCCGGCAGGTCTGCCCCAACTTCAGTTGACTCATTCGGTTGCGTGACTCACGCTGCGTTGGCAGCGCTGTCGGTGGTCTCATATTCGATCGGTGTGAGCTTGCCGAGCTATCGCTGACGGCGCCGGCGGTGGTGCGTCGTCTCGATCCAGGCCACGATCGCCAGGCGGAGCTCCTCGCTCGTTCTCCAGCGGCGTTGGTCGAGCACAGTCTTCTGCAGCTGCGAGTTGAACGACTCCATGGCGGCGCTATCACCGCAGGCTCCGACCCGCCCCACGGAACCGACCAGGCCATTGCACATAAGGGTCGAGAGAAAGGCGTTGGACCGAAATTGAGATCCTCGGTCCGAGTGAACCACCGTTCCCTTCGGCGAGCGCAGCTCGATGGCGTTCTTGAGCGCCGTAACCGCCAATGCCACTGGCATCCTCGGTCCGATTGAGTAGCCGACGATGCGCTTGGAGAAGACATCTTGGATCAGACAGGCATAGAGCTTGCCCCTAGCCGCGTGGTGTTCGGTGATGTCGGTGATCCAGAGCTCGTTAGGCCTGGTCGCCGTGAACTCCCGCTCAACGAGGTCGTCATGGTCCGGAGGTTCGGGACCACGGTTGGGCCCCCGCTTCTTGGCGTGGTTCGACCAGAGCCGCTGGGCGGAGCAGAGCCGCCAGACCCGGTTCTCCGAGCACGACAAGCACCTCTCCTTGAGCTCATCGGTGATGAAGGACAAGCCGAAGGCGGATCGTCGGAATGGACGTCGATGGCCACGTCGTTCAGATGTGCGTCATCAACGTCACGCTGGCTCAACGGGTCGGCCAGCCACTTGAAATAGGCGTGGCTTTGCGCAAGCCCAACACCCGACAGGTCACCGCGACGGGAACACCCTCGGCGGCGAGTTCACGGACCAGCGGGAACTTCATTTTGGGAGTGCCCCCTCGAGCGAGATCAAGCAGCGGCTCGGCGCAGGATTTCGATCTCCTGCTCGAGGAGCTTGTTTCGCTTGCGCAGCTCTCTCAGCTCATCTCGATCAGACGTCGAGACGCCTTCTTGGACGCCGTCGTCGATCTCGACCTAGCGGACCCATCGGTGCAGACGGGACTCGGAGATCATGGAAGTCCTGGGCGAGCTGGCGTCTCGGCACCTCTCGCTTCCTCGCCCTGGCCACCGCGTCGGCTCGGAACTCTGCTGGAAATGCCTTCGGCATGGTTCCCCTTCCGCTTCCTGCGAGGCTGTACTCGCAAAGTTAGGAGTCAACCAATGCGGGTGCAGACCCCTGAGTACGATGCTTGCGAAAAATACCGACCAGGCGGATCCACCCGCAACACGTCCCCCAGGAGCATCCATGAATGAGCAGCGCCCACCCTGGCCCAAGCAGGGGCCGGCCTCCTACTTCCCGTCGATCGAGAAGAAGTACGGCAGGTCCATCGCCGAGTGGCAGACCGTGATCGCCGGATGCGGCCTCGAGAAGCACATGCTGATCGTCACCTTCCTCAAGGAGGAGCACGGACTCGGTCACGGACATGCCAACGCGCTCGTGGCGTGGACCTTGGCCGGGAACGTCGCCGCAGCCTGAGCCTTCCGGCGCGGCGGACCAGCGATCCAATCGCGCTACGGGATCAGCAGCACCCGACCGAAGGCCAAGCGATCCTCGATATAGGCATGCGCCTCTGCGGCGTCGGCCAGGGCGAACCGCCTGTCGATGACGACATCGAGCTCACCGGCCGCCACGTCGTCAATAATGCCGGCCACCATGGCGTGGGCCCTGGTTCCGAGGAAGAGCTCAGCCCCGAGGAAGTATCCCGTCAGCGACTGGTTATTGCCCCTCAGCATCGAGATGTCGAGTGGCAACCCTCCGGCCCGACCCGCGTCGCCGAAGGTCAAGCAGCGCCCTCGGTAGGCCAGAGCATGGAGACTCTTCTGGAGCGTGGGGCCGCCCACCGAGTCGACGATCACGTCGGCACCCCGGCCGCCGGTGAGGTCACGCACCGCCTCGACGAAGTCGTCGACCACGTAGTTGATGCCATGGTCGAGGCCGAACGCTTCGAGGCGTTCGAGGCGCTCATCGCTCGACGCAGTGGCCAGGACCGTGGCCCCTGCTCGCTTGGCCATCTGGATCGCAGCAATCCCAACCCCGGAAGCACCAGCCTGGACGAGCACGATTTCGCCGGCCTGAAGGCGGCCGAACTCGAAGAGACAATCATGTGCCGTGCCAAAGGCCACCGGAATAGCGGCGGCCACCTCGGTGGAGAGTCCCTCGGGGATCTTCCAGCAGAATGCCTCCCCCGCCACCCGGCGCTCCGCGTGCGATCCGTCAGTCGAGGTGCTCACCACACGGTCACCAACCACCAGGCCGACCACGCCCTCGCCGACTTCGCTGATGGTCCCCGCCGCCTGGTAGCCGACGATGTGCGGCATGGCGGTGAGTTCGCCTCCAAGGCGATTGAGCGTGTCACCGCCTTCGATGCTCACTGCCTCGACATCGATCAGGACCTCTCCTGGCCCAGCCACCGGGTCAGCCACCTCTTCGAAGACGAAGACCTCTGGACCGCCATTCGCGTAGTACACCGCTGCCTTCATGATCAATCCCCTGCCTCTGGCGCCGCCGGCGTGACGACGGGACCGACACTAGTGATCGGCGCCCACCTTCGCCCCAGCCAATGCCCTTCGGTCCGTCAGGCCCGGCGGTAGGGTCAGCCAATGAGAGCCGTCACCATCGCCGCCGAACGCTGTGTCGAGGTCATTGACGTCCCCGACCCGAGACTTCTCGGACCCGACGGTGCGATCATCGCTGTCGAGGCCACCGGCATCTGTGGCTCCGATCTCCATCTGTATCACGGGGCCCTCCCTCCGGGGGGACTCCACCCCGGCCATGAGGTTGTCGGGACCATCGTTGAGGTCGGCCCTGATGTTCGCGAGCGGATGGTGGGCGATCGCGTCTTGGTCTCGGCCGTGGTCGGCTGCGGACGATGTCGGGCCTGTCGCCACGGTGACCCCATCACGTGCCCCAATGGCGGACCCGTCGCCTTCGGCACCACGGGCCAGATCGACGGCGGTCAGGCCGAATACCTCAGCGTCCCGGCCGCCGACCTGTTCACCATGACAGTGCCCGAGGGCATCAGCGTCGAGAGCGCCGTGCTGCTCACCGACATCCTTCCCACCGGCTTTCTCGGGGCACAGATGGCCGCCATCGAGCCCGGCGACACTGTCGCCATCTTCGGGATGGGTCCGGTCGGGATCATGGCGCTGGCTGCCGTTCAGCTCTACGGCCCAAGCAGGATCCTGGCAGTCGACATGGTCCCTGAGCGCCTGGCCCGGGCAGAGGCCATGGGAGCGGAACCGATCGATGCGACGGGCGGACTTGGGGCGGTCGCCGTGCTCGAGGCCACTCAGGGTGCTGGGGTGAATGCCGCCATCGAGGCGGTGGGGCTCAGAGAGACGGTCACCGACGCCATCAGCTCGGTGGCCGCGAGGGGTCGGATCTCGATGGTCGGTGTCAACATCGAGATGGACTTCCCGTTCCCGATGGCCTCGGCCTTCTTCAAGGCACTCTCGTTCCGAGCCGCGTTTGCCGCCATCCCGTCGACATGGGCCAATCTGGTGCCGCTCGTGTCCTCAGGCGTGCTCGACCTCGGTGACGTAGTCACCCACCACCTCGGCCTCTCCGAGGCTCCTGAAGCCTATGAGCGGTTCGACCGTCGAGACGACGGGGTGTTCAAGATTCTGCTCGACCCCAGCCGCTGATCAGCGGACAGGTCCACTCACCGAGTTGGCCGTGGTGTTCTGCGCCACGATGCCGTTGAAGGCTGCCTCGAGGCCCTCGAGTCCCGCCTGCGACGTGTCAAAACCGAGTGTCCAACGCAGTTGGGCCGTCACGCTCTGTCGGATCGCTGGCCACGCCTCGGTCACCGACATCGACGGAGCCGAGCAGCCATCAGAGCCCAGTTTCTTGAGTGCGTCGGGCACAGGGAGGCCGGCACCCTCGGCGGATCCGATCAGCCCACCGGTCTTCGGCGCCAGCTTGCAGATGTCGGAGAAGACGAGGTGGCCTGAGTTCGACAGGGCGATCAGTCGCTTCGGCTGCTTGAGGGCGTTGTAGGCGCTGGACATGCTCTTAGGCTTGACCACACCGTCCAAGGTCCCGTACTCGATCATCCCGGGAACAGAGGGCACGGCGTTGCCAGCACCACTCGACGTCTGACCGAAGGCGCCGTACGACGCACCGGCGAGGCCGATGAAGGTGTCAACCCGCTTGTCGGCCACGGCAAGCTTCTCGACCGCCGATCCACCGGCTGAGTGCCCAACCGCCCCGATGCGAGTCATGTCGATGTGCCCGTCGAAACGCGAGGAGGAGTCAGTGCCCTGCTGGCCCATGAGGGTGATCGTCTGGCCGAGGTCGGCCACGTCGTGGCTCACCATGGTGCCGCCGATGGCCGTCCCGGTGAGGAATTTGCCCAGTACGCCGTTGAGGTCACGATCGGTGTGCTCAGGGGCGGCGACGATGAAGCCCCACGAGGCGAGGTGGGCGGTGAGGAAGGTCGACTGGACGTCGAAGCCGGTGAAGCCGTGGCTAAAGAGCACCAGCGGGTGGCGGCCGTCGGCCACGTCGACATTGCGGATGCCGCCCGACGGATAGGGCTCGCTGTCATTGTTTAGCTTGGGGAATGCGTCGAGGATCGACTTCGGGATGAAGTTCAGAACGTTGTAGGTCCCCTCGGTGCCGTGGTAGCTGTCCGGCGTGGCGGGGTACCAGACCTCGATGGGGGCGCCGCTCTTGAGGTGGAGCGTGGTCTCGCCCACCGGCATCGGGCCGGCCTTGGCGAACGTGGTGGGTCCCACGCTCGACATCGCCGGAACATTGTCACCAGTGCCGTTGGTGCCATTGGTGCCGTGATGAAGCAGGGCGAAGATCGTGGCACCGCCACCGACCGTGGCCACCAGCAGCAGGATGGCGAACGGGATCAGTAGTGGTGACCTCGAATTGTCGACGTTCGTCTCGACGTGATCCATAGTGAACCGACTCCTAAAGATTGGGTGCTCGAAGATGTTAGGAGATGTCGCTGGTCGGTGTGTCAGACATCGCCGCGAGCTCCGCCGCCACCGCCGACTCGCGCTCGTCGAGGTCCTGCTTGGCCCGCTTCGGGCTCCAACGGCCCTTGGTCAAGAAGATGAAGGGCAGGAAGACGACCATGCCGGCGATGTCGATCCAGAACCAGGTCTGCCACTGTCCTGGCGAGTCCTTGAGCCCCTTCGACGCGGCAAGCAGCGCAGTCTCATGGGCCGACAAATAGTTCAGCTGGCAGGCATAGGGAGCCACCAGTGAGTTGAACTGAGTCTTGAGCGCCAGCAGGCGGGCCGCATCGACCGGGCCGAGCACCGCAGCGGCGGCGCCCAATTGCGCGAGGGACGGGTTGGGCCCATTGGCCGCGTCGATAATCCGATAATGGGCCACGACTTTCTTGAGGAGATCGGCATTCTTCTGAGCGAAGGCCACCGAGTCAGGGTGGAGTGCCTGGAAGGTCGCAGCGCTCTGGCCGACCGGGACACTCGGTCCGGCAATGGCAGGGAGCAGGCTCGTCTTCGGAGCAAGGTCACAATTCGAGATGGCGGCGGTGGCCACGGCCTGGTTATTCACGACTGGGTTGACCGATGAGATCACGATGGGCATGAAGATGAACGAGACCGCCACCACCAGCCGCAGGATCCAGCCCCACAGGGCCAGCCCGGTGGCCACAAGGGCCGGGTTCCTCGCTTCCACCGTCTCGGTGTAGCCGGCCATCCACGGGGCGTAAACGATTGAGATGGCGGTGGCCATCAGGACACCGAGGATCACCAGGGTCGAGTACGGGGTGGACGGGTGCGAGGCCCGAGTCAAGAAGATGATGGTGAGGACGATGGCCAGCAGGGTTCCAGCGAGCATGAAGGGCTTGCGGACCCGGAGCTTGTCCGAGATCCACCCGACCACGATCAGCGCCACAATGTCGGCTCCCCAGAACCACTGATTGAGGCTATTGGCATCGGCCGTCGAATAGGGCACGCCACTCGGGTGGACGAAGGTCACCACGTAGTAGATGGTGAAGAAGGCCGAGGCCACGAAGTAGATCAGCAGAAGCAGGGAGATCCCGAGCGAGGACCCGACCAACTCCCACGACAGGATCTGCTTCCATGGGCTCGCCGATGCGGCCGCGAGCCGCTCGGTGCTCACGCCCCGGGCCTTGGCCTCGACAAGGGCCTTATCTCGCTCCGAGACCATCAGCTGATCGCGCACCGACGGAGACAGGTCCTTCAAGAACAGCAGCGACAGAACGAACACAGCGAGCGAGAAGATCCCCGAGATCCAGAACTGACTTTGCCACGTGTGCAAGTGGCTCAGGGTGTGCGAGGCGATGACGGAGGTCAGCAGGCTGCCGGCCACCGGACCCACAGTCCAAAAGCCCATGGCGCTGGCCCGGCCCATCTGGGGGCTGAAGTCGCGGATGAGGGCCGGCGTGGCCACCAAGACAGCCCCTTCGACGATGCCGATAGCAGAGATCGCGATGGCGAACTCAAGTTGTGTATGGCAGTTCGTCACGCCGAAGGTCACGATCAGGCCGATGATCAAGATGCCGTAGATCACCACATTGGACCGACCGAGGGCGTCGGTCTTCGAGGCTGGCAATGAGGCGAAGGCACCGAGGGCGTTGGACACCACCACGATGCCGACGTAGTACCCGAAGGACATGTGGAAGTAGCTCAGAATTTCAGGCGTCACGCCGGTCTGCGTGTAATACGTGTAGTACAGCGTGATGGTCGCCAGCACCGCGAGGCCGAGGTAGGCCATCCGTCGTCCACCGGTGGGATAGTCGGAGATTTCGTGATGGAGCAGGAACCTCTTCAGGCCTGAGCTCTTCGCCGCCGTGTTCGCCATGGTCCACCCCATCGCTTATCGCCCGGAGATCACTCCGGACTCCTGCGTCCACCCTAACCACACCCGGGAGGGGTTCTCCTAATCGAGATCAAGCCGCGGGGCGGCAGCAAGCGACGGGCCGCGCCCCTTCGCACCGGGGGCGAAAATCTGCTCGGGCCGGAAGCTCCAGAGCTTGCGGTCACCGCGCTTGCCACCCACCACCTCGACCCACGAGTCCCCCGACACGAGATTTTCCACCAGTGCCACGAACTCAAAGGTGGAGCGAGTGGCCCGAGGGTCATCGACCTCGACGCGATCCCCGGCGCGAAGTCCCGACCAGGTGGCGATTCGGCGCAGGCGGGCGGGCTCTCGTTGCGGTGGTAGCACGGCAACGTTCTTATCGCATCGCTGCACCACGGCTGACAAGATCAGTCCATGACCAGGTCCCGACCCTCGATGATGACGTCCGGGATCGATGCCGTGGCGATCGGTATCTCCGCCGTGGCCGACCACGGTGCTGTGGTGGCCCTGATGGTGCTGATTGAGACGCTGCGAGGTCGGCGATCCGTGCGTGTGGCTGCGGAACAACTGACCCTGGTCGGCAGTGCAGTCATCGTCGTCAACACCATCTTGAAGCGACTCGTCGGTCGTTCCCGACCGACTCCCGCCGCAACCTCAGGGGCCCTCAGAACGGCGAGCACCATGGTGCTCCGGACACCAAGCTCGCCAAGCTTCCCGAGTGGCCATACATTGGCCACCACCGTCGCTGCAGTGGCACTGCCTGCCACCACCGCCGGGCAGATCGCCGCCCTCGCTGGCGCTGGAGCGGTCGGCTGGAGCCGACTGCGCGTTGGCGCCCATCATGGCGGCGACGTCGCCGGAGGGCTCCTGCTCGGGGCTCTGCTGGGCCTCAGCCTGCGTCGTGTGACGCAACGGCACGGGCTTGGTCGACCTGATCGGGTCCTCGTGTGAACGGCCTGTCGCTCTGGTGGCGCTCCGCCAGGATCATCGCCGTCTTCGCCATTGTGACCATCATTGGCCTCGAGATCTACGGCTGGGTGATGCTCGGTTTGTGTGCACTGATCGGACCGATCCCGTTGCTCGTGATTGCCAGCCTGCTCGGGTTCACGGTGACGGTCGCCGATGTTCGACGGCGCAGAGCGCGTCGACCTGCGCAACCTCGCTGAGAGCCATTGACGGGCACGCCAGGACCATCGACTGGCACAATGGCATGGTGACCATCGCCACCGAGACCCCGTTCGTCCTGCTCTATGACTACCGCTGTCCATTCGCCAAGAACGTCCATGACCATGTCATTGCGGCCCTGCGCTCCGGCCTCGATCTCGCGGTCACATTCACGCCCTATACATTGTCGCAGGGCCACGTGGAGGCCGGAAGCCCAGCCGTCTGGGACGACCCGACCCAGGCGTCGGCGCTCTTGGCCCTTGAGGCGTCGGTGGCCGCAAAGAGCACCGATCCCGATCGCTTCGTCGACCTGCACGAGGCGCTTTTTGCCGCCCGCCACGAGCACAGCATCGCCCTGACCACCGTCGAGCAGATCGATGCCATCCTTGCCGCATTGGGGATCGACCCGGATCCGATCTGGGCCGAGGTGGCCACCGGCGGCCCTCGTGCGGTGATCGCCGAGGCATGGACCCACTACCACGATGATCTCGACGTGTTCGGGGTACCGACATTCATCGTCGATGATGCCGACGCCACCTTCGTTCGACTCATGGAGGGCCCCGACCGGACAGATCCGGCCGCCTCGGTTCCCATCGTGTCCAGCCTGCTCGAGCTGGTCATCTCACGAACGGACATCAACGAGCTCAAGCACACCCGCCTCAGCCGATAGCGCTCCCGTCCGCAGTCCATCGGCTCGAGGCTCATCGGAGCCCGTCGCAGGGGCTCGGTCAGCTGGTGAGCGAGCCGAGGAACCCGAAGGTCGCTTCCTGCTCGGCCGGGGTGCCCGAGATGGCGGCGACGAGTTCGGTGCCGCCCGCCTCCTCGAGGCGGCCGATGGCGTCAGCCACCTGTTCCTCGGTCCCGACGAGCGAGATGTCAGCCGGTCGCTCCACGCCCTCCTTCTCGAGCATGGCGGCATACGAGGGCAGCGTCGGATAGATCGAGAGGGCGGTGTTGATGTCGTCCCGAGCGCGCTCGGGCTCGTCGGTGATGCACACCGGGAGCGAGACCACGACGCGTGGCGCCGGGCGACCAGCCGCTGCCGCCGCCTCGGTGATCCTGGGGGCCACGTGCGCGGCGATGGTCGAGATCCCCGTCATCCAGGTCACCGTGCCGTCAGCTATCTCCCCGGTGATCTTGAGCATGTAGGGGGCCAAGGCGGCCACGAGGACCGGCGGTGGAGTCGTACCGGGGATGTCGAGCGGGGCGACGGTGATGGACTGGATGACCTCGCCGGCCACCATGGCCGTCTCACCTCGCAGCATCGGCATCAGTGCCTCGAGGTACTCGCGCATGTATCGACCGGGGCGTTCGTAGGAAAAGCCCCACAGCCCTTCAACCACCATCTGGTGCGACACGCCGATACCCAGGCAGAGGCGATCACCCGTGGCCGACTGCACCGTGAGCGCCTGCTGGGCCAGCATCTGAGGGTGCCGAGGGTGGATCGGCACCACTGCGGTGCCAAGCTCGATCTCGGGCACTTGAGCTCCGACGACCGCCAGGAGGGTCAGCGCATCGTGTCCAAAGATCTGGTTGGCCCAGGCACTATCAAATCCCGCCTCACGGATGGCGGCGGCCTGGTCGACCGCCTCGGCCACAGACTTCTCAACGTCGATAAGCGTTCCGATCCTGATCACAACTGTCCTCCTCGACTCCGGCGGCGACTCCGCTCGGATGCACGAACGGCTTCACGCTAGCCTCGACCCCATGCATCGTTCGGGTTGCCGTCTCGGCGGGCTGTCGCCGATTCGGTCGATGCCCCGGTACCTTCGTCGTGTGACCCTTGTGCCCATGGAACCCACCGTGACCGGAATTACATCATGAGGGTCGGGGTCATCGGGGCTGGCCAGCTCGCCCGCATGATGCTCGAGGATGCCAGCACCCTCGGGATCGACGTCACCGTCCTCGCCGAGTCTCCCGATGACGGTGCTGCCCAGACCTGCACTGACGTCGTCATCGCCAGCGCCACCGATGAGGCCGGCCTGCGTGTCCTCGCCAGCCGCTGCGATGTGCTTACCCTCGACCACGAACTCGTGGACCTCGACCTGCTGGCCCGACTCGAGGCCGAAGGCGTCGTGGTTCGTCCCCCGACGACCGCTCTGCGCTACGCCGTCGACAAGGCCGAGATGCGCCGTCGACTCGGAGCCGCTGACCTCCCCATGCCAGCGCACCGGATCGTGGCGCCGGGCGAGGCATTCGATACCGTCGCCCTGGGCGACGCGCTCGGCTGGCCGTTGGTGATCAAGGCGGCTCGGGGAGGCTACGACGGTCGCGGGGTGTTTGTGGTCGACGCCGCTCCCGAGGCGCACACCACCATCGCCGAGCTGCACACGGCCGGCATCACCGCCCTGATCGAAGAAGCAGTGGCCATCGACCATGAGCTCGCTGCCCTTGTCGTGCGCCGGCCCGACGGGCAGATGGCCTCGTGGCCGGTCGTCGAGACCGCCCAGGTCGACGGGGTGTGTCGGGAAGTTCTCCTCCCTGGCGTCCTCGATCCGACGGTGGCCGACGAGGCCGAGGCGATAGGCCGTCAGGTCGCCGAGCTCATCGGCGTCGTTGGAGTGATGGCGATCGAGCTCTTCGCCACCGCGTCGGGGCTCGTGATCAACGAACTGGCGATGCGACCCCACAACTCGGGCCACTGGACCCAGGATGGGTCGGTGACCAGCCAATTTGAGAATCACCTTCGCGCCGTCCTCGACCTGCCACTCGGGTCCACCTCCCTCACCGCCGCCGCCGTCGCTTCGGTCAATGTCTTTGGTGGCGATGACCCGATCGACCTCGACGAGGCGCTTCGCATGGCGCTTGGAGAGGCCAACGCTCACGTCCATCTCTATGGCAAGTCCCCCCGGCCGGGCCGAAAACTCGGCCACGTGACTGTGGTGGGCGATGATGGGGACACAGTGCGCTCGGCGGCATGGTCTGCCGCCGTGGCGCTCGGGACACCCGTCCCGGCCGAGATGGAGGTGGCAACCTGATGGACGAGACACCCACGGTCGGAATCGTGATGGGGTCGAGCTCGGATCTCGACACCATGCGACCCGCAGCCACGACCCTCGAGCGCTTCGGCATTGCCCACGAGACTCACGTGGTCTCCGCTCATCGAACCCCCGAAGCCATGCTTCGCTATGGCCTAGAGGCTCAACGCCGAGGCCTCAAGGTGCTCATCGCCGGTGCCGGGGGTGCCGCACACCTGCCGGGCATGCTCGCCGCCGTCACCTCGCTCCCTGTCATCGGTGTGCCTGTGGCCCTGGCCCGCCTCGATGGCATGGACTCGCTGCTCTCGATCGTCCAGATGCCCCGGGGGGTCCCCGTAGCCACCGTTGCCATCAATGGCGCCGAGAACGCCGCCCTCCTGGCCATACGTATTCTGGCCACGAGCTCGGTCGAGCTCACCACAGCCCTCGACGAGCACCGGGCGTCACTAGCCGCAGCCGCCGCTGAGCAGGATGCCAGCCTCGACGGACGGTCGGGCTGATGTCCGAGCTCACCAGCCGGCTCGGACTCGGTGACTCAGCCAAGGCCGTGATCATCACCGCCGACGGCTTGGGGCTGTGTCATGCCGCCAACCGCGGCGTCGAGGAGGCACTCGAGTCGGGCCTGACGTCAAGTGCTTCACTCTTGGTCCCGGGCCCCTGGGCCCGGGAGGCAGCTGCTCGTCACCGAGGTGGCGACGTCGGCGTCACTCTGGCCATCACCGCCGAGCACGAGTTACTCCGCTACGGGCCCGTCACCCAAGCTCCCTCGCTCCATGGCGGAGGCGGTGGGTTCGCCGGCAGCGTCGAAGACGCCCTCGACCACGCCGACCTCGACGAGGTTCGGCGCGAGTGCCGAGCCCAGCTCGAGCGAGCCATCCTCATGGGCTTCGATGTCACCCACATCGCCTCGCACCAGTCAGCGCTCGTGACTCGGCCCGAGTTCTTCGACATCATCCTCGAGCTCGCCGAGGAGTACCACCGACCGCTGCGCCTGCTGTCGGGGCCGGCTGCTGAGGGACTCGGCTTCCCGGCTCGTGGCCTGGCGGCGGACGCGGGCATCGTGGTCCCCGATGCCGTCATCGACACCACCAGCGTCGGACTACGAGCTGCAATGCCCGAGATCCTCGCCGGTCTCGCCGATGGGGTCACTGAGATCGTCACCCATCCAGCAACCGACACCGACGAGCTGCGAGCGTTCGCCGACGATGCCGATCTGCGCGTCGACGACCTACGGATCCTGACCCGCGAGGCCGCGCTGCCTTCGGCGCTTCGCAGTGCCGGCGCCACCGTGATCGGCTGGAGGCCGCTGATCGAGCTGGCCGGCCGCTCTACGGGTGCCTTCGACTGAGCTCACCTGCGCTCCACCGTGGGTTCGGTAGGTTGGCCTGGTCCGTACGAACGAGAAGGCAGCACCCATCGTGGCCAAGCAGAGCGTCCTCACCCCCCAAGACACCGACTTTCCCCGTTGGTATCAAGACGTCCTAGCCAAGGCCGAACTGGCGGAGAATGGACCGGTACGCGGCACCATGGTCATCCGACCATGGGGCTACGCCATCTGGGAGCGCATCCAAGCCGAGATCGACACACGCATCAAGGCCGCCGGTGCCCAGAACGCCTACTTCCCCCTCTTCATCCCTGAGAGTTATCTGACCAGGGAAGCCGAGCACGTCGAGGGCTTCAGCCCTGAGCTCGCCGTCGTCACCCACGCGGGAGGCGAGAAGCTCGCCGAGCCGATCGTGGTGCGACCCACTTCCGAGACGGTCATCGGCGAGTACATGGCCAAGTGGACCCAGAGCTACCGGGATCTGCCCCTGCTGCTCAACCAGTGGGCCAACGTGGTGCGCTGGGAGCTGCGACCCCGTCTATTCCTGCGCACGTCAGAGTTCCTCTGGCAGGAGGGCCACACCGCCCACATCGACGAGGCCGATGCGGCGACCTACGCCCGTCGCATCCATCACGACGTCTACAGCAACTTCCTCACCACCGTGCTCGCCATGCCTGCCCACCTCGGCATCAAGACGGCACGTGAGCGCTTCGCCGGCGCTACCTCAACCATGACCTGCGAGGGCATGATGGGCGACGGCAAGGCCCTGCAAATGGCCACCAGCCACGAGCTGGGCCAGAATTTCGCCAAGGCGTTCGACATCAAGTACCTCGGCGACGACGGCGTCGAACACCTGTGCTGGACCACCTCGTGGGGAGCATCGACCCGGCTCGTAGGCGGCCTCATCATGGGCCACGGTGACGACAATGGCCTCGTCCTGCCACCGGCCGTCGCCCCACACCAGGTGGTGGTCCTCACCGTTCGGGACGAGGACCTCGTCAACGAGGCAGCTGATGCCATCCACCAGAGCCTCCTCGCTGCCGGTGTGCGCACCAACCTCGACCGTCGGGCCGGATCCTTCGGTCGCCGGGTGACCGACTGGGAGATCAAGGGCGTGCCGGTCCGGATCGAGGTCGGACCCCGCGATCTGGCCGAGGGCAAGGTGACCTTGGCGCGCCGCGACACCGGAGAGAAGATCACGGTGGCACTCGAGTCGGCGGCAGCCACCGCCAGCGCCCTGCTCACCGAGATCCAAGATGGACTGCTCGTGACCGCCTTGGCCCGCCGTGAGGCCAAGACCGAGGACGTCGCCACGCTCGACGAGGCCATGGAGGCCGGCGGAACTGGATTCGCCCGGCTCCCCTGGGCGGCAGTCGGCACCGAAGGCGAAGCCAAGCTCAACACCAAGACGCTCTCGGTGCGCTGCCTCCAGAGGGCCGACGGTTCCATCCCGGACTCGAGCGACGAGGACGACCTTGTCGCCATCGTGGCCCGCTCGTACTAATCGAGCTCAGCCAAGGTCGATTCGCTCAAAGAGGTCCGTCTCGCCGTCGACGATGCCGACGCGACTCCTCGCCAGGGCGAAGTGCTCGAAGGGGTGCAGCCGATGGCGCACCTCTTCGGGCAGGCCGAACCAGAACGGCGACGTGGGGTCGATCTGCGTGGCGTGACAGCGCAGCGCGTCATCTCTGATGTGCACGAGGCCCTCGACGCCGATGGTGGTGCTCGAGTGCTCGACCTTCGAGATCCGCTTCAACCACCGCTCGTCATAGGGGGACTCGAGACCAAGCTCTCCGTAGGCGGCATGCATGGCCGCCATGCGCTCCGCTGGCCAGACCGTGTAATACAGCTTGTCAACCTCATGGGGATCGCCTGCATCAGGGAATTGCTCGGGATCCCCGGCCGCCTCGTACGCCGCCACGACGATGTCGTGCGCCCGGAGATGGTCGGGATGGGGGTACTCGTGCTGCTCGTCGGGGTAGCCGATCAGGATCTGGGGACGGGTCCTGCGCACCACTTCGACCAATCGGCCGACCGCCTCGTCAAGCGAGGCGTTCCAGAAGGCCTCCGGGTGGGTGTTGGCCTCCGACTCGGGCATGCCCGAGTCGCGGTAACCAAGCATCACCACCTCGTCGTACCCGATGATGGCGGTGGCTTCTGCCAGCTCGGCCGCCCGGCGCTCCTTGAGCGTCTCACCTTCACCGAGGACCACGGCAGGATTGTGGATCTCCCCCTCTTCGCCCCCCGTGCAGCACACCAGGATCGACCGGACCCCTTCGGCCGCATAGCGGGCGATCGTGGAGGGCCCCTTGGACGACTCGTCGTCAGGGTGGGCGTGGACGGTCAGGATGCATCGCTCGGCTGGCACGTACCCCAAGTTAGACGGAGGCGACCATCGGGCGAATCGAGTGGGTCGGCGAGCCCCAGAGGTCTCTCCGCCCTAGGCTACGGGTAACCCTCGAGTACAAGGAGGCCCCCGTGGCCGGAGTGTTCAGCCGAATCAGCTCGATCTTCCAGGCGAAGGCCAACAAGGTCCTCGACAAGGCAGAGGACCCGCGCGAGACCCTCGACCTCTCCTATGAGAAGCAGCTGGCCAAGCTCACTGAGGTCCGCAAGGCCGTCGCTGATGTGGCGACCTCACGCAAGCGCATCGAGCTGCAGGCCGCCGAGCTCAAGAAGCAGGGCGACAAGCTCCAGGGTCAGGCCAAGTCCGCCCTCGAGCAAGGCAATGAGGACCTCGCCCGCGAGGCCCTGTTGCGACGAGAAGCGCTCGCCGAGCAGCTCACCAGCCTCGAGGCCCAGCACACCCAGATCGCCGAAAAGGAGGCGGACCTCATCGAGGTCTCCAAGACCCTCCAAACCAAGATCGAAGAGTTCCGCACCCGCAAGGAGACGATCAAGGCGAGCTACACCGCAGCGGAGGCCCAGACCAAGATCTCCGAGGCGGTCACAGGGATCTCGGACTCGATGGGCGATGCCGGTCAGGCCATGAACCGTGCCCAGGACAAGATCGCTCAAATGGAGGCCCGGGCCGGAGCCATGGACGAGCTCATCTCATCGGGTGCACTCACGGACCTCTCCCAGCCCGTCGACGACATCCAGGCCCAACTCGACAAGGCCTCTGCCACCTCGTCGGTCGACGCCGAGCTCGCCGCCCTCAAGAGCCAGCTCGGACAGGGCACGGCAGGTCAGATCGCAGCACCCGCCACCGAGACCGAGGAGCCCAGCTCCTGATGGCCTACGCCAAACACATCGAGCGCGACGGTGGCCTCACATTCCGGATGTTCCTGACTGGGCTGTTCCTCGTCATCCTCTGGGGCATCTTGGGAGCCGTGCTCGCCGCTGCGGGCGTCGGGATCGGCCTCATCGTCATCATCGAGATGGCCATGATTTTCGGCCAGTACTGGTTCTCCGAC
>CAIUMH010000094.1 GCA_903900235.1 uncultured Actinomycetes bacterium
GGTCGAGGTGTGGGCCTCCGGCGAAGGCGACCTGGCCCAACTGCTCGACCTGGCCCTGGTGGGCGACGTGGTGTCGTTGCTGCTGGCGAGCCACGAGGGGATCGACCCGGGACCGGTACCTGCCGTCGAGGAGATCAAGCAGGCCATGGCCGGCGGCGACTCCTGATCTTGTCGATCTCGGGGACCGGTGGCCATGCCCGGTGAGTAGGCCGAGGCCGGTAGTCCCCGTTTGCCGCTCAGATCAGGGAACGCTGGCCTCGATGATCGAGATCGGCGTCGGGGACGGCACGACACCTTCGTAGGTGAATCCGGCACCCTCGAACAACCGCTGCATTTCTGCATCCGTCCGTTCCCGGCTGGTCAGCATGCCCAACATGGTCAGATCGATCATCTTCGACATGTGCGGCTGGTCCCCGGTCGGCATGACGAGTTCAAAGGCGAGCACCCGACTTCCTGGAACGGCGGCCTTTCGGATGGAAGTCAGCAGACGGTGTGCGTCGGCGTCGTCCCAATCGTGCAGGACCATCGACAAGAGGTAGGCGTCAGCGCCCTCGGGGACGGCTTCGAAGAAGTCACCAGCTTGCGCCGTCATCCGGTCATCGAGGCCATGGCTCTTGAGCGTCGACTCTGCCTGTTCGATCACATGAGGGAGGTCGAACACGATCCCGTTGGTGTCCGGCGCGGATTGGAGCGCCAACGACAAGAGCGCGCCATCGGCACCTCCGACATCGACGATCGTGCCGGACTGAGGGAAGGTGTAGCTGGCGATCGCTCCGGCCTTGATGCCGTCGGTGAGGTTGGCCATGGCCCGGCTGAATCGGTCGACCTGATCGGGCTGGGTGGACAGCCAAGAGAAGAAGGGCTGCTGGTAGTACTCGGTTGCCGCACACGTGCCGGTGCGGACGGTGTCGAGCAGCCCGGCGAAAGGCAGATAGTGCGTCTCCATCCACATCAGGGCGAGGTCGCGCATCGAGCCTTCGCCGCCGCTTACCAGCGTGGCACCCAGTGGGGTGAGGCCGAAGTCGCCCGTGCCGGTTTCGGTGAACACCCCGAGCGACGCCAGCGTCCGTAGCAGCCGCGACAAGGCGGTCGGATCACACTCAAGCTCCGAGGCGAGACGGTCCGCTGGAAGCGGCCCATCGACCAGCAGGTCGGCGACGCCGATACGGGCCGCGACGTACAACGCCTGGGATACCTGGAATCCGGACAGCAGCTGGATCATCTGTACGGGAGGGGGATGGGCTTCCATGGGTGTGGCTCCCTTCATCGTCTCGAGCCGCTCGCCGTCTCGATGGATCCACTGTAAAGGAGATATACCTAGATGTCTAGTGACATGTGTTCAAGCTAGTCTGGGCGAATGCCCGATGCAGCTCCGATCCGTGTGCCCGCCCACTTCGAACGGGAGTTTCCTGGTGCCGAACGATCCGCGGCCGAAGCGGGGGCCAACCTCGTGCGTACGTCTGACGCATTCCTCATCGAGCTGAACCGGCGCCGGCGGGAGATCGCTGACCTTTCGGCCAGCGCGTTTCAGACGCTTGCGATCCTCGACGGAGCAGGGGAGCCTCTCGCCGGACACGTCATCGCTGAACGGCTACTGGTGAGCAGCGCAAGCATGACGTCGCTGCTCGACACGCTCGAGGGGCGCGGGTTGATCGA
>CAIUMH010000095.1 GCA_903900235.1 uncultured Actinomycetes bacterium
GCAGAGGTAGGACTCGAACCACCGGAGCACTCGTTCAGCCACCGGCAAGAGCGACTCCACAAGCTCAGCGTCGCCCGTGTACTGCCAGAGGTTCAGAATCGATCGCACCCAGTGCAGCGACCAGTCCGGGACCATGGTTCCATCTGCCTCCCAGAAATCCGACGCGGGAGCCATCGCAAGCATGCCGTCGGAACGGGGCATGGCGGCGAGCTGAGGATGCCAGCGAGCCATGGACCAGTCTGGGTTGCTCACGAGGTCCACCATCTGGTGGACAACCGAATCTCCGGTCCACGCACGTTGCTCACGGGTCGGGCAGTCAATGTAGGCATCGAGGGCGCAGAGATCCACGGTGCGCAGGCCAACCGCGTGGATCTGCTCGATGACAGGATCAGAGCACGAGAAGGTCGCACCCTTGGGTCGTGGTCGGTGTCGATCCTGAACGGCGACTGAGACCGACGTGGCATCGCCCCGCATTGACACATGGAGGTACCTCATCCCGATGATGTCGAAGGTCTCGAATCTCTGCAGGCGTCGGTCATCACAGACATAGCGAAAGCCCGCATGCTGGCCAAGCGTGACAAGCCGACCGCTGGCATCGAGATGCTCAGCGGCCGCCACATCAATCACTGTCCCTTTCGTGGCACCAACGACTTCGAGCTGAACCGTGCCCGCAACGATGATGCCAAGGTCGAGGTGAGCGGCTGCAATGGGTTCGTGACCGTCGAGACCTTGATCGGCAAGGACCTGTCGAACGGGATCGATTTGCCGCTCCGCACCGACGTCGTCAGAGAAGACCAGTGGACCATGGACGTGAAGCTGACCGCCCGGCAGCAGCGCTCGGACCGGTGGGAACAACATACCGAATGGTTCGCTGGGAGGGTGAGGGTCACTTCGGCCCCCGGTATGCACTGGAGTGATCTCGGTGGCTCTGCGCCAGAGCGAATCGTCAAAGCCAGGCAGCTCCCATCCGATCGGGTGAAGTTGAGCGTCGAATGACTCGAGCGGCAGACATGCCACATCTCCCGGAAGGGGGACGGATGTCCAGGCGTTACCTGGCGTCGACTGCCACGATCGATCCGAGACGATCCATTCATCGCCGATCAGCATCTCGAACACCACACTTCCAGCACCAAGCGAGTAGCTCGGTGGCACGGGAGTCCACCACGAGGTGGCCTCGCCGAAATGTCGGGCGGTAATGGCAACCACGTTCTGGCCTTCGATGAGGAGACCGGCCAATTCAACGACGTCGTAGTGCGCCTGACGAGGATCAGATCGCACAGGACCTCGAGCGGCCTCGACACCATTGACGGTGAGCACGTAGCGTCCATCGACCCAGAGCCGACATGGTGCTGTCGCGGGGACACGGTCAAGTCTGAAGGACCGGCGCAGCAGAGCGATTCGATCCGAGGGCTCATCGAGGATCGGTCTTGTGGCCGTGGCTGTCGTAATCCTTGGTCGCTCCGACCAGATCCATCTTCCTCGCCATCGAGATCCGAAGGGTGTCGGATGTCTCGGGGGCGTCATGTCGTGATGGTATCCCTCATCATCGGCACTGGTCCGGGATCTTCACGTGGGTGCCATTGGTGCAGGAACGCCTGGGTGAATCATCGTGGATTGGACATGATCAGTGACATCTACTCGCTAGGGTCGCCGGACTAGACGCCGACTGACGAGGAGCGCAATGGCACAACTAGAGGTTGAGACACGACGACAGATCCTCGACGTCACTGTCGCACTGCTTGATGCAGCGAGAGGGACCCGGGTCAGACTCCGTGACATTGCCGAGGCTGCCAACGTGGCCATTCCGACGATCTACTACCACTATGCCGACCGCCAATCCCTGCTTGCCGAAGCTCAAGCGATCCGTCTCCTCGGCATCTTCGATGAGATCACGGACGCAACCTCGCCGACGGTGAATGCCATCACTGCGGCCGATCAGGATGGCTACATAGAAGCGGTGGCTGAAACCCGCGAGCCCTACTGGAAGCCGGACAACCGAGAGGCTGTCTGGCGGTCGATCGAAGCGATGGTTGAGGTCAGGCGAGATCCAGAGGTCTTCTCGAGGGTGTCATCCGTGATCGAGGATCGAATTCGCCATCGTGTCGATGCGGTTGAGCGGCTCCAACGCATGGGCTGGGTCACGGATCAAGTCAATGCAGGCCAGTGGGTGTTGTTCTACTTCGGCGCGGCATTTGGTCAGGTCTTTTGGGATCTATGCCCAGGAATCAACACCGTGAGTGGGGTAAACACAGCGGTCGACTGGATACATTCGGCCATTTCGCCTGCTGGTGTCGATGCCACGCACCGGAAGGCACGCTCGGCTGATGTGTGATTCCGACAACCTGTGGCGTTGCTGAGACCAGCACGTGGCTGATCACGACATAGGTTGCGGGCTGATTCGGTAGGGTTGTCGTACCTTGTCGCCAGATCAGCTGGCCGGTTGAACTGCCAGGAGGCACCACGATGGAGTACCGCAACCTCGGACGAACCGGACTCAAGGTAAGCGCCCTGAGTTTTGGCTCGTGGGTGACATTCAAGACCCAGCTCGACACGGGCCTCGCCGCCGAATGCCTCTCGGCGGCCCGTGATGCAGGGGTCAATTTCTTTGACAACGCAGAGGGCTATGCCGCCGGCGAGTCGGAGCGCATCATGGGAGCAGCGATCCAGGATCTGGGGTGGGAGCGAAACTCGTATGTGATCTCCACCAAGCTCTACTGGGGAATCCACGACGAGATCAACATGAAGAACACGTTGAACCGGAAGTACCTCATGCAGGCAATCGACGGTTCACTCGACCGATTCGGGCTCGATTTCGTTGACCTCGTGTTCTGCCATCGCCCGGACCCCTCGACGCCGCTTGAAGAGACAGTGTGGGCGATGTCGGACATGATCTCGCAGGGCAAGGCACTGTACTGGGGAACCTCTGAGTGGTCAGGCGCTGAGATCATGGCGGCCTGGGCTATCGCCGACAAGCACCACCTGCATAAGCCGCTCTTCGACCAGACTCAGTACAACCTGCTGTGGCGTGACCGAGTGGAGAACGAGTACGCCCGCCTCTATGACGAGATCGGCCTCGGCCTTACAACGTGGTCACCGCTTTCCTCAGGACTCCTGACCGGCAAATACCTCGACGGTATCCCAGAAGGCTCCCGTGCCACTCTCGAGGGCTACGAGTGGCTCAAGTCGACGCTGACGGACCCTGTTCGCAATGCGAAGGTTGCCAAGTTCAAGGCCGTGGCGGACGACATCGATGCGTCCCTCGCTCAGCTAGCGCTCGCTTGGTGCGTCCGCAACCCCAACGTCTCGACGGTCATCACGGGTGCGAGCACCCCTGAACAGGTCGCCGAGAACATGTCGGCGCTCGACATCCTCGACCGCCTTACGCCGGAGATCATGGAGCGGCTTGACATCATCAGCGTCTTCGGCTGATCACTTCAGGACAGTCGACCACCTGACGATGGTGCCGTCAGGTGGTCAGCTTCCTGACAGCCCAGCGATGGGGGTCCCGAAGTAGGTGACTGGAAGGAGCTGGGGGCCTTCGGCCAAGCGACGAGCATCGCCGAAGCAGTCACCGCTGATGAATCGGCAGCTTGTGAGCAGTCGAGGTCCCACCTCGGTGAACACGGCTCCAGCCGCATGAGCGATCACGGCGTCGACAGAGTCATAAGCCTCGTACAGTCGAGCCGTCATCGCCGCTTCGTCGACGTACCAGTCATACAGCTGGGTGCCGGGTTCCGTCGAGCTGATGGCGCAACATTCGTCGACGCATGACCGAAACACATCGAGGTCGGTGACCTCGATGTGGAAGACGAACCTGATCTGTGCGGAATCACTCATCGGATATCTCCTCGTTGTCGACGATCAGCATGGGTCAGTTGTCGTCGGTGCGCCAGTTGAGCTTCGAAACCCAGTGAGGTGGGCGGCCGATAGGGTCAGGGAGTCGACATCGGACGAGAGAGGTCACCATGGGTGAAGTGCAGCCATCAGACGAGGTACAGCGGTCGGTTCCCGGCCACGCCGTTGAGGCGGGATCAGGAGATCGGCCGCACCCTGGCGACATCGTGATCGATCCCAACCTCGGTATCGTCCCGGAGCCGTTGGTCGGCAGCGATACCTCGACTGCGCTTGACGAGGACGAGTCATCGACGACGATCCCAAGGCCAGTGCTCTGGGCGATGAAGGCTCGTCGTCACACCCAGTGGCACCTGCTGCCCAGCAGTGAGCGCCATCAACGGCTTCGCCAGTCGATCGGCTCAGGTAGTGATGAACTCCACGTCATCGATGATGGCCGCCATCACGTGATGATTGGGCGGCTTGTGGGAACCGTGAGCGATGACGTCGCATATTGCCTAGTCGGCCGGTTGAATCGAGACCACCTTCAGGCCATTGAGGGAGGGTCCGTCCCGGCCTCGGCTGCCTACAACGTGGCCACCGAGGTCGTTCTGTGCGCCACGGCCACCGAGGTGGGGGTTGAGTCATCCAATGTGTTCGATGTGTCCCGTTTCTCAGATGCCGCCAGCATTCCTGCTGAATATCTCCCGGGCGTAGCCCTTCATCATTTTGCAGCACCTCTGGAGATCACCATCTATTGATGCAACCCAGTCCGAGCGGAGACACGCCAAGGTTGGCTCCCATGCCCATTAGCTCCGATCACGTGTCCCTCGACCAGCTAGCCGACGAGCACCTCGGCAGGGTGCTTCTGGCCATGGCCGGTGAGCATGCTTCAGCCCGAGACGATCAGCGCACTGCAGTCCGAGGCCTGTTGCGCCCGAGCGCCCGAGTCCTCGTTGTTCAGGCGACTGGGTGGGGCAAGTCGGCCGTGTATTGGGCTGCGACGTCGGCACTGCGCTCGTTGGGTCGAGGTCCGACCATCGTCGTCTCACCACTTTTGGCCCTCATGCGTGATCAGGTCGCCGCCGCCAACCGGGCCGGACTCCGTTCAGCCGCCATCAACTCAACCAACGTTGACGACTGGGATGACGTGATCGCCCAGGTCGGCAACGACAATCTCGACGTTCTGATGATCTCCCCTGAGCGACTCAGCAACGACCGCTTCATGGCGCGACTGGGACACCTCCTTATCTCCGCTGGGCTCATCGTGATCGATGAGGCTCACTGCATCTCGGACTGGGGGTTTGATTTTCGACCCGACTATCAACGCCTCTCAAGGGTCCTCACCGAGGCTTCCAGTACGCCGGTCCTCGCAACGACGGCAACGGCAAACGCCAGAGTGACGGCCGACGTGGCAGCCCAGATGGGGGACCAGACGCTGGTGCTTCGGGGAAGCCTGGCGAGGACTTCGCTCCGACTTTCGGTCATTCCCGGACTCACGGCGCTTGAGCGTTACGCATGGGTCGATGAGGCGCTCGACCTGCTCATCGGATCAGGCATCGTCTATGTGCCCACTGTGGCGGAAACCGAGCGACTGTCGGATTTTCTGAGGTCTCAGGGTCACCGAGTGGCGGCGTACTCCGGTCGCCTCGATCCTGACCGTCGCGCCGAGGTCGAGGCAGAACTTCGTGCGAACACGCTCAAGGCGGTGGTCGCCACGTCAGCGCTCGGTATGGGGTATGACAAACCCGACCTCGGCTTCTGCATCCATGTTGGATCGCCGGATTCACCAGTCGCCTACTACCAGCAGGTGGGTCGAGCCGGTCGGGCCATTGAGCATGCCGAGGCCGTGCTGTTGCCGGCGGAGACCGACGAGCGCCTCTGGGAATACTTCGCCACTGCATCGATTCCGCGACCGAACGATGTCACTCAGGTCATGGCTCTCCTCAATCATGCCCAGGAGCCCATGAGTGTTCCTGGGCTGGAAGCCGCTTCAGGGATCCGGCGCGGTCGGCTTGAAGGACTCCTCAAATTGCTCGCCATCGACGAGGTCGTAGAGCGAAGCAGCCAGGGGTGGTCGACGACCGGAATTGACTATCTGTTCGACGAGGACAAATGGAACGGAATCCGTACCGCCAGGGCCGCCGAAGCTGATCTCATGCGCGCATACGCACAGGGCAGAGGGTGCCTCATGGAATTTCTCCAAATCGCCCTCGACGATCTCGATCCCAAGGCCTGCGGTAGATGCTCGGTCTGCACCCAAGTGGTCCCGGCACCCGGGAATCGGCCTAATCCCGAGAAGGTCCAAGCCGCCCAAGCTTTTCTCCGAGGAAGAGACGTCCTGATCGAGCCCCGCAAGATGTGGCCTCCGCAAACCGAGGGACGCCGAGGGCGAATTAGCGGAGCGATGGTAGGCCGCGCTCTCGCCTTCGCCGACGATCCGTCATGGCACGCCGCCGTTTCGCTGGCGTCGGGATCCGACGTGCCGGTGAGTACCGAGGTGTTCGAGGGTCTCATCGACGTATTGTCACGATGGAGGGCTGTCTGGGGTGAGCCACCAACTGCCGTGGTCCCGATGCCGTCACGCCATCATGGAGTTCTCCTGGGCGACCTCGCCCATCGGATCGGTGAGGCCGGAAACATCGAGGTTCTCGACATTCTCGAGGTGACCGGACCGGCACCCTCTCCCGACGCCACCTCTGCCGTCCGAGTTGCCCAGCTGCTCGCCGGCATGTCGATCACGGTTGGGGCCGAGGTGCCTACGGGTCCAATTCTGCTCGTCGACGATCGCTATTCGAGTGGGTGGACCATGACGGTTGCGGCATCGATGCTTCGATCCGCTGGCGCCAACAGCGTCCTGCCGCTCGTGATCCATCAATTGCCCTAGACCAACGAGAGGAATCAGCCGCGTGAGCACCGCTACGCTGAGGATCTCGTGAGGAGCGTGAACATGGCAGAGATCGTTGTGGGAATTGATGGTTCAGAGAGTTCAATCCGGGCAGCCCGATGGGCGGCCGGGGAGGCCGTGTTGCGTTCAGCGACGCTTCGGCTGATCTGCGCATACGATGCGCCGGCCACGTGGCTCGGAATGGGTGAGGCACTCGGTGCCACCATGACAATGTCGATCAGCGAGGATGACCTTCACAGCTACGGATCGGCGACGTTGGAGGATGCGGTCGCCAAGATTGAGGTGCCCGACGGTGTGGAAGTGATCAGACAGCCACAGATGGGCAAGCCTGCCAACCTCCTCATCGCTGCCTCAAAGACAGCGGACCTCCTCGTGATCGGGAGCCGGGGCCATGGAGACCTCGGTGGCGTCTTGCTCGGATCAACCAGCATGCACTGCGTCCATCACGCTCAATGCCCTGTCGTCGTGATCCCTCACAACGCCGCCTGATGCTTCAGGGTAAGACCACCGTCGTCCTCGACCTCGATGGCGTCGTCTGGTTGGCCGGCCAGGAAATTCCTGGAGCAAGTCAGGCCGTCGAGATCTTGCGAGCTGCAGGTCGCAAGATCCTGTTCGTGACCAATAATTCCTCACCGACGCTTGATCAGATGGTGCGGCGGCTTGGGCGTATCGGCATCGACGCGCAGGTTGACGACCTCATCACGGCTGCAGTAGCGGCAGCGAGCGTGCTCGATCCGGGAAGTCGAGCCCAGGTGATCGGTGACGCAGGCGTCCATGAGGCCGTCGAACGACGTGGGGTCGTCGTTGATGGTGTGAACCCCGACGCCGTGGTTGTGGGATGGGAGCGAACCTTCAATTTCGAGACCATCTCATCAGCGGCGCACAACATCCGAGCCGGAGCCCGGTTTGTGGCCACCAATGACGATCCGACCCACCCCACCGTCGACGGACTCCTCCCCGGCACAGGAGCCCTCGTGGCGGCCATCGCCACCGCAGCGGAGACCGAGCCACTGATCGCGGGGAAACCGGGTCAACCCACGATCGAGCTGATCGGCGAGCGGGGAGGGGAGATCGAGATCTGCATCGGGGATCGTCCCTCGACTGATGGTGCACTGGCCGCAGCGCTTGGGGCGCCGTTCGGACTCATCACCTCGGCCGCCACGCCCGCGGGAGATCATTTCTTCGCTCACGAGGCGGCCAGCCTTCTCGAACTCGTGAATCGCCTGGTTGGCTGATTCGACGCTAGTGACGATGATGCTGTGATCCACCGGCTTCGTGGTTAGATGAGTTCAACGGCAGGAGGAAGCACGCATGATCACCCAGAGGTTCCTCAAAGCAGCGCAGTTGATCGCAACGGTGAACCTGTCGAAGATCGAGGAGTCAATTCGCAAGGCCACCCGAGTGCCACGTGAAGCCGCCGGCGAGGCGGCTGTTCAGATAGGTGATGCAGGGACGCTCGCCGGCCGGAAGGTCGTCGAGGTAGCAGGCTCATCATTACGGGCCATTGGCCGGACGGTCTCCCAGGTTTCCGGGGCGAACGACGACCCAGAAGGGGACTGATCCTTGGGTCGCGTCCGTCTTGACGCCCTACTCGTTGATCGGGGCCTGGTTCGAGATCGCTCCGAGGCGGTCCAGATGATCGATGCAGGTCGCGTTCTCGTCAACGGCTCGGTTGCTCAGAAAGCGGCTCGGCAGGTCAATACCAGTGAGGCGGTACACGTGGCATCCCCACCGGCACGGTTCGTGAGCCGGGGTGGCCTCAAGCTTGATCGGGCACTCCACGTCTTCGGCATCGACCCGACCGATCGGACGGCGGTCGACGCCGGGAGCGCCACTGGTGGGTTCACCGACTGCCTCCTCCAAGCCGGCGCGATCGCTGTCGTCGCCGTGGATGTTGGGTACGGTCAACTCCACGAGCGACTCAGAGTCGATCAGCGAGTCATTTCCCTCGAGCGCACCAACATCCGCGATGTCGATCGAGAGCGGGCAACCAGTCTGCTTGCTCCACGTCCAGCCCCGTCGCTGGTGGTAGCGGACCTCTCATTCATGTCGGCTCGGCGTATCTGCGCCAGACTCTTGGAGGTGAGCGGAGAGAAGGGCGAGACGGTGATCCTGTGTAAGCCCCAGTTTGAAGCGAGCCACGAAGCAGCCTCGCGCGGTCGGGGTGTTATTCGCGAGCGATCGGAACGATCCGCCGCCCTCAAAGGCGTCACCGCGGCGATCGGCGAATGTGGAGCGACCGTCAAGGGGGTGACCTGCTCACCGATCCTTGGCCCAGCGGGAAACGCTGAGTTTCTGGTGCACGCCAGCCAGGGCAGTGTGGTCGATGAGGGGACCGTTGGGGTAATGATTGATGCAGCACTCGACGAGGCGGAGACGCTGTGAGTGACGCCCATGTTGCGCTGGTGGTCCATGCCGGTCGTCCCGATGCAGTGGCGCTCGCAGCTTCGACTGCAACCGAGCTCAGGGCTCGAGCAATCGAGGTGAGCGTGGTCACCATTGAGCGCTCGTCCGTGTTCGGCGAGCGTGATGCTCTCGACAACCTCACTCCAGACATGCTGGTCAGCCTGGGCGGAGACGGGACGTTCCTGCGGACTGCACGTCGTGCTCATGAACTCGATATCCCAGTCCTCGGCGTCAACTTCGGTCGAGTGGGCTACCTGCTCAACATGGCACCGGCGGAACTGCATGGAACAATTCTCGAGACATTGTCGGGAGCAATTCCGATCGAAGAGCGATCCGGACTCTCGATCACGTTTCCCCTCGAAGGGCAGACCGCGGGGCTGTTTGTGGTCAATGAGGCATCCCTCGAGAAGACTGTCCCCGGTCACGTCGTCAGGATCAGCTCGTCGATCGACGGGGAGGATTTCTTGACCTACGCCGCCGATGGAGTCTTGGTGGCCACGCCAACCGGATCGACCGCGTACAACCTGTCCGCTGGCGGACCTGTCTTGGCTCCCAGCATCGACGGGTTCGTGATGACCCCGGTCGCACCGCATTTCGTGATCGATCGCAGCGTGGTCCTCGGTGGCGAACAGGAGTTGACCCTCGGAGTTGTCGGTGAGCGACCTGCGGTGTTCGTGGTCGATGGTGTTTCCGTGGCGATCCTCGAGCCCGGACAGACCGTAAGGTGCCGGCGCCACACCCGACGACTGAAGGTGGTCGTGCTGGCGGAGGTCGGACTCGGTCAACGGCTCCGAGAGAGCCTTCGTCAGGGACACGAGTGAGGCTGTGCTTCTCGAACTGACCGTCAGACGACTCGGAGTGATCGAGGAGTCAACCTTGGTGTTCGGTGCCGGGCTGACGGCGCTGACCGGTGAGACGGGAGCCGGCAAGACACTTTTGGTGGACGCTCTGGCCATCGTGATGGGCGGCCGCCCTCCTCGAGGGATCGTGCGGGCCGGCGAACCGGCCTATGTCGAGGCCGTGTTTCGACGCGCCGACGGTACGGACGTGATCCTGGCTCGTGAGATTCCGTCAGAAGGACGAGCGCGCGCATGGGTCGATGGTCGGTTGGTCTCCCTCGCTGTCCTGAACGAGGTTGCGACCGGGTTGTGCGACATCCACGGCCAACACGAGCACCAGTCTCTCCTGTCGCCGGGTGCAGTGCGTTCGGCCCTTGACGCCGTAGCCGGCATCGACCGGGCAGCCATGCTTACGGCGCGTGCCGAGCTTCGCTCGATCGAATCAGCGCGTGCGGATCTTGGTGGCGATCCCTCGGCGATCGAACGAGAGTGCGCCCTTCTCGATCACCAAGTTGGCGTGATCGACGCGGCCCACATTGCCGATGTCGGCGAGATCGATCGTCTCCTCGCTGAGGCAGCCCTGCTATCAGATGCTCAGCAACTCCGGACGGCTCTGGCCACAGGCCTCGATCAACTCGAGGGTCACGAGGGGAGCAACCCTCGAGACTCGATTGCTCAACTTCGCCATCAACTCATCAGCTACCCCTCATTGGCGCAGACCACCGAGACCCTCGAAGCCGCCGAGGTTGCGTTGGCCGAAGCATCGTCGGCGCTGAGGTCATCGCTCGAAGCAATTGAGGCAAACCCACAACGATCCGAGGAGATTGACGATCGACTTCGGGTACTCCATGACCTGTGCCGGATGCACGGACCAGCCCTCGCAGATGTCCTTGCCTCGCGAACTGACCTCGCAGAGCGATCTGGACAATTGCGCTCGGCGTTGGATCTTCAGGGGGAACTCGAAACCACCCTCGCAGCCGCCCAGGTCAATCTCGATCAGCAGCTCATCATCCTCGAATCAGCGCGTCGGACTGCCGCTCCCATGCTGCTCAGAGCGCTCAAGGATCGGTTGGCAGACTTGGCCCTCGGCCGATCGGAAGTCGACCTCCAGATCGCCGGTCCGGGGGGCGAACACGTTGAGCTGCTGTTCAGTGCCAACCGAGGCCATGCACTCCAACCCGTGGCAGCGGTTGCGTCGGGCGGCGAACTTGCTCGGTTGATGTTGGCACTCCGACTCATTCTGCCGGGCGGTCCAACATGCATGGTCTTCGATGAGGTCGATGCCGGTATCGGAGGGTCGACCGCCCTCGTGCTGGCTGGGGCGCTCAATGAGGTAGCGCTTGACCGCCAGGTGCTGGTCGTCACGCATCTCGCACAGGTGGCTGCAGCAGCGAACCGCCAGGTGGCCGTGATCAAGACCACTGGCGAACGTGATGGTGCCAGCGCCCGTGAACTCGACGGACCGGGACGGATCAGCGAGATCGCGCGAATGCTCTCGGGTCATCCGGATTCCGAAGCTGCTCGGCGGCACGCGTCAGAGCTCCTAGCCCTCGATCAGACAGATGCGCACCAACTGCCGTTGGTCTAACCTGACGTACCAGTGATGCACGCCACGAGCCCCCAACCCCGATGAGCAAGTTCATCTTCGTCACCGGTGGAGTCTCAAGCTCTCTCGGCAAAGGCCTCACCGCCTCGTCGCTGGGTCGACTCCTCAAGATGCGTGGGTATCGCATCACCATGTGCAAGCTCGACCCCTACATCAATGTGGATCCGGGAACGATGAACCCCGGCGAACATGGCGAGGTGTTCGTCACTGATGATGGGGGGGAGACCGACCTCGATCTGGGGCACTATGAGCGCTTCATCGACGAGAGTTTGAGCCGTAATTCGAACACCACCACCGGGTCGATCTACTCATCGGTCATCGCCAAGGAGCGCCGGGGCGACTATCTAGGCAAGACCGTGCAGGTAATCCCACACGTCACTGACGAGATCAAGGAGCGGGTAAAACGTCTGGCTTCCGACGATCTCGATGTGGTGATCGTTGAGATCGGCGGCACGGTCGGCGACATAGAGATCGTCCCGTTCATCGAGGCCATCCGCCAGTTCCGACGCGATGTTGGTCGGGACAACGTCTGCTACGTCCACCTCACCCTGGTTCCCTACCTTGCGGTCAATGGCGAGCAGAAGACCAAGCCCACCCAGCACTCGGTGACAGAGTTGCGCAGCCGGGGCATCCAACCTGACGTCATCGTCTGCCGGAGCGACCAGCCGATCTCCGAGGGCCTCAAGCGCAAGATCTCATTGCTCTGCGATGTCAACATCCAGGCGGTCATCTCGGCAATCGATGCATCGAGCATCTATGAGATCCCTCTGGCGATGCACGAAGAGGGCCTCGATGACTTTGTGTGCGATCTGTTGAAACTCGATGTCGAAGATCACCCGATCAACCTTGCTTCATGGGAGGATCTTGTTGATCGCGTGGAGCACCTCGATCGCACCGTTCGCATCGGAGTCATCGGCAAGTACGTCAACATGCCAGACGCCTACCTGTCGATCGTCGAATCGCTGAACCACGCTGGCTTCCATCACGGCGCCAAGGTGGCACTCGAGTGGATCGATGCCGAGCGAGTCCCGACGGAGATCGGCGTCGATGTCCTCGAGCGCCTTGACGGAATCGTGATCCCGGGAGGATTCGGTGAGCGAGGCATCGAGGGGATGATCGCCGCGGCACAGATTGCTCGCGAATCACAGATTCCAGTCCTCGGGATCTGCCTCGGTATGCAGGTGATGGTCGTCGAGACGGCACGCAATATCGCCGGCCTCGAAGGGGCAAACTCCTCCGAGTTCGATCGACTGTCTCCTCATCCGGTGATCGATCTCATGGCGGAGCAGCTCGATGTTTCCGACATGGGCGGGACCATGCGTCTTGGTGCCTACCCAGCCATGCTGTTGCCTGGGAGTCGAGTGGCAGACCTCTACGGCACTGAGGTCGCCTCGGAGCGCCACCGTCATCGCTATGAGTACAACGGTCGCTACAAGACACGTCTTGAGACCGCCGGCCTGCTGTGCTCCGGAGTATCCCCCGATGGTCGACTCGTGGAGTTCGTCGAACGTCCCGATCACCCGTTCTTCGTCGGAACTCAGGCGCACCCGGAGTTCAAGTCGCGGCCCGACCGTCAGCACCCACTCTTTCAGGGACTGCTTGACGCAGCACTCGACCGGGCTGAAGGTCGAGATCCCCACCTGATCGATCTCGACACCATCCGCTGAGCACCTTGTGTCTCCGTTTCGACAGACGGCCCAAGAACGGCTCTTCGAAGGGTTCATGGTTGCCATTGATCGTCTCCACTTCACCTCCCACCTAGGGGCCACCTTTGATCGAGAGATCGTTCGTCACCCCGGTGCTGTGGCCGTCGTTCCGGTTGACGACCAGGGTCAGGTTGTCTTGATCAGACAGTTCCGTGCCTCCGTCGGGGCGCCGATCCTCGAGATCACTGCTGGAACCTGTGACGTCACGGGCGAGGACCTTGAGGCCACGGCCCGCCGTGAGCTCGTCGAGGAGGTCGGCCTTGAGGCGCGCCATCTCGAATTGCTGGGAATCTTCATGAACTCGCCGGGATACTGCGATCAGCGAACGCACGTGTTCCTTGCGACCGGCCTGACCGACGTCGGAAGGGCACCTGAGGGCCCCGAAGAGGTCGAGGCCACAGTGGAGCGGCTCGATCTTGGCGAGGCGGTATCGATGGTCCTTCGTGGTGATCTGATCGATGGCACGACTGCGTATGGCGTGTTGATGGCCGCTCGCCACTATGGACGCTGACCGCGGCCTGACCACTCCGATCTCTTCGTTCCTGACCTGGTTGTCGGTGGAGAAGGGTCGCTCCCCGAGAACAGTGGTGAGCTATCGCCACGATCTCGAGGCCTATGCGAACGATCTTTCCCGCCGCGGAGTCACCCTCAACGCAGCCATTCCAGAAGACGTGGATCGACACCTCGCAAATCTCCGGTCAACCGGTCGTTCACAGGCCACGGTGGCGCGCGCCCGGTCGTCGATCAGGGGTCTTCACCGTTTCCTGGTGGACGAGGGATTGGCACTGAGTGATCCCACACACAGCGCCTCTGCAGTGCGCGTGCCCACACGGTTGCCAAAGGCCTTGCCCGAAGACGTCGTCATGGCCCTCCTTGACGGTGTTGACGGAGCTGATCCCCTGAGCCTTCGCGATCGCGCCGTTCTCGAGCTCCTCTACGCCACGGGAGCTCGAGTATCGGAGATCACCACGCTCAACCTTGACGATCTCGCCTTCGACGATGGCCTCCTTCGCGTCACTGGCAAAGGTGACAAGGAACGACTGGTGCCGGTCGGTCGCCTGGCCCAGGCAGCCCTGTCGTCGTGGTGCAGCAAGCAGGGTCGTCAGCAACTCGTGCGACCTGGAGGTTCGCGAGATGATCAGCTTGCACTCTTCCTCAATCAGCGCGGAACCAGGCTTTCTCGCCAGGGTGTCCACCTGCTCGTTGCGAATCGGGCTCGTCGGGCCGGCATCACCACGACCGTTAGCCCCCACGTACTGCGCCACTGTTGCGCCACCCACATGCTCGCCCACGGTGCCGATGTGCGAGTTGTTCAGGAGCTACTAGGGCATGCGTCAGTGGCGACAACCCAGCTCTATACCAAGGTTGATAGCGATCTGCTCCGCACGGCATATCAGTCCGCTCACCCTCGAGCCGGAAGATGAAGAAGTGATGGCGACGTGAGGCCCTAGGCTCATGGAATGTCCACTGAACAGACCAACGCTCATCGCCAGACGCTCGAGAATGAGCGAACCCGCTTGGTCGGTGAGCTTTCAGACCTCGGATATGGCGAAGGTGGACTTCCCTCCTACGACAGCAACTTCGCCGATACCTCCCAGGTCACAGCCGAGCGTGGTGAGGCCGAGGCCCTAGCGGGTGAGCTCGCCGAGACCTTGGCTGATGTAGAAGGAGCACTCCGACGCCTTGATGCGGGCACCTATGGCACCTGTGAGACCTGTGGGGCTGAAATCCTTGCAGAGCGACTTGAGGCGATGCCGATGGCCAGCATGTGCATCGCCCACGCCTCTACCTGAGGTCATGGCGATCTCGGCTCGCTCTGCCGCCACGGTTCCGAAAACTCGGCTCGTTGTCGCCATCATCGGCGGTTTCCTCCTCGCCGCACTGGTGGCCAGCGGTCGCATCTCACACGACGAACTGCTCGCGTACGGATGCCTGGTCGTTTCGGTCCTCCTCGCTGGCCTCATCACCACTTGGGTAACCCACCGCCAGGTGGCGCCTGCCGAACGGCATCTCGTGCCGACGACAGCCAGCCGAATCGATCTCCTCGGGACGATAATCATCCCCGCCCTACTCATCCTCGGCGGCGTCGGCCTCTTCGGTTGGTTGCGACCGATTACGGCACCTCAGGGGATGCGCCCAGGGAGAAACGCCCTTGTCCTGCGATCCCTCGTGACGCCGGTATTCCATGTGGTGGTGATCGTGATGTGCGTGACGGTGTCTCGAGGATCGTCGTCCTCCAGCCCCGGCTGGTTGGATCACGGCTTCTTCCTTCTCGGCTACGCAAACCTTTGGCTGCTCGTGATCAGCCTGATCCCGGTGCCTCCACTTGCGGGATCAGTGGTCCTCGAACGCCTACTCCCGGTGACATGGTGGGCTCGCTACGCTCGCATCCGGCCGTTCTTGCTGAGGGGAGCACTTGGCATCGTCGCAGCATCGCTCCTGCTTCACCTGGGCATTGAGACCGCTGTCCAGCGCCTGCTGTCGAGCTGGTGGTGGTCCCTGACTGGAGTCTGAGCGAGGCGGGGTGCGCTCAGGGCCGAAGGAGGCCCACGGCATCGGCCGCTCGGAGATATGTGGAACTTGCCACCGATGAGGCTTGGTCGGATCCTGCGCGAAGGATGTCAATCACTCCCGACAGGTCGGCCTGCAGCTCTGCATAGCGAGCCTGAAGCGGAGCGAGTGCTTCGATCAGTGCCTCCGACACGGCTCCCTTGAGGTCGCCGTAGCGTTGGTAATCCTCGGCGAGGGTGGTCGGGTCTTGACCGGTGGCTGCACCCAGAAGGCTGAGCAGGTTGGTGACCCCGGGCTTGCCGGCCGGGTCCCATGCCACGATCCCATCGGTGTCGGTGACCGCCTTCTTCACCTTGCGGATGATCTCGGCAGGAGGGTCCATGATTCCAACGGTCCCGAGCGGCGACCCTGAGGACTTCGACATCTTGCGCTCAGGGGCTTGCAGGTCCATCACCCTCGCACCAACCTTGGGGATGGTGGCGGACGGGATGGTGAAGGTCTCGCCATAGCGATGATTGAAGCGACCGGCGATCTCTCTGGTCAGCTCGAGGTGTTGACGCTGGTCATCGCCCACCGGGACCTGATCGGCGTCGTAGAGAAGGATGTCGGCAGCCATCAAGACTGGATAGGTGAACAAGCCGACCCGGACCGACTCTTGGCCTCCACCCTTGTCCTTGAATTGCGTCATGCGGCGCAATTCGCCCATTGTGGCGGTGCATTCGAGAAGCCAGGTCAACTGCTGATGGGCAGGCACGTGGCTCTGCACGAACAAGGTGCACCGCTGAGGATCCAATCCAGCGGCCAAGAGGACGCAGGCTGCGTCAAGAGTTTGGCGCCGCAGCACCTCCGGATCGATGGAAAGCGTCAGAGCGTGGAGGTCAACGATGCAGAAGTAGGCGTCGGCCACATCTTGGTCCTGCACCCAGTTCCTCACCGCACCGAAATAGTTGCCGAGGTGAAGATCACCCGAGGGCTGGATGCCGGAGAGGACGCGTGCCATGGGGGAATGATAGGAGACCACTGGGTTGGCTCGGAGCGACCCCCTCCACAGTTCGGTAGTGTGCGTCCGTGACGTACGTCGTGACGACGCCTGTCTTCAGCGGGCCAATCGAGCTGCTCTTGAACCTGGTGTCCTCGCACGAGGTCGATATCCTCGAGGTCGAGCTCGCGCCCGTCGTCGATGCCTTTGTGCGCGAGGTGCTCAATGCGCAGGGCGATCTGCCACTCGAGCAGCTCAGTGAATTCCTCCTGGTGGCAGCCATCCTGCTCGAGATGAAGAGTCGTCGGTTACTCCCCGGGCCTGATCATGTCGACGGTGACGAGGATCTGGTCGGATGGGAGGAGCGAGACCTCCTCCTTGCTCGGCTGCTTGAACTGCGTGCCTATGCCGCCGCCGCAGACCTCTTCGTGGGCTTGCTTGACCAGGCGGGCAAGAGTCTGCCCAGGGTCACCGGGCTCGACGAGGGATTCGTGGTGCAGCCCCCCGATCTGCTGGCAGGCGTCACCCCAGAGCAACTCGCCCGAGCGTACGAGCGGGCGACCGAGGAGCAGCCCACGGCGATAGTGGATCTGAGCCACGTGACCGTAGACGCAGTGAGTGTCGCCGAGACCGTCGCAGTGCTCGCCCGAGACCTCCCCTCGCGCGGCTCGGTGTCATTCCGCTCGCTGGTAGAGGGGATCGCCACGAGGATCGAGATCATCGTGCACTTCCTCGCCGTTCTCGAGTTGTGCAAGCTCGGCCGAGTCTCACTCGGGCAGGGCGTCACCTTTGGCGATCTACAGATCGCCTGGATCGGCGACGCGCCCGGCGATGAGGCGATCGAATCTGGAGACCTGGAGGTCGATGACTATGACGGATAGCGAACTACGCCTGGCGCTCGAAGCAGTGTTGACCGTTGCCATCGAAGCGGTTCCTTCCGATGCACTGGCGGACTTGGTCGGCGAAGATGAGCCCGTCATCCGCGAGCTCCTCGTTGATATCCGACGAGATCTGGTCGAGCAGGGGAGAGGGTTCCATCTGGTCGAGCTGGCATCCGGCTGGAGGCTTCAGTCCAACCCGGCTGCCGCCGAAGTGGTGCAGCGCTTTGCTTCTCGCGATCTCTCCGCTCGACTGTCGACCGCAGCCCTCGAGACCTTGGCCATCGTTGCATACCGTCAACCTGTCTCGAGGGCCCAAGTGGCCACCCTGCGCGGTGTGAACGTGGACGGTGTCGTCCGTCTGCTTGAGCAGCGGGGCTACATCGAGGCCGTAGGTCGCGCTGAGGGACCGGGTCAGCCCATCCTCTACGGCACCAGTGAGGTCTTCCTTGATCGTCTCGGGCTCTCGTCACTCGACGAATTGCCCCGACCCGAGAACCTGCTCCCAAGTGCCGCCGAGGCCGAATTGCTCGCTGACGAGCTCACAGGCACCAGCACCCCGTGAGCGACGAAGGCCCGCAGCGGCTCCAGAAGGTCCTCGCCCGTGCCGGCCAGGGAAGTCGCCGGACATGTGAAGATCTCATCGTTGAAGGACGAGTCGTCGTCAACGGAGTATTGGCGACGATCGGCGACAAGGTCGACCCGGCGTTTGCCCGGATCGAGATCGACGGAGCGCTCGTCCCGGTCGCCCCTGGCCTCGTGCACTATCTGCTCAATAAGCCCCCGGGTGTCGTGACCACGGCCTCTGATCCGGAGGGCAGGACCACGGTCCTTGACCTCGTCCCTGCTGCTCCCCGGGTCTTTCCTGTCGGACGGCTCGATCTGATGACCGAGGGCCTGCTGATCCTGACCAATGACGGAGCCTTTGCCCACGACTTGATGCATCCCTCAAAGGGGGTGGAGAAGGAGTATCTCGCCCAAGTGCGTGGTGATCCCTCTCCGGCTTCGGTCCGATCACTACGAGAGGGCGTCGAGCTCGACGACGGAATGACGGCACCAGCCAAGGTGTCACGGGTGACCGACGGCGTCCTTCGCATCACCATCCATGAAGGTCGAAACCGCCAGATTCGGAGAATGTGCGAGACGATCGGCCATCCCGTGGAGCGATTGGTCAGAACAAGGATCGGCGGGGTGGGGGATGCCACCCTCAAGCCGGGGGAATTTCGGATTCTCACGGTGAAGGAAGTGAGCCGGCTCGGTGCAGCGGCCTCCTCTGGCTCCACGAGCGCTCTCACGCCACCCAAGTAGGATTGAGGCTCTATGACGACACCATCGGTGTGGGGAATCCGAGGAGCGACCACCGTCGAGAGCGATGATCCCGAGTCGATTGACGCGGCTGTCATTGAGATGCTGGACGAGATCCTTGCAAGCAACGGCATCACATCTGAGGACTGCATCAGCATCCTGTTCACCGCAACGCATGATCTCGTGTCCACTTTTCCCGCTACGGCAGCTCGTCATGCCGGTTTCGGAGACGTCCCCCTGATCTGCGCTCAGGAGATCCCTGTGCCGGGTGCCACGCCACGTTGCATCAGAGTCTTGGTCCACGCCCATACGGACAGGGCGCGTTCGGCCCTCCATCACGTCTACCTCCGAGGGGCCAAGGGACTTCGTGATGACCTCCCGGGCTGAGACCGCCCCGCAAGCCGAGGGAGGCCGTGCTCAGATCATTGGAACGGGCCTGATCGGGGGTTCGGTCGGGATGGCCCTGCGGTCGGTTGGCTGGCACGTGACCGGCAGCGATCGACTCGACGATGTCGCAGCAGCAGCGCTTGGTGCTGGAGCCATCGATGAGGTTGGCATCGACCCAGACGCTGAGCTGATCGTCATCTGCACGCCCAGCAGCCAGGTGGCCGAGGTCGCAAACGCCCTCTTGGCCGCGAGCAGCGACCCACGACTCATGGTCACGGATGTGGCCGGCGTCAAAGCACCGATCGTCAGAGCAGTCGATGATCCTCGTTTCATAGGAGGACACCCCATGGCCGGCTCTGAACAACTCGGTGTTGCAGGCGCTCGTTCTGACCTCTTTCTCGGAGCGACGTGGGTCCTGACTCCCGGCCCCGACACTCCCGCAGAGACCTACGGTCGGCTGTTGAGCGTGGTGCGGAGCCTCGGTGCACAAGGTGTCGCCCTGAGCGCCGCCGATCATGATCGCCTCGTTGCCCACGTGAGCCACGTCCCGCACCTCGTGGCGTCAGCCCTCATGAACGAGGCCGCC
>CAIUMH010000096.1 GCA_903900235.1 uncultured Actinomycetes bacterium
CGTCGAGGTCATCGATTCTCAAATCCAGCTTCGCTGTGGGACAGACCCGAGCTCGCCACCAACGAGATGCGTTACAGGACAAGATTGGCAGGCACCAAATCTCCAACGAGCAGCGTTGCACGACACAGTGCTGAGGACATTTCTTGAGGTGGTTCCCTCGGTGGGACGCGAGTGCAGCCCTCGTCACCACCATGGTCCAAACCTCCCCGGGGTGATCATGACAACGAACTCCTCGGTACACCGGACAGCAATAAGGAGTACGGTCGCAGAAGACGCAATGACGCGTTCTCTGCGGTGGTTGCGCCTTGCAAAACTCAACGCGAACGGGTAAAAAGGAAATCATGTTCGCAATCATTCGCCACTACACCTACGAACCAGAGAATCACGAGATTATTGATTCCCTCATCCGAGGGGAGTTCCGCTCAATGTTGAGCGTGATGGATGGGTTCCATGAGTACTACTGGCTCGAGACCGGTCATGGAGAAGGTGCCTCCGTCGGGATCTGGGAGGACAGGGCATCGGCCGACCTGTCAACGGAAATGGCCCGGGCCTGGGTGAAGGAGAACTTGAGCGCCTACCTGACCAACGCTCCCGACATCCTCGAAGGCGACATCTAATCGAGACCTCGCCCTCGGCTTGACACCCGTTGGGTGTCGGTGAAGGCATCTAGACGACCCGGTCATGGGTCACGGGTCATCGACTCGCTCTCGGGCAGAGTCGGTTCAGTGAATGACCAATGGCACTCGTGAATATCTGCTCCCACAAGCGATCCAGCGCGGGCCCGGCAGATTCAATCGGCTGTCGGAACCCTTCGGCGAGCAGACACCGTCGGGCGTCACTGGCCAAACGGGAGGGGGATGGCCAATCCGTTCGCTCCTGACGAGTCGAGACAGTTCCGACCCTGCGCCCGTGGGGTTCGAATTCACTCCTCCACGGAGGTGAGCGGTGGATCCCTGGCGAGCGTGATCTTGTCACTGACCCCGCCGTGCTGAGCCGGTGGCCGCGCCTGAGGCGCTTTGAATAGGCGAGACTGTGGAGATGAGTGCACAGTTCATCTTCACCATGCGCGACCTGCGCCGCTTCTACCCGCCCGACCGCGAGGTGCTCAAGGGGATCTACCTCTCCTTCTACCCCGGCGCCAAGATCGGCATCATCGGCAACAACGGCTCCGGCAAGTCCTCGCTGCTCAAGATCATGGCCGGCCTCGACGACGGGTTCTCTGGTGAGGCCCGACTCACCCCAGGCTTCACCGTCGGCTTCCTCTCCCAGGAGCCCGATCTCGACCCGACCAAGGATGTCCTCGGCAACGTGAGTGACGGTGTCGCCGAGGCCCGCGACCTTCTGGCACGATTCGACGAGGTGAACGCCAGCTTCGCTGACCCCGACGCAGACTTCGACGCTCTTCTGGCTGAGCAGGCCACGCTTCAGGATCGCATCGACGCCCTCGGGGCATGGGAGCTCCAGCGCACCCTCGACGTGGCCATGGACGCCCTTCGGCTTCCCGCTCCCGACGCCGATGTGACCAATCTCTCCGGCGGCGAGCGCCGCCGGGTGGCACTCTGCCGCCTCCTGCTTTCGAAGCCAGACCTGCTGCTGCTCGACGAGCCCACCAACCACCTCGACGCTGAGACGGTCGCTTGGCTCGAACGGACCCTCAAGGACTACCCCGGCACCGTCGTCGCCGTGACACACGACCGCTACTTCCTCGACAACGTGGCGGGATGGATCTTGGAGCTCGACCGCGGGGCGGGCATCCCTTGGGAGGGCAACTACTCGTCCTGGCTCGAACAGAAGCAGGCGCGACTCGCTGCCGAAGAAAAGGCCGACAAGGCCCGTCAGTCTGCTCTCGAGCGTGAGCTTGAGTGGATCCGAATGTCGCCCAAGGCCCGCCAGTCGAAGGGCAAGGCCCGCCTCAATGCCTTCAATGAGCTCGTGGCCGAGGCTGAGGCCGCTGACCAGCGGTCCGACCGCCTCGAGATCGCCATCCCCCCGGGGCCCCGGCTCGGCGACCTGGTGGTCGATGCTCGTGGGATCACCAAGGGCTTCGGCGACCGAATGCTCGTCGACGGACTCTCCTTCCTGCTGCCACCCGGTGGGATCGTGGGCGTGATCGGCCCCAATGGTGCCGGCAAGTCCACCCTGTTCAAGATGATCGCCGGGATCGAGCAGCCCGACGACGGCGAGCTCATCGTCGGTCCGACGGTCGAGTTGGCCTATGTCGACCAGGACCGTGAGAACCTCGTTGCCGAGGCCACCGTCTACGAAGAGATCAGTGGCGGGGCCGATCTCATACAGGTCGGCCACCGCGAGCTCAATGCCCGGGCCTATGTGGCCAGCTATGGCTTCAAGGGCTCCGACCAACAGAAGCTGGTCGGCCAGCTCTCCGGTGGCGAGCGCAACCGGGTTCAGCTGGCCAAGGTACTCACGACCGGCGGCAATGTATTGCTCCTCGACGAGCCCACCAACGACCTCGACGTCGACACCCTGCGCGCCCTCGAGGACGGTCTCTTGAGCTTCCCGGGCTGCGCCGTGGTGATCAGCCACGACCGCTGGTTCCTCGACCGCATCGCGACCCACGTCCTTGCCTTCGAGGACGAGGCCGAAGTCGTCTGGTTCGAGGGGAACTTCTCGGACTACGAGGCCGATCGTCGCAAGCGCCTCGGCGCCAGCGCCGACCAGCCCCATCGGCTGCGCTACAAGCCGCTGGTGCGGTAGGCGAGACGGCGTAACACCGGTCGTTCGAACCACCGGCAGCGTCACAGCGACCGGCGATCATCGCCGCATGGGTTTTCTCGTGTTCCCGGTGTTCTTCGTCGTGGTCTGGGGCCTCTTTGATGCCCTGCTCGGCTCGCCGTGGGGACTCGTCCTCTCCATTCTCTGCGGGTTCGTGGTACCCGGCCTCATCCTCGCCGGCGCAATGCTGGAGGACCGCGATCGCGAGCGCGAGATCGCTTCGCTCCGTTCGGACACGCAGTGGCCGACCGATGACCGGTTCCCGTGAGCCACCCGGCCGCCCATGGGTGAGCACATGTGTCCTGCCGAGCTCAACTGTCCCCGGAACCACGGCGCCGGCTCCTGACCACCTTTACGCCCCAATCGACCTGACGCGCCGTCAGATCTGAGGTCCTAGGATCCACTTCGGATCTACCAATTGGGGGGCAACCATGCTGATGAACGGCAAAACAGCGATCGTGACCGGAGTGGGCGTGGGCTTGGGACGAGAGGTCGCCGCCGCCCTCCTCGAACAGGGCGCCAGGGTTGTGATCGCCGCCCGCAGCGGTGAGCGCCTCGCTGAGGTAGCGGCCGAGCTCGACCCGACCGGTGACTCGATCCTGGCCAAGGTGGCCGACATCTCCGATCAAGCATCGTGTGACGAGCTCGCTGCCGCAGCCCTCGAGCGCTTCGGATCGGTCGATGCCCTCGTTCAGGTGGCCGCCCGAGAAGATGCATTCGGCGGTGTCCTCGACGCCGACCTCGAGCGGTGGAGCCAGGCCTTCGAGACCAATGTGGTCGGCGCCATGCACGCCATCCGCTCCTGCGTACCCGCCATGAAGGAGGCCGGCGGTGGGGCCATCGTCCTCGTCGGCAGCCAATCGATGTTCAAGCCGTCGCTCCCTCAAGCTGGCTATGGCGCGTCCAAGGGCGCCCTGCTGACCACGATGTACTACCTCGCCGACGAGCTCGGTCCCGAGGGCATCCGGGTCAACACCGTGGTGCCGAGCTGGATGTGGGGACCGAACGTCGAGATGTTCGTGGACTTCCGGGCCAAGAACGAGAACAAGACCCGCGAGGAGATCCTCGGCGAGATCACCGGCAGCTTCGCCCTCCGGCGCATGACCGAGGACCGAGAGGTGGCCGATGCCGCTGCCTTCTTCTGCTCAGACCTCTCCCGTGGGATCACGGGCCAGAACCTGTTGGTCAACTGCGGAGAGATGATGCGATGAGCATCGAGCCACTCTTCGACGGTATCGAAATCGGGATCGTCACCACCCGGCCCGACGTCCTCGCCGACTTCTACGGGGGATTCCTCGGGCTCGAGGCCAAGGGCGAGCTCGAGTTCAGTGGGGGCAAGCAGCTGCGCTTCGGGTTCGGGCCGAACACCATCAAGCTCGTGATCTATGACGAGCCACCCGCCTCCGGGCCAGTTCCTGGCGGTGGCCCCGCCCAGGCGGGGATCCGCTACCTCTCGCTCGGCGCGGCGAATCTGCGACAGGTGGCCGACGAGGCAAAGGCTGCTGGGGTCGAGGTCATGGTGCCACCCACGGACTTCCCAGCCTTCCCGGGTTTCGGGTTCTGCTTCCTCGTGGACCCTGATGGCAATGCCGTAGAGCTCTTCGGGCCGATCTGATCTGAGGCTCACAACCTCGACTCCGATTCTGAGCCTGTCGATCGCCTGACTCGTTCGTCAGGCGTCTTCCTTGGGAGGGCGCCAGCGCGGGATGGGCTCGACAAAGTGGGAGACCAGTGCCTCAAGGCCAATCGAGAAGAGGTTCCACTCCTCGATCTTGCCGTTCGGACCCGTCGGCCGCTTGATACCCATGATCGCCGGTTCGTCGACCATGACTCTGATGGCAGACCCATCGGCGAGCGACATGATGGCGTCGGACAGTTGGCGGGCCGTGTAGGGCTCCTTGATCCGGTGTCCGAGGTAGTCGAGTGCCTCTGCGTAGATCATCTCGAACGCCGCACTGTGGTTCGTGTAGTTAGCCAGCATGCGCTCGGAGAGAAGGGTCCGTCGCTCCGATGGCTCGCCGGAGATCGAGGCTAACCAGATGCCGATCCAAAGCGGAGAGGTCTCACTCTTCGTCAGCCAGTCGAGGTTCGCCGCCCCGGCCACTCGGCAGAGCTCGCGTAACGCGTCCTGGCGCGAGGCCAGCGAGGTCCTCTCCGTCTGCTCGAGTACCTCGGCAAAAGGGGTCAGTGTGGCGTAGAACTCGGCGTCCAACGTTCCATCGGCGGCGTCCAGGATGAGGGCGAGCTGGAAGTCCGCCTGATCCTTCCAGATCCGGCCGATGACCGACGAATTAGTGATCCGCATCCCCGTGGTCTCGGTGATGTGGTCGAAGACCTTCTTGAAGGTGATGTTCTCGACGCTGAGTCCGAGGCCCTCCTTTTTGAGCACCTCGATGGCTCCGTCGAGGATGATCCTCGTCAGTTCCTCGCTGCGGATCCATCGGCGCTTCGAACGAGTCTCACCGGTGGAAGGTTCAATGCTCGTGTCCTCAGCCATTCTCGACACCCTGCCTCTCAAAGCCGACGTTGCCTATTGCGATTTGATTTCTTACCATCGTTCACATTCTCTCATGTAAACCTCTAGCCAGTCGCAATTCGACCGAATCGACCGTTCACGCTGTTCAAAAGGCAGCGAGGCAAGCTCTTTCTTGCATTGAGCCTTTCACTGACGAGATCGGTCGACTTCGTCGAGAGACGAATGTCCGGGGCCAAGGTCACGTTCGCTCCGGGTCGCTTCCAGCGGTCGTCAGGTGTCTCATGTTTCGCCAACCAAGCAGTTGAGCGGCCGAGATTCGTCACAGGCGAACGAGATAATTGGGTTGGACAAAAGGGGGATTCCATGACCAACCACGACCGACCGCTCCAGGGGGAATTGCTCGACTGGCGACGGACCATCTCCGCAGAGGCCTCGACTGCATGGCTCCTTGCCGAGGGTCTCGTCTCCTCTCTCCTGCAGCTCGGGTGGACTCCAGGAGGGGGAGACGTTCGAGCACCAGGTCTCCTCGATCTGGTATCCGAGCTCGCCTTTCTCGCCGCCGCATCCACCGATGCCTTGGAGAAGGCCGTCGACGGGGCATGGGCTGCACAGGACGAGCACGGCAGCGACCTCGCCGGATTACTGGCCGAAGCCGAGGCCCTTCTTGGTGGACCGCTTGACGTCGCCAAGGAGGCGAGGCTGGCCATCGTGGCCGGTGTCACCGTCCGCCGAGCAGGGCAGGCGGCCCTCGGAGCCACATCCTGTCTGCCGGGATCAGCCGAGCTCATCCGCCTCGAGCGTGCCTGCGTCGAGCTGCTCGCCTTCGGTTCAAACGGTAGTCACACCGTCCCCCTCCATCGAGATGGACTCCGCCTCTACAGCCTCGACTCGGCGGACCTGATTTGTGAGCTCGCCGGCATCGGTGCCCGCCTGCTGTGCGACTGGGGAGGGGCAGTGATCTTCGGCACTGCCGACGGCCGGTCACTTGAGCTCCGTGCTCGAGGTGACCGCCTCGTTGCGAGCCCCTCGTGGGCCGACGGTGAGGAACGATCATGGGATTCCCCAGTGCGGCTCGCAGTGGTGGCCAGGGAACTCAATGACGTGCTCAACCAGGAACTTGGCGCCACCTGTGCCCGAGATCTGTCGGTCATCGTCTCACCTTGAGCAAGCGAATCGCCCCGCAGCACGCGAATTCCAAATAGGTCGATCATCGAAATTCCCCACCCTCTGAGCGACGAGGTGGGCACCTTCTCGGTTAGTGGTGCTCACGCCAGCCAACCTTGAAGGGGCCCCCTCGCCATGCTCAACTACCCTGCCCGTGAGCCATGCCAACCACCTACGAGGCGAGTAGTGAGATGGCACCTTCGCGCCGTGAGATCTCGAGATCGGCGGCTACGAACCACGGTACTTGCCAAGTCCCATCGGCCTCAGAGACCCGCCAGCACGGCGCATCGGTCAGATCGAGAAAGGTTCGGGTCCAATCGATCGATGTGTTGGCCCAACGCACCAAGAGTGTCTTCTGTGAGTAACTACTTGAGGAGACAGGAGGAACGATGGTCACCCTCTGAGTCGAATTGACAATCTCCTCCGCGCAGGCATCCACGAGGTTGATCACCTCTGAACGGAGTGCCTCGAAGGTGAGTTCCTCGAACGAGCCGGGCTCACAGGTATTCGAGCGCTGGTCCAGATCAGCGGCAGACGCAGAGGTGACGAGACGCTCGGCAAGCCTTCCGTCGGAGTCGAGACGGAGACCCGGGGCGCAGACACACTTCGACGAGCAGAAGCGGGTCATCTCGAAGAATGCCGGGAACGACAGCCCAGATGAACCTTCACGTACCGCATTCATGAGTTCCGGACTCACGTAGTGGCCCCATCGCTCGTGATCGAAGGCAAGAGCGGCTGTCGCCCTGATGGCGGCCACCCGAGTCACCACGGTGACTAACTCTCCTCCCTGGGTGGCTTCCTCAAGAATTCGGCCATACAACCGCTTCTGAGACCGACGCAGAGCGATGGCTAGTTGTGCGACAAGCAGATCAGCTTCCGGACGGAGGGTCGTCGAGTTCCAATCCACCGTGGCCCGCGAGATGCTCCATGCTGCCACCATCCAAGCAAGATCGGCGTTTCCCTCCTCGGTGAGTCGACATGCATCGGACCACCTCGCCACGATCTCGCTGACCGCTGGCGTCACCACGGCGAGCTCACACCACCGGCATGGTCGATCGGCCTGCTTGGGACACCCGACCAGATGTCCGTCCTTGATCACATCGCCCGCAACTTCGATGCAGCCCTCGATCTCGAGGATCGCTAAGACACTCTCCAGCGTCGCTTCACCGGCGTTCACCATTCATCAACCCTGATGGCGCGAATGCCTCGTCCCGATGGCAAGACTTCGCTCCTTGAGAGCACCAAGGCGAGCACGCTCGTTCCCGACGGTGCCTCATCCGGCCATGGCGTCTCACCATCGGTCAGCACGACAATGAGATCCGGGCGGGGTGAGAGGGCTCCGGCCGCCCTAATACCGATCCGCATGTCCGTTCCTCCGCCGCCCCGGAGCTCAAGGGTCTCGAAGCGACGCATTCGCTGAGGAACCCCGACCTCCGTGTCGCACGACAAGACCATCACGTGCTGACACCTCACGGCACTAATCAGTCCGTTGAGCTCGGCCGCCGCCGCATCGAGGAGTCGACGATCCATCGATCCGCTCGTATCGATCACGACCGCGATGCGCCGGGAGAAGTAACGCTTCCCCGGAACCAGGAATGGGTCGCTGCCATCAGCCCGGCGATTGGGTCGCGACCATGTGGGCTGAGGCACACCAGGACGCACCAACACGCGACCAAGCACTTGGGCCCTCAGCAGCGATCGCCACGCCGCTCGGGCGGGCCGATTGGCTGTAGCTCTTCGAAGGAGATCGCCAGCGCTCGTTCCCCGCGAGGGGCTCCTAGCGATC
>CAIUMH010000097.1 GCA_903900235.1 uncultured Actinomycetes bacterium
CGTCACGCGGGGTCGACTGATCGTCAAGTACCGAGATGGCGCCATCGCCGTCGACGAATCGATCAAGGCCTTCCACGGTGCCGCGCTCAAAGGGTGCGACGAATGCGCCGACTTCCTCGGTCGCTCCGCTGACATCTCAGTCGGGTCCGTTGGCTCGAACGATGGCTGGACCACGGTCCTGGTCCGCACCGAACGGGGGCGTCAGTCCTTCGAAGCTGCTCGACGCGGCCTCGACGTGCGCGACCTCGACGATGCCGCCGCGCTGGTGCGCCTTGACGAACTCGATCAGAAGATCGCCAGGCGGGCTCTCGGCCGCGACCTCGACCCCATGGGAGCAACCTTCATGACCTACGACGAACACGTGGCCAACTATGCCGACACCACTCGGCAGCCGGTGGTGATCCGCCGATGAGCACCCTCCACCTTCACCTCCCCGATGAACCCACAGGGCTGGCTGAGCAATGGCTTGATGACGTGGTCGATGGCCAGAGCCTCGAGTCGGTCCTGCTCGGCGAGAGCGGACTCGCCGCCTGGCTCTGGCGACGATGGTCCACCGTGGCCGACCACGGCCTGACTCGCGAGGACCTCGAGGGCATTGTGGTGGCCTCCTCACGCGAGCTGTGGCTCTGGCTTGCCGGTGAGCGGGTCTGGTCGCAGGCCTGCTCGGGTCTGCTCGGACGCGTCGAGAGGCGCGTGGTCGTGGTCGAGTACACCGAGGCTCGGTCATGACCGCCTCCGACGCCGCCGTCCCAGTCGAGCGCATCGACCACCTCGACCTGCTCGAGTCCCATGCGATCTTCATCATCCGCGAGGTCGCCGCAGAGTGCGAGCGCCCTGTGCTGCTCTTCAGTGGCGGCAAGGACTCGGCGGTTCTCCTCCACCTCGCCCTCAAGGCCTTCGCCCCCGGCAAACTGCCCTTCCCGGTGATGCACGTCGACACGGGACACAACTTCCCTGAGGTCATCGACTATCGCGATGCGCTGATCGAAACACTCGGCGAGCGACTCATCGTGGCATCGGTGCAGGAGGCCATCGACAAGGGTCGCGTGGCCGACCCCGGACCGTTCGGTATGCGTAACCGGCTCCAGACCACTGCGCTGCTCGATGCCATCAATGAACATCGATTTGACGCCGCCTTCGGGGGGGCCCGACGCGATGAGGACAAGGCCCGCGCCAAAGAGCGCGTCCTGTCGTTCCGAGACGCCTTCGGCCAGTGGGACCCTCGCAAGCAGCGCCCCGAGCTCTGGCAGCTCTACCAGGGCAAGGTGAGCCCAGGCGAGCACCTTCGGGGGTTCCCGCTGTCGGACTGGACCGAGCTCGACATCTGGCAGTACATCGGCCGAGAGCACATCGAGTTGCCGACCATCTACTTCTCCCACCAGCGTGAGATCATCGAACGCGACGGAATGCTGCTTGCTCTCAGCGAATGGGTTCAGCCACGCGACGGCGAGCAGATCGAAACCCGAACGGTCCGATTCCGCACGGTCGGTGATGCCACCTGCACCGGATCGGTCGAGAGCTTCGCCTCAACCATCGAGGACATCATCGCCGAGACAGCCACCTCGACGATTTCCGAACGAGGCGCCACCCGTGCCGACGACAAGTTCTCGGAGACCGCCATGGAAGACCGCAAGCGAGAGGGCTACTTCTAACGCCATGACCACCGCCACTTCCGCCCCAGTCGAACATCCCGAGGTGATGGACCTTCTCCGGTTTGCCACCATCGGTTCCGTCGATGACGGGAAGTCAACCCTCATCGGCCGACTCCTCGTCGACACCCGACAGCTGTTTGATGACCAGATCGATGCAGTCGCCCAGGCCTCGCGAGACCGAGGCGTGGGTGACCTTGACCTGTCCTTTGTCACCGATGGCCTGCGAGCCGAGCGGGAGCAGGGCATCACCATTGACGTGGCCTATCGCTATGCCGCCACGCCCAAGCGCAAGTTCGTGATCGCCGACTGCCCCGGGCACGTCCAGTACACCGCCAACATGGCCACCGGGGCCTCCACCGCCGACTTGGCCCTCGTTGTCGTCGATGCCACTTCCGGACTCAAGGAGCAGACCCGCCGCCATCTGTGCATCGCCTCACTGCTCGGCGTGCGACAGCTCATCGTGTGTGCGAACAAGATGGATGAGGGCAACTGGAGGTTCCCGCTCTATGAGCGGGTCGTGGCTCAGATGACCGCGCTCGCCGAGATGCTCGAGATCGAGTCGCTCACCGTGATCCCGATCTCAGCTCTCCATGGTGACAATGTGGTCGAGCGCTCCAACGCTGCCCCGTATTACGAGGGTCCAACCGTGCTTGAGGCCCTCGAGAGCGCTCCAGCCGGCGGCTGGGCCGGCGTCCATGGCGAGGCGGCCGAGGAGGCGACCCGACTTCCCGTGCAGTGGGTCCTTCGGCAGCCCGGAGGCGGTCGGACCTATGCCGGGATGGTCGATGGTGCTCCCATCCGTGTCGGCGAGGAGATCATCGTCCTGCCCTCCGGCCTCACCAGCACGGTGACCGAGGTGCGCACGCCGAGCGGCCTCGCACCCGCCGCAGCTGTGGGTCTTTCTGTCTCGGTGGCCCTTGCCGATGACCTCGACGTCGCGCGCGGCGACATGATCGTCGGACGGGCCAATCCCCCGAGGGTGACCAATGACATCGAAGCCACCATCTGCTGGTTCGGAACGGCACCGCTGACGCAGGGCAGCCGACTTCGCGTCAAGCACACCACCCGCTCAACCCCTGGGATCGTCACCGCCATCTCGTCCCTGCTCGATGTCAACGACCTCACCCTCGCTGGCGCCTCGGAGCTGGTGGCCAATGAGATCGGCGTAGTGCAGCTGACCACCGCCGACCCGCTGGTGGTCGACGCCTATGGATCGAATCGCATCACCGGAAGCTTTGTCCTGATCGACCCGGTCACCAACATCACCGTGGCCGCCGGGATGGTCGGAATTCCTACATTGCTCCACCGGAGCTGATCCCGGGCGAGAGTCCTTAGGGCTTGGCCACCATCAGCACTGCGGTGATCACGACCGCAAGGACCATCGCGTCGACTCCCCATCGCAGCCGGGCCAGATCAGATCGCCAGGAATCGTCCGCGGGCGCGACGCTTGAGTTGTGCACCAAGGCTCGCAACCGACTTGAGGCGGGGAACACGAAGGCCTCCCCGGCGACAAGGGCTCCCAGGGAGAGGACGCTTCCCATCCCGACGAACGGGTCAGCGAGGGAGAATGCTCCGTTGCTCAGGGAAAGCAGTCCAAGACCTGTCAGCGGGACGAGGTAAACCGATCGTCCGGCGATGTCCGGTCCGGGGGTGAAGAACCGTCTCGATGACTCCGACCAACTGCTGCCGGCTGCGACACCCCCCAGGCTCGCTGCGGCCACGTAGGCGGCGACCAGCACCATCACCGCGACCACTCCCCCGAGGACGTGAACGACCAGGAGGATGTCGAATGCCGAACTGGTCGTGGCCGCCTCGGCGATCATGGCCTCCATTGTGCCTCCTCGCTGTCCCCCTCTGCTCCTGAGTGATCTCGATCGGCCATGAGGGGAGGGCAGATTGTGGCCAGACTCTCGCCACTGGCCCTGATTGAGCCCTCCTGGATCCGTCCGATGGACGAGAACACTGGTGTGCACAATGTCATCTTTTCCCTCGTCGTCGGGACGGCGCTGGCCTTCGATTTCACGAATGGTTTCCGTGACACGGCGAACGCCATGGCGACGTCGATCGCCACGGGTGCCTTTACGCACAAGACTGCGGTGAGCGTGGCCGCCGTCCTCAATCTCGTTGGCGCCTTCCTCTCCCTCTCGGTGGCGGCCACCATCGCCAGCGGCATCGTCCTCAGGACCTCGTCACCCTGCCCGTGATCTTCGCTGGTCTAGCTGGCGCCATCATCTGGACCGTCACCACCTGGTACGCGAGCATTCCCTCCAGTTCGAGCCACGCGCTCATCGGAGGTGTCGTCGGCGCCATGCTCGCCGACAAGGGCTCTATGGCCGTTCAGTGGAACGGCGTGTTCTCCAACGTCCTCTTCCCTGCCATCCTGGCCATCGCCGTAACCGGCGTCGTGGCCGCTGTGGCCACCTGGCTTGCACTGCGAATCACCGATGACGTCGATGACAAGCCCAGAGCGGCAGGCTTCCGACTCGCCCAAAAGGGCTCAGCCTCAATGATCGCTCTCGCCCATGGAACCAATGACGCTCAGAAAACCATGGGGATCATCACGCTGGCCCTGATCGCCAACAACACCATCTCTTCGACGACCCAGACCCCCCCACTTGGGTCGTCGCCGCCTGCGGGACGGCCATCGCCCTCGGCGCCTTCGTCGGGGGATGGCGCATCATTCGAACCCTCGGGAAGGGGCTCACCACCCTTGAGCCGCCTCAGGGATTCGCCGCCGAGACCTCATCTGCTGCGACCATCCTCACCTCCTCGTATCTGGGCTTCCCACTCTCGACCACGCAGGTCTGCACCAGCTCGGTCGTGGGCTCGGGCATCGATGCCAAGGTGGATATCCGCTGGCCGGTCTTCGGTCGGATGATCGTCGCCTGGGTCCTGACCTTTCCATCTGCCCTTGGGGTTGGCACACTGACCTTCTCCACCCAAGACGCCATCGGGGGAAATATCGGCGTCGGCGTAACGACCGGGCTCCTTGGCCTCGTCTGCCTCATTGTGTTCGTGCTCTCTCGACGCAACCCCATCACCCCCTCAAACGTGAACGATGACTGGGACCCGACCGATGAGTTACCAATCGCTGAGCCAGCAGTAACCACCAGCAGTAATGAATAGGGAGGCTCAATGAGCATCATCATCGCCGCAGTCACCGCGACCTCGACTGCACCCAAGCCGCTGATCGACTGGGCCGCCCTTGGGCAGCCCGTGTCCTACAGCTTGGTGATCGGCTTCATCATCGTCACCGTCGTGGCCTTCTCCATCCGGCTCCACGCTGCCGGCGAGAAGGACGACGGGGGCACCAGCGTGCTTGAGAACGTCGGTGCGTGGTTGGGCGTGCTCAGTGTCGTTAGTGCGGCTGCCACCGGGATCTGGTTCATCCTGCATAAGGGCTGAGCCACCCCAGGCGACAGCCGTCACGGGGTCGGCGATCTGAGGCGGTACAGTTGGCTTGAGCGCAACCTTCGCGAAGGAGACCCGATGACAGAGATGCGACTGGACCCACTGTCGGGTCGCTGGGTCGTCATCTCCTCCGCACGGGCCACCCGTCCTGACGCATTCGTGCTCCATGCGCAGCGCCTCGAGCACGAGCCGCTCAAGCCATGCCCCTTCTGCCCCGGCAACGAAGAGGAGACTCCCCCGGCACTCGTCGTCGCTGACGACGATGGGCAGTGGCAGGTTCGGGTCATCGCCAACAAGTACCCAGCCTTCGAAGGCGACGAACCTTTCGTGGTGGAGAACAGAGGCCCCGTCTTCACCGCCGGGTCCGCCGGTGGCGTCCATGAAGTGCTCGTGCTCTCTCCGAATCACCAGACCTCATGGGCGGATTTGACCGATGAGCAGGCGGGTCTCGTCATGACGGTCATCCGAGACCGGATGGCGGAGCACGCCACCTCGACGAACCTCCGGTACTCCCAGGCAATCGTCAATGCAGGCCGAGAGGCAGGTGCTTCAGTCGAGCACCCCCATGGCCAGCTCCTCGGGATGAGCTTCGTCCCCCGGGAGGTCGCCGAGGAGCAGGCCCGGTTCGCCCGATTCACCGCTCATTGCCTCCTGTGCACCACCATTGAGTCCGAGGAGTCGGTCAACCAGCGGGTGGTCTACCGCGATGAGCACGTCATGGTGCTGTGCCCCTACTGGTCGAGCGCACCCTACGAGATGCTGGTGATCCCTCGGCACCACTCCCCTCATCTTCACACCGCCACTGATGACGATGTCACCAGCGTCGGGGTCGCCCTGCGAAAAGCGCTTCGAGCGCTCACCGGCGCCATTGGTGACGTCGCCTACAACCTCGTGTTCCACTCCGCCCCCTTCCGAAAGGGAGACCCGTTCCACTGGCACGTCCACGTGGTCCCAAAGGCCACGACTCGAGCGGGATTCGAGATGGGGACTGGTGTGGCCATCAACATCGTCCCCCCCGAGATGGCTACATCTGAACTGCTCTCCGAGCTCGATCGCTGATCGAGCCGTCTCGTCAACTCACCGGTCGAGCAATGCTGCGGCCGCCCGAAACGGATCGGTCTCCCCAGACGACAGGGCACTGACCTGTTCGGCGAACAGCGCTCCCCCGGCAAGCTGCTCGACGTCTAGGGCCAACCGGACGCCGAGCACGCGGCGAAGCTCCTCGGCCAAGCGACGCTGACGACGCGCCGCGAGTTCTCCGGTCTCGATCAAATGCGCCCGGTGTCGAGCCACCTCGGCCCAGAGACTGTCGACTCCCGTTCCATCCTGCGCCACAGTCTCGACGATGGGCGGCACCCATCCGTCGAACATCGAGAGCTCGAGCATCCCCTCAAGATCACGGCGCGCCTCGCGCAGGCCGGGTCGATCCGCCTTGTTGATGACGAAGACGTCGGCGATCTCAAGGATCCCCGCTTTGTTGGCCTGCATGGCATCGCCAGCCCCCGGGGTCACCACGACCACGGTGGTGTCCGCCGCCCCGACGATGTCCACCTCCATCTGGCCGACCCCCACCGTCTCAATCAGGGTGACAGGCATGCCAGCGGCTCCGAGGAGCCGGACCGCACCCGGCACCGCTAGGGCCAAGCCGCCAAGGTGGCCTCGAGTCGCCATCGAGCGAATGAAGACCGTGGGGTCGGTGGCATGGTCCTGCATACGGATGCGATCGCCAAGGATGGCACCTCCCGTGAAGGGCGACGAAGGATCGATGGCGAGAACCGCCACCTGCTCAAGGGGCTCTGCTGGCCGCTCTCCCACCTCGGGCCAGCCTCGCCTCGCCGTGGTGATCAGTCGATCGGTCAACGTGGACTTCCCGGCACCCGGAGGACCAGTGAGACCAACCGTATAACTGTGCGCTGAACGGTAGGCCAAGGCAGCCACCGCCTCGGCCTCAGTGCCACCACGCTCGACCATTGTCAACAGACGCGCCAAGGCCACACGATTTCCGGTAGCGGCCTCCGCGAGAAGCGTTTCCGGGTCACGACTCAAGGTTGGGGTCGTCATCGCCAGATCACCTGCGCTCCAAGGCTGGCCAGAGTCTCGACGAGTTGGTCATAGCCACGCTCAATATGTTCGACTCCTGCCACCACCGTCTCACCCTCCGCCGCCAAGCCTGCCAGGACCAGGGCTGCACCAGCCCTGATGTCTGGAGCCTTGACCTGCGCTCCCGAAAGGCAGGAGACGCCGCGCACGACCGCGTGATGACCCTCAGTTCGAACATCAGCCCCCATGCGACGCAGCTCGTCGACATAGCGGAAACGTCCCTCGAAGAGGTTCTCCGAGACGATCGAGACCCCGTCCGCCACCGTGAGCGCGGTGAGCAGGAAGGGCTTGTAGTCAGTGGCCACACCCGGATAAGGCAGTGTCGCCACATCGATGGCCCGACATCGCCCCGTCGAGGTCACCGTCAGGCCCGATGGGTCAAACGTGACCTCGAGACCCATCTCCCGAAGCTTCGACAGCAGCATCTCCATGTGCTCGGGGCGGCCGTCGGCAATCGTGACCGATCCACCAGCCAATGCCGGAGCTAATGCATACGTGGCAGCAACCACCCGGTCGGGGATCACTCGGTGAGAGACCGCCTCGAGTCGATCAGCGCCCTCCACGACGATTCGCGAGGTTCCAGCGCCACTGACCCCAGCACCCATACGAGTGAGCATGGCGGCAAGGTCCTGTACCTCAGGCTCGCGCGCTGCGTTCTCGATGATCGTGGTTCCCTTCGCCAGAGCAGCAGCCATGAGGAGGTTGTCGGTGGCTGTATGGCTTGGATACTCAAGGACGAGGTGACTGCCTACGAGACGACCTGAGGCGTCCGCGGCCTCGCCCTCGACGTAGCCGTGGTGGGTCTCGAAGATCGCCCCCATCTGCTCAAGGCCCCGAAGGTGGATATCGATCGGTCGAGAACCGAAGTCATCGCCTCCAGGCAGGGAAACCTTGGCCGTACCGCATCGAGCCAACAGAGGGCCGAGCACCACAATTGAGGCCCGCATCTTCTCAACCAGCTCGTAGGGGGCCTCAGGCACAAGGTCAGCGGTGGCAGGGACATCGACCACCAAGCGAGCTCCTGGCTCACGCACGACGTCGCAACCGAGTGCCCGGAGAACGTCGGCCATGGTGTCGACGTCACTGATCGAGGGGACGTTCTCGAGGACGTGCGTTCCCTCAGCCAGCAGGCATGCGGCCATGAGTTTGAGCACGGAGTTCTTGGCACCACCAGCGACCACGGTTCCCGAAAGGGGTGGTCCCGGCGAGACGATGATGCGATCCACATCCTTGATTATTGCCCGTATCAGGCAGTCGTCGGAACCTCGGCCATCTCGGGAGACGCTCACTCAGTTTGCACGTGGCTGCACTAGGGTGCGGGACGTGACTGTCTCACCAGAATCGCCCGACCGCAACCTCGCCCTCGACCTCGTACGGGTCACCGAGGCCGCCGCCATGGCTGCTTCGCGCCACATGGGCAGAGGCGACAAGAACGCCGCCGATGGGGCTGCCGTCGAGGCGATGCGCATCGTCCTGTCCAGCGTCCCGATGGACGGCATCGTCGTCATCGGCGAAGGAGAGAAGGACGAGGCCCCCATGCTCTTCAACGGCGAGGCCATCGGTGATGGTTCGCCCCCGGCATGCGACATCGCCGTCGACCCGATCGATGGCACCACCCTGACAGCCAAGGGTCGAGGCGGGGCCCTCTCGGTCATCGCCGTCTCTGAGCGCGGGACCATGTTCGACCCGGGCCCCTGCGTCTACATGGAAAAAATCGCCGTCGGGCCAAAGGGTGCTGGCTCCATCGACATCACTGCCAGTCCAACCGAGAACCTTCGCTCACTCGCAGATCGGCTCGGCCAGGACGTTCGGGACCTGACCGTAGTGATCCTCGATCGCGACCGCCACGACGACCTCATCGCCGAGGTACGCGAGGCTGGGGCGAGAATTCGCCTCATCACTGACGGTGACGTTGATGGAGCCATTCAGGCCTCATGGCCGAACTCAGGTGCTGACATCCTCTTCGGCATCGGAGGGACGCCGGAGGGCGTCATCGCCGCCGCGGCGCTCAAATGTCTTGGTGGCGAGATTCAGGGCCGCCTCTGGCCCCGTAACGAGGAGGAGAGAGCAGCCGCCATCGCCGGCGGCTACGACCTCGACAAGGTTCTCACCACCGATGACCTGGTCGCTGGGGACAACTGTTTCTTCTCGGCCACCGGGATCACCGATGGCGACTTGCTGCAGGGCGTGAGGTTCCACCGCTCCGGCTGCATGACCCAGTCACTCGTGATGCGTTCAAGGTCGGGGACTCGTCGACAGGTCGATGCCTTCCACAGCCTCGAAAAGCTCGCCGAGTTCTCCTCCATCGACTTTTAGTCCCTGATCGCGGACGCGAAGAAGCCCGCCCCTCGAGGGGCGGGCTTCTTCGCCAAGGCTTTCTGGTGGCAGTGCCGCCATCGCACTAATCAGCCAAGGACCGCCGATGTCGCAAGTCGCATCTCGGCCCGAGCGAGATCCGCCTCGGCCTGTGCGAGATCGATCAGTGCTTCGCTCAGGCTCGCATCGTCGCCGGCTCGAGTGGACGATGCTCGTACTTCGGCGAGTCGAACTTCTGCATTGTTCTTCGCACGCTCGGCACGAGGCTTGTCGATCTCATGGGCGATCTCGGCAATCCTGGCGAGGATGGTCACCCTCGTGGATCGATCACTCGCTCCAACGCCGTCGACGATGCCTTCTGCCGCTCCGTCGGCAGTCGTCACCTGAACGAAGCCGCCGTGCACGAGGATCGACAGGGGGTCCTGGCCTTCCGCCTCGATCCGCACGATTCCCGGCACGACATCGCCGATGAGCTCCGCATGATCGGCCATCACCGAGAAATCACCCTCCGACGTGGCTGCCACGACCAGCGTGGCGGTTCCACGAAAGAGCGCCGATTCAGGCGTCACGACCTCCACGCCCATGGCGTGATCGGCCATCAGGAGTTCTCCTTCTCCATGGCGCTCGCCTTGGCCAGCACCGACTCGACCCCGCCGACGTTCAGGAACGCCTGCTCCGGGATGTCGTCGAGGTCGCCCTTGACGAGGGCCTCGAAGGACTCGACGGTCTCATCGATCGGGGTGAAGATGCCGGGCTGGCCCGTGAACACCTCTGCGACGAAGAACGGCTGCGAGAGGAACCTCTGGATCTTCCGTGCACGAGACACGATGACCCGGTCCTCTTCGGACAGCTCGTCGAGGCCCAGGATGGCAATGATGTCTTGGAGTTCGTTATAGCGCTGCAGGACGACCTGCACCTGGCGAGCCACGTTGTAGTGGCGATCGCCCACGATCTCGGGGGCCAGGATGTTCGACGTCGACGCCAGCGGGTCAACCGCCGGGTAGATACCCAGAGCGGCGATTTGACGGGAGAGCTCCGTCGTGGCGTCGAGGTGGGTGAAGGTCGTGAACGGTGCGGGGTCGGTGTAGTCGTCCGCAGGGACGTACACGGCCTGCAGCGACGTAATGGACTTCCCTCGGGTCGAAGTGATGCGCTCCTGGAGCTCACCCATCTCATCGGCGAGAGTCGGCTGGTAGCCCACGGCCGAAGGCATACGGCCAAGCAGGGTCGAGACCTCAGATCCGGCCTGAACGAACCGGAAGATGTTGTCCACGAACAACAGCACGTCCTGGTTCTGGACATCTCGGAAATACTCGGCCATGGTCAGGGCAGCGAGCGCCACGCGCAGCCGCACACCCGGGGGCTCGTCCATCTGACCGAAGACCAGTGCCACCTTCTCGATGACGCCAGACTCCTGCATCTCGATCCAGAGGTCGGTACCCTCACGGGTGCGCTCGCCAACGCCGGCGAACACTGACACACCACCGTGCTGAGAGGCGACCCGGTTGATCATCTCCTGGATGAGCACCGTCTTACCCACACCGGCACCACCGAAGAGGCCGATCTTGCCACCCTCCACATAGGGCTCGAGAAGGTCGATGACCTTGATGCCGGTCTCGAGCATCTTGGCGCTCGGCTCAAGCTGGTCGAAGGCCGGCGGGTTGCGGTGGATGTCCCAACGCTCCTTGACCTCACCGATGTCCGGCGTGTCGAGGGGCTCGCCCAGGACGTTAAAAATGTGGCCCAGCACGACATCCCCGACGGGCACCGAGATGCCTCGTCCGGTGTTGCGCACCACGGCGCCACGGACCAGCCCGTCGGTGGGCTGCATGCACACGCAACGCACTCGACCCTCACCGATCTGCTGGGCCACCTCACCGGTCACCGTGATCTTGGTGCCCTCGAGGTCGAGGTCCATCTCCACGGCCATGTTGATCTCCGGCAGCGAGTGCGGAGGGAACTCCACGTCGACGACAGGGCCAGTGATGGCCACGACGCGTCCGGTCTCCAGCTTGTTCGTCTCAGGGGCGACGGTCATTCATGCTCCTTTTCCTGACGCAGCGCCTCGGCGCCGCTCACGATCTCCATGATCTCGGTGGTGATGGCATCCTGACGGGCCCGGTTCATGATCCGGGTCAACGACAGTGCGAGCTCATCCGCATTCTCAGTTGCGGAGGCCATTGCTCGCTGCTGCGAGGTGTGGAAGGACGCAGATCCCTCGAGCAGAGCACTGAAGATCTCGCTCTCAAGCGCGGCTGGTGCCAGCGCTGCGAGCAACTCCTCGGCCTCGGGCTCGAACTCTGTGTAGCCCTCGAGCTTGGTCGACACTTCCTCATCCTCGTCAACGCCCTCTCTGGGGTCGACAAGAGGGAGCAGTTGCTTGGACTCGACCTTCTGGTTTCCGGCGGAATGGAAGCGGGTCGACACGAGGACGACCTGGTCCACCTCGCCAGCGAGGAACGGTGCCGCCGTGGCTGCAGCCACATCGCGGGCATCAGTGAACTCTGGCTTGTCGGCAAACCCGACGAAGTTCACCTCGGCATCAAGGCCACGGAACCGGAAGTAGGGTGCGGCCTTCTTGCCCACCACGATCAATCGAATCCCGGTCCCCTTCGAGCGCAGTTCGTTGACGAACCGCTCAGTGGCCCGAAGGACTGACGAGTTGTAGGCACCCGAGAGCCCGCGGTCGCCCACGATGCAGAGCACGAGGACATTCTCGATCTTCTCGGGGGTGCCGAGCATCTTTTTGGCTGCGCGGGGATCACCCTTGGCCGCCTCGACGATGATCGCTGCCATGCCCTCTTTGTAGGGGCGGTTGGCGGCGATTCGTGCTTGGGCACGGGCAATCTGTGAGGCCGCGATGAGTTCCATGGCCTTCGTGATCTTGCGAGTCGCCTGGACGCTCTTGATCCGTCGGCGAAGAACTCTCTCCTGTCCACCTGCCATGTCGCTACACCTCCTCTCTCAGTCCGAAGTCCTGCTTGTCCACGCTGCTCAGGCGCCTGCGCCGGTGTCGAAGCTCTTCAGGAACGTCTCGATGGCCTGGTCCATGCCTTCGGGCAGCGTGCCCTTGGTGCGAATCTCGTCGAGCTTGTCGGCCTGGTTGGCTCGGAAGTACTCCTTGAGCTCTTCCTCGAACCGCTTGACCTCGGAGACGGGAACCTGGTCGATCCAGCCCTTGGTTCCGGCATAGATCACGATGACTTGCTCCTCAACGGGAACCGGAGCGTTGAGCGGCTGCTTGAGCAGCTCGATCAGCCGGTAGCCCCGGTCAAGCTGGGCCTGCGAGGTCTTGTCGAGCTCTGAGCCGAACGTGGCGAAGCTCTCAAGGTCACGGAACTGGGCAAGGTCGATCTTGAGCGTTCCGGCCACGGCCTTCATGGCCTTGATCTGGGCTGCTCCACCAACTCGGGACACCGAGTTTCCGACGTTGATGGCCGGACGAACACCTGAGTAGAAAAGATCAGACTCAAGGAAGACCTGGCCATCGGTGATCGAGATCACGTTGGTCGGGATGTAGGCCGAGATATCGCCAGCCTTCGTCTCGATGATCGGCAGTGCGGTCAGCGACCCTCCACCGAGCTCATCGGAGAGCTTCGCTGCCCGCTCGAGCAGGCGGCTGTGGAGGTAGAAGACGTCACCGGGGTAGGCCTCACGGCCCGGTGGGCGACGCAAGAGCAGTGACAGCTGACGGTAGGCCTCAGCCTGCTTCGACAGGTCGTCATAGACCACCAAGGCGTGTTGGCCGTTCTCCATCCACTCCTGTCCGAGGGCGCAGCCTGCGAAGGGGGCAAGGAACTTGAACGGAGCGGGGTCTCCCGCTGAGGCCACGACGACGACGGTGTACTCCATGGCGCCCGAGTCCTCAAGCAGCTTCACGGTCTGGGCAACCGAGGAGTTCTTCTGGCCGATGGCGACGTAGATGCACTTCACGCCAAGGCCCTTCTGGTTCAGGATCGTGTCGATCGCCACCGTGGTCTTGCCCGTCTTGCGGTCACCGATGATCAGCTCACGCTGGCCACGGCCGATCGGGGTCATGGCGTCGATGGCCTTGATCCCAGTCTGCAACGGTTCTCCCACCGGCTGACGGCCGGCGATGCCCGGCGCCTGGATTTCCATACGACGGGTCTTGGTGGCGTTGAGCGGCCCCTTCCCGTCGATCGGATCACCAAGGGCATTGACAACCCGGCCGAGCAGAGCGTCGCCGCAGGCGATCTCGAGGATGCGGCCGGTCGCACGGACCACCTGCTCCTCTTCAAGCTTGTCGACGTTTCCGAGCACGACGGCTCCCACCGTCTCCTCGTCGAGGTTCATGGCGAGACCAAGGGTCCCATCCTCGAACTCGAGCAGCTCGTTCAGCGCAGCGCCGGGCAGACCCGACACTCGGGCGATGCCGTCGGCAACCTCGGTGATACGGCCGACCTGCTCTGCCCCAACCTCGGGGGTGTAGTCGGCAACGTGGCGCTGAAGCGCCTCGGTGATCTCATTTGCGCTGATGGTCAGTTCTGCCATGTCAGCTCCTCCATGTTTCGGTGTGTGATCTAGAAGTTCAGTCGTTGGTGACATACGAGCGATGCTCGCTGTCAATGTGCTCGCGCAGGCTATCCAGGCGACCCTTGGCGGTGGCATCGACCAGAAGGTCGCCCACCTCGATGCGGATGCCACCAAGCAGGCTGGCATCCTCTGTGACCTGGAGCTCAACCGGGTTGCCGGCCACCTTGGCCAGCGATGCCCTCAGACCGTCTGCCTGCGCCTGGTCCAAGGTCTTGGCGGTCCGGATCTTAGCGATCCTCCACCCACGAGCCCGAGCGGTCTGATCGGCGAGCCAATCGATGGTGCCGACCACGTCGCGCGCCCGGCCACCAGCTAAGACGTACTCGAGCAGCCGCAATGTGACTGGGGTCACCTTGGCGGCGAAGAGTGTCGTGACCAAGCCTTGGCGTCGGGAAAGCGGCATGTCTCGATCAGCCAAGGCCCGGCGGACATCGGCGCTTGACTCGATTGCCCGAGCCACCTGGAAGAGCTCATGCTCGATGACCTCAAGGCTCGCGACCTCGGCGTCTTCGAAGATCGCCGTGGCGAAGCCACCAACTCGGTTCCGAGCACTGAGGACCGACAGCGCCGGCTCTGCGTCAAACGTCCCATCGGCGGCCTGGCGAGCACGATCAGCGAGATAGGACAGTGCGGTGGGGACCTCTTGGGCATGGCTCACCAAGGCAGCGTGGGACGCCAAGCGGGCCGCAGGTGCCGAGACCTTCCCATTGAGCACGTCGGAGAGCACGTCCCGTCGGACGACCCCGGTGACCGAGGTGTCTGTCAGTGCCGCTCGCAGCTCATGGTTCGCCAGCACGGTCTGGGACAAACTCGCGAGATCCTGCGAACAGGTAGCCATGGCGGCCGTGTCGAGTGTCTCGAGGATTGCGGCGGCATAGCCGCGCAGCGAGGCGTTCATCGTGCTGCTCCCTGCGTGCCGGACGTCGCATCGAGGGCTGAGACGGCTTGGCCAACGAGATCGGCGTGCGCTGCTGCGTCGACCTCTCGGCCGATGACAGCTTCAACGATCTCCATCACGACTCCTCCGAGCGTCGATGACGCCTCGTCGATCGCCCGCTGGCGGGCGAGGGACACTTCGGTGTGAGCACTGGCCACAATACGGTCGTATTCCGCCTGGGCCGAGACCGTCGACGATGAACGGATCTGTGCAGCGGTGGTCGTGCCCTGGGCGACGATCTGCGCGGCAGAGACCTTGGCCTGCTCGACGGTACGAAGGCGCTCCTCCTCAGCAGAGGCGGCGTCGGTCCTCGCTGCCTCGGCGGCGGCAAGCGAGGCTCGAATCTCCCCTTGGCGCTTCTCCATGCCTGCCTTGAGCGTCGGCCAGACGTACTTGCCAACCAAGAAGCAGATAATGAGGAGGACGAGGAGTTCGACAAGGAAGGTGGTCATGCCGTGGCCTCTGCGTTCTTCAGGTTATGGACGGCGGCGTCGATCAAGTCCTGGTGGGCCGTCATGTCAACCTGGCGGCCGATCACCCGCTCAACGACACCCATCACGATGGTGCCGAGTTGTGGGACCGCTTCATCGATTGCCGCACGGCGAGCCGCGTCGACCTCAACGCGAGCAGCGTCGATGATCTGCTCCGCCTCAGCCTGGCCGCGAGCCTGAGCGTCCGCACGAGCGGCGTCGGACTCAGCCTGTGCGGTGGCGACGATCTCACGGGACTCAATCCGGCTGGCCTCGAGGATGCCCCGACGCTCATCATCAGCGGCGGCTGCATCGGCGCGCGCGCTCTCCGCAGCCTCAAGTGAGCTGCGGATGTCATCCTGCCGCTCCTCCATCGCCTTGTTGAGGGGCGGCAGGATGAACTTCGTGGTCACGAACAGGATGATCAGCAGAATGGCGAGTTCAACGAAGAACGTGCCGTTCGGCAGAAGGAAGATCCCTGCGATCTGCATGAAGTAGTGCTCCCGGTAAGTCGGTCCGAATACGTGCAATTACTGCGGGACGGCCGAGGCCGCCCCGCTCCACCCAAGTGCTACTGAGTCTTGAAGACGTAGACGAAGACAACCATGAACAGCAGGTTGATGAAGTACATGGCCTCTGCCAGACCAACGGTCAGGAAGAAGTAAGTACGGGCCTTGTTCTCGATTTCGGGCTGACGGGCAATCGCCGCGATGGTCTGGCTGCCGGCCAGGCCGTCTCCGATGGCCGCACCGATGGCACCGCCACCGAGAGCCAGACCGCCGCCGACAAGGGCGCCAGCGGAGCGGATTGCTTCAGCTGTAGTTCCAGCCATTTCATTCCTCCTGTGTGATGGACTTCGTTGGTACTTGATTGCGTTGGATTGGAATATCGATTGATGAACGCTTGACTCGCCGAGTCGAGCCCTCAGTGCTCCTCATGGCTCATGGCCATGCCGAAGTAGAGGATAGTGAGCAGGGCGAAGATGAAGGCCTGGATGAGTCCGATGGCCATGTCGAAGGGCTTCCAGATCATCTGACCCAGGAACGAAGCGTAGAACGGCAGCAATGACGACATCACGACGATCATCAGTCCGCCGGAGAATATGTTCCCGAAGAGTCGGAAGGTGAGGGTGATCGGCTTGGTGATCTCCTCGATGATGTTGATCGGGATCAGCGCCTTGTAGGGCTGGGCGTAGTGGCCCAGATAGCCCTTGATGCCCCGGGCCCGAATGGACTCGACATGCACCCATACGATGACCATCAGGGCCATGGCCAGCGGCAGGTTCACGTCGCCCGTCGGGGCCGGCACCCAGTCCTCACCGGTGTTGGGCAGGACCTCGAGCCAGTTGCAGACGAGGGTGAAAAGGAAGATCATCAGGGCGACCGGCACAAAGCGTCGACCCTGGGGGCCGATGGCCGAGTCGGTCACGTCTTGGATCTGCTCGACGATGGTCTCATAGGCCAGCTGGAGACGACCAGGGACGCCCTTCGTCACGTTGCGCCGGACGGCAAAGCCCAGGCCGAGCACGATGGCCGCGGCGATGAGACTTGACCACACGATGTCAAGGCTGACCGTCAGCCCGAGGATCTTCGTCGAGGCGACGTGCTCCCCGACCTTGATCTCCGCTGCCCATCTCATGGACTTCACTCAACGCCTCCTTGGGCAAAGACAACTCGTGCAACATTGGCCACAAACAGGATCTGGAAGATCACGAGTCCGACGACCATGCCAACGCCGATGGGAGCGTAGATCAAGAGCAGACCTATCGCGATCACCGTGATGATTCCGAGGCGAGCGGCGGTGTTGGTCCGAAGCATCTTCTTGACGACCTTGCCTGATCCCTCCCCGCTCCCCTCGACCTTGGCGACGCCAGCATCGAGCCGACGAAGGTTGAGCAGAGCCAAGCCGAGGCCGAGCACGAGGCCGACCGTGGCGAAGGGCGGAGCGATGAGCAGGCACACCACGACGGCTATGCCACCCACGATTGCTGCAGAGGCGATGGTTCCCCGCAGCAGGCGCTGCAGCACGGGACCATCGAGGTTCTCAAGATTCTCGAGCATTACGAGCCCCGACTCACAAGAATCGCCGGATCTGCGCGACCACGGATGCGCCAGCTGCAAGACAGCCCAAGAGCAGACCCACGAACAAAAGCAACGGAGCTGTGTGAAGCGTCGAATCGGCCCAGATCCCCAAGACGACACCGACTGCCACGCAACCGGCAACGCTCATCCCCATCGTGGCGAACGCCATCCATGACGACCGAGCCGAAGGGTCCTTGGGAGACGAATTGTCGGGCGTGGTCATCGGAGGTGGTTTCGCGGGAGGAAAGAGTCATGAGGGTTGGTCGAAGCGATGCATGCCCCAAACACGGGACCCAACTGCTCCTCGTCCATTCTTGCACTCCTTGGCCGTCATGCGCCAAAGCCAACGCCGGAGTCTGCTGGCTCCTCGGGTGCCTCAGCCGACGGCAGCGACTCCTCAGCCTGCTGGCGAAGACCTGGGTGGAACCAGGTGTACAGCACTACGCCGAGGGCCAGGGCGGCAAACGGGATCAGTGGGTTCGCCCTCGGATCGAACAGTGGGAAGAGCACGAACCCGCAGAGCAGTGCCGTCCAGAGCCAGAGGATCCCCACCGTCCGTCGATGACCGTGGCCGAGACGCAGGAGGCGATGGTGGATGTGATCCTTATCGGGGGCGTGAAAACCCTGACCCTTGGCGGTCCGACGTATGAAGGCGAAAGCCGAGTCCACCAGCGGCACGCCGAGGATGAAGAACGGGATGAACAGCGGTGCGAAGAAGAAGAACGTCACTCCGCTGGCGGGCGGGGTACGGCCACCGATCACCATGGTGCTGGCGCTCATCAGGAGGCCCAGCAGGAGCGCTCCGGCATCGCCCATGAAGATCTTGGCCGGATGGAAGTTGAATGGGAGAAATCCCAGACACACCCCGCATGCCACCACCGCCACCAGCGGGCCGATGTTCTGGCCCGGGAGCAGACCGAGGAACTCAAGACGGAGCCCATAGACCGCTAGCGAGCCGGCGCCGATTGCCACCAGGCCAGCGGCGAGGCCGTCGAGGCCGTCGATCAAGTTGATGGCATTGGTCAGCGCCACCACCCAGATGGCGGTGATCAGAGGGATGACCCCGGGAGTCAGGACCACGAATCCGGCGAAGGGCAGCTTGAGCTGGTACATCGTGACGCCAGCGAAGTACAGGATGCTGGCTGCCAGGACCTGGCCAGCGATCTTGGCCGGCGCCGACATCGAACGGAAGTCGTCAACGAGGCCGACGATGAAGATCGATGCAGCCGCGATCAGCACACCCATGGCCTCATTCGACCCGACGAACACGGGTCGCAGCGCCGGAATGAGTGATCCTGCGAGCATGGCGATGGCCACGCCGATGAACATCGCCGCTCCCCCTCCGTAGGGGGTCACCCGGTCATGCATCTTGCGGTCCGACGGCATGTCGACGTACCCGACCTTGATCGCCAAGGCTCGAACCGGCATGGTCATGGCCGCCGTGACGCCCGCAGCGATAAGCAGGACCAAGAGGTACCAGGGCGCTGCCGCAGGCACGAATATGGCTCCTACGCCGAGCCGGCGAGACTCGGATACGGGTCGAAGCGGCTGCACAGGTCGCCGACGTCAGCCCGAACGGCGGCGAGTGCCGTCTCATCGTTGCGCTGGCGGAGCGAGCGTCCTATGAGCTCGGCAATCACGGCCATCTCGGCCGTACCCATGCCTGCCGTCGTCTCGGCAGCCGTACCGAGTCGGAGGCCCGAGGTCACGAACGGGCTGCGCGGGTCGTCGGGGATGGTGTTGCGGTTCGCAGTGATGCCTGCGCGGTCCATGACCTCCTGGGCCTCCTTGCCCGTGAGATCGGCATCGAATCCACGCAGATCTACGAGCACGAGGTGGTTGTCCGTCCCACCCGAGACCAGCCGGAAGCCCTGGGCTTCGAGGGCGGCGGCCAGCGCCGCTGCATTGGTCACCACCTGGTGGGCGTAGACCGAGAAGCTCGGATCCATCGCCTCTCGGAAGGCCACCGCCTTGGCGGCGATGGCGTGCTCAAGGGGGCCGCCCTGGAGGCCAGGGAAGATGGCACCATCGATCTTCTTCGCCAACTCCTCAGAGCACAAGATCGCACCACCACGAGGCCCGCGCAGGGTCTTGTGGGTCGTGAAGGTGACTACATCGGCGATGCCCACGGGGCTCGGGTGTGCTCCGCCAGCCACGAGTCCGGCCGGGTGGGCGAGGTCGAACATCAGCCGAGCACCGATCTCGTCGGCGATCTCGCGATAGTCCTTGGCATCGATGGTCCGGGCATAGGCCGTGGCACCGGCAACGATCAGCTTGGGCCGGTGCTCAAGGGCGAGTGAGCGGACCTGGTCGAGATCGATCATCTCGCCAGGGTGGTCAGGGTCGTCGCTCGCTGGCGTCAGTCCGTACGACACGAAGTTCCACACCTTCGACGTGATTGAGGCCGGCGACCCATGTGTCAGGTGTCCGCCCTGGTCGAGGCGCATGGCCAGGATCGTGTCGCCTGGCTCGAGCAGCGCCTTGTAGACACCGAGGTTGGCGTTGGCGCCCGAATGTGGCTGGACGTTGGCATGCTCGGCTCCGAACAGCGTCTTGAGCCTCTCGATGGCGAGGGTCTCAACCTCATCGACCACCTGGTTGCCGCCGTAGTACCGGCGGCCGGGGTAACCCTCGGCGTACTTATTGGTCAGCACTGACCCTGAGGCCGCCAGGACGGCAGGCGACGTGAAGTTCTCGCTAGCAATCAACTGCAGCGTGGTCCGCTGGCGGGTGAGCTCGTCGTCGAGCAGCCGCTTGATCTCCGGATCGGCGTCGAGCCAGCCGGTGAAGGGTGAGGTCGGGGTCACAGGGTCAATCCTCCGATGGGTTGTTGGCGGGAGCGGAGCCGTCGAGGACGGCGATCTTACGAAGACGGGCCTGGTGGCGAGGCTCGACGACAGCAGCGAGGAATGCGTCGAGGGCATCGAGGGCAGTCACCGTCCCGAGGACGCGAGCACCGAGACAGACCACATTGGCATCGTTGTGCTGCTTGGCCAGCGTGGCCGTCGTCACATCATTAACGAGCGCGGCCCGGACGCCCGAGACCTTGTTGGCAGCGATGGAGATGCCGATCCCGGTCCCGCAGATCGCCACGCCGAGGTCGCACGATCCACTGACCACGGCCCGGCCCACGGCCGCACCGAAGTCGGGGTAGTCAACTGAGGTCATCGCATCCCGAGCCCCGAGATCCTCGACCTCGTGCCCGCGCTCGGCCAGATGGACAGCGACGATGCTCTTGAGGTCGAAGCCGGCGTGATCGGAGCCGAGAGCGATGCGCACTCCTCCAACCTACCAAGCGCGCCCGGACGCCGAGGTTGGACTCGGTCGGCCGGTACGCTCCACAGTCGTGAGCATCGATCCCCGCACCCCCGTCATCGTCGGCGTCGGCCAGACCCTCAATCGGCCGGCTGATCACGGTCTGGTTGAGCCGCTCGACCTCATGGCCACCGCACTCGTGGCGGCCGGGAACGACGCCGGACCAGGACGGGCGATCCTCGAGGCCATCGACGTGCTCACGGGTGTCGCCAGCTTCGTCTGGCACCCGGTCGATCCTGCGGCACTGCTCGCCGACCGACTCCGCATCCAGCCTCGCTCCACCCAACTCACCGCCACAGGTGGCTCCTATCCGAGCAAGCTCGTCGCCCAGGCCTGCCGGTTGATCCTGTCTGGTGAGGCCGAGGTGGTCGCATTCGCCGGTGCCGAGGCCATGGCGAGCCGGTCGGCTGGCCGGAAGAGTGGCGAGGGCGCGCCGTGGGCGTCACAAGATCCCGACGAGGTCCCGGCCCCACCCCTCTTCGGCAAGGACGTGCTCCCCTTCACCGACCTCGAGATGGCTCGGGGCATCACCGCACCGGTCTCGATCTACCCGCTGTTCGAGAACGCCATGCGGGCGGCCAACGGTTGGAGTCTCGAGGAGCACCGCCGGGTCATGGGTGACTTGAGCGCGTCGTTCTCGGCCGTCGCCTCCGCCAACCCCAACGCTTGGATCCGCGAGGCGATGAGTCCCGATGAGATCACGATCCCGAGCGGGACGAACCGGATGATCTCTGAGCCGTATACCAAGCTCATGACCGCCAACATCGCCGTCGACCAAGGCGCGGCCGTCATCCTGTGCTCCTTCGAGAAGGCCATGGCGCTCGGTGTTGCGTCCGATCAGCTCGTCTTCCCGTGGGCGCACACCCAGGGCGAAGATCGGATGTTCATCTCCGAACGGCCAGCGCTCCACCGCTCCATCGCCCTCGAGGCGATCGGGCCTCGTGCTCTCGAACTCGCCGGGCTCGGCATCGACGACATCGACCGCATCGACCTCTACAGCTGCTTCCCCATCGCCGTGCAGATGGGTGCGGCAGCGCTCGGGCTTGCGCTCGACGATCCGCTCCGTCCGCTCACCCAGACTGGTGGGCTCACCTTCGGAGGCGGACCCGGTAACAACTACGTGACCCACTCGTTGGCAGCGATGACCGAGGGGCTGCGAGCGCATCCCGGTGAGATCGGTCTCGTGAGCGGGCTGAGCTACTTCGCCACCAGCCATGCCATCGGGATCTACTCGACGACCCCTCCCCCGCAGACGTTCCGTCACGAGGACCTTCAAGGCGCCATCGATCGCAATCCCGTAGAGGTCGTCGATCCGGACCTCACGGGCGAGGTGACCGTGGAGACCTACACGATCGCCCACGACCGAGAGGTCGGACCGGTTGCCGCTACGTTCGCTGTCCGTGGTGCCGCTGGCACCCGAGGTTGGGCCACCCTCAGCAAGACGGACGAGCTCCGATCGATCGCCGGCTCAGAGCTCATCGGCACGAAGGGAAGCCTCGGGCACGATGGAACGCTTGAGCTGTTGAACGCTTGAAGTACCATGACGAGGTGGACGAGTTCGATCACGCGCCGATCCTGACCTCGGTGAGTCGACGGACATTTCTCGGGGGCATCGGCGGGATCGCTGTCGCCTTCGTGGGGATGGCGGGCGCAAGCGTCGATGCACCGGAGGCGATGGCTGCTCCTGCACCTCGTCGACCGAACCTCATCAGCAACCCGTCCTTCGAGCTGAGTCCCACGGGCGCAAGCCCGACCGGCTGGCAGATCTCATTCTCCGGCTGAGCGATGCAGATCTTCGTCAAGACCCCGACCGGAAAGACCATCACGCTCGAAGTTGAGCCCTCCGACTCCATCGACAACGTCAAGGCCCAGATCCAGGACCGGGAAGGGATCTCTACCGATCAGCAGCGTCTGATCTTCGCCGGCAAGCAGCTCGAGGACGGGCGGACGCTCTCGGACTACAGCATCCAGAAGGGATCTACTCTCCATCTCGTCCTCCGACTTCGTGGTTTCGGTTCCGCCGTGAGCACGTATGCCGATGCCGGGCTGACCCCTCCTCCACATGCCAAGGCCCATCTCCTGCGCATCAGCTCCGGCGAACAGGCCTCCCAACGCATCTTCGGCGTGGTCGGCAACGCTCCGGTCACGCTCGGATTCGATCTGCACACCGCCGGAACCCTCACCTGGACCGTGACCTACCTCGGGAGTTCCGCTATCGAGGTGCTTGGGAGCGACACGGGATCCACCACGACCACCAGCGCTGGTCTCACCCGATTCCAGACGCTGCTCAGTGCACCATCTGGCACGATCGCCGTCGACCTTGTGCTTGCCGCTGCAGGCGACGCCGCCTTCGTTGACGAGGTGCTCCTGTGCTCGAACGCGCCCACCACCGCCCGACCTTCGGCGCCCCTCGGGCTCCACGCCACCCCCGCAGACGGCTACGTGACCCTGTCCTGGTGGCCGCCAGCTGGTTCAGACCCCGCCAACCTTGGCTACAAGATCACATGGGGAGATCCCATCGAGATCCTCACCTGCTCGACCACCACCGTCGACGTACCCGTCCCAAACGGCTCCCCGCACAGGTTCCACGTGCGTGCCGTCGGACCGGGCGGAGAGGGCCTCCCGGCCATCACCCGTCGGGTCACCCCACGCTCCACCACGACCACCATCCTGACCCACAGCCACGCCACCTCCACGGCCGCAGTGGTCACCTTGACCGCGACCTGCTCTATACCCAACGGACACGTGACCTTCCTGGTTGGAGGTCGCACCCTCGGGACCGTCGACGTGGTCGACGGCATCGCACAGATCAGCCACCGGTTCTCACGGGCGGGTGACCACACCGTCACGGCGATCCTCGGGGCCACCAGCACGCAGGCCTCAAGTAGCGACACGATCACCGTCGCAATCACCGCAGCACCCTGAGCACCCGCCTCGCACTAGAGCTCGATAGGCCCCTCACGGAGCACGTGAAGCTGACTGCCTCGGACCGTCACCACGGTCGAGGGCTCGCCGTCGCGACGTCCTGCGTCGAGCACGGCGACGATCGAGTCAGTTGACGCAAATACCGTCATCACCTCGTCTGCGGATCGACATGGCGCCTCCCCTGATCGATTGGCGCTGGTGACGCACAGCGGACCGGTGATCCGCAGCAGCGCTCGGGCCGTCGGATCATCAGGACACCGGATGCCGACGGTGCCATCGCTGGCGCGCACTCGAACTGCCAGCTGCTCACCGCAGGCGGTGACGATCGTCAGCGCACCCGGCCAGTGTCGTTCCACCACCGCGGAGAGCTGCGGTGGGACCTCTCCGAGCAATTCGTGGATGGCCATGGGATCAGCGACGAGCACGGGCAAGGGCTTGGTCTCCGGTCGACCCTTGACCACGTAGAGCGCGTCGAGGGCCTTCGGGTCGTCGAGTCGCGCCGCAAGTCCGTAGACCGTGTCGGTTGGGATGGCCACGACCAACCCATCGTTGAGAAGGATGGCGGCGAGGTCGAGATCATCGAGGCCGAGGCGTCTCACGGTGCACGCCCCACGATGCCTCGTGGATGTCCGGCGAGATCGTCGAAGGCCTCAAGGTCGACGAGACCACTGGACCGCGACCGCTCGAGCGCCACCGGGACCTGATGCTCGGCCATCTCGACCACCACGATGCCCCCGGGGGCGAGACTGTCGAGTGCGCCGTCGATGACCGAGGCCACGTCGGCGAATCCGGGCGTGGCGTCATCAGCGTCGGCGGCGAAGAGTGCCATGCGGGGCTCATAGGCCAGCTCGACCCCCAGCATCGGCTCGTCCGCCACTGCCACATAGGGCGGGTTGGACACCAATAGGTGGATGCCACCGAGACGCTCCGAGGGGACTCCCTCGTGCCAGGACCCACAGTGGAGCTCGACCTCGACACCGAGGAGGCGGGCATTCTCCCCCGCCAGCTCGAGCGCCGCCGGGGAAAGGTCCACGAGCAGGATCCTCTCGATGCTCGCCTCTGCGGACAGCTCGACGCCGAGGCTGAGTCCGATCGCGCCGGTCCCGGTGCCGAGATCGGCGATGACCAGCGCCTCCAAACCCGGGCGAGTCCTCCGCCAGGCCGCCAGCGCCTGCTCCACGACCTGCTCGGTTTCGGGTCGCGGGATCAGCGCCCGATCGTCCACCGTTAGCTCGATCGTCCGAAATGGCCAGGACCCAAGCAGGTACTGCAGCGGTTGTCCCATCGCCCGTCGGTGGGCGATCGACCGGGCGACCTCTGGATCCTCGATCTGCTCGAGGATCCAAGCAGCCTCCCGTGCCGAGCCCACCATCTGGGCTAGCTCGTCGAGGAGCGTGGTCTCAGCCATCGCCCTCGGTGAGCTGACGCGCACGCTTGGCTGCCATCAGAGCATCAACGATCTC
>CAIUMH010000098.1 GCA_903900235.1 uncultured Actinomycetes bacterium
CGACACGGGGCGGGGGTGCGCCCAGCGCTTGAACTCGCGCCAGACGACCCCGAGGGGGACCACGAGGGTGCGGCCGAGGGTGCAGCGCTCACCGACGAAGCGAGCCGCGGTGGCCAGCTCGGCGTGGGTGCAGTCGTGGTCGAGCAGGTGCGGGCTGGGGGTCAATCGACCCCCGCGATCCGGACGCGCAGCTCGTACCGCCCGTACCGCCGGGTCTTCACAACCCCGTGGTCGAACGAGACGCGGACGCACCAGCCCTCGATCGTGTTGACCTCCTGCACGTCGTCGTAGAAGGTCATGCTGTCCAGGTCGAGCACCCACAGGTCGTGCCAGGTGATGCCCGGGGGCGTCGGAAAGCCCCTATCCGTGTCGCCGTGGACGCCGCTCACGCGGGCGTACGTGCCGCCGGTCCACTTGGTGGTGTTCAGAAGGCTGGCCTTGGCCATCACTCGTCTCCCTCGTCGGATATGTCGTCAGCAAAGTCTGCCGCCGGGTCGAATGCCTCGGCCGGCCGTGGGTCAGACTCGTGGGCCAGCGTCAGGCCGCCCACGCCCTTCTTGGCGATCGGCTCGACGATCCACACCTCCGCCTTCTTGTCCCACACGCCCTGCACGAGGGCCTTGGCCTCCTTGCCGAGCTTCTCGACCTGCGCCGGGCTCTTCAGCTTCGGGTCGGTCATGAACGCCGACGGCTCGAGCCCGAGGGCCGAGAGCCGCTCGGCCACCTCGTCCTTCGGTATGCAGTAGGCCCGGTTGGCCTTCTTGCGCACGAGCTTGTGGTGTGGAACCTCCTCACCGCGCTCCACCAGCCGCTGCGCCAGGGCGCCGGCCGAGCGGAGCAGCCTGTCGATGAAGGGCGTCCAGAGCAGCAGGTTGGCCAGTCGCTCGGGATCGGCCTCGCTCGGCTCCTCCAGCGCGAAGGGGTCGTCGGCGAAGTCCGCGCCCGCCACCTCGTTCGCCAGGCGTAGGGCCTCGGCGCACGGTACGCCCAGCATCGGGCAGAACCCGCAGTGATCGCCAGCGTGCAGGTGTGAGTGCGGGTCGGCCCTCGCGACCTCGACGCGGTCGGCGCCGGCGGCTAACTCGGCCTCGAACTCCCTGAGCCGCTCCTTGGAGCAACGCCACCGCCGCACGGGGCCGTCTGGGTGGGCGTGCCGGGGCTGGACGATGACCAGCTCGAGCTCCTCGAACAGCCAGTCGACCTCATTCGCGAGGCCGAGGCCATAGTACATCTCCTGCTCGTTCTCCTCGACCTCGACGCGGACGCCCTGGCCGTGCTTGTAGTCGGTTACGCGCAGCAGGCCCATGAACTGGTAGATCACGGCGTCGCCGGTGCCAAACATGTTGGGGCGCAGCCACGACAGGTCGAAGCGCCGCTCCACCATCAGCTCGGCCCCGGGCGTCGACGCCAGGTCGCCCCACACTGTGTCGAGGTAGACGTCCACGGCGTCGGCCATGTCGTCGTCGACCTCGTAGCAGTTGGGGCCGCCCACCGCGCCGGCGTGGAGCCTCTCCACCAGGTAGGCGTCCTCCTGGGC
>CAIUMH010000099.1 GCA_903900235.1 uncultured Actinomycetes bacterium
GGTCACGACTCGGCCCATGGGGCGCTGTTCAGCTCAAAGCGCCTCAACTCGGTGGTCGGCCGGATCGCCATGCTTCCGAGCTTCCACGTGTTTGAGGGCTGGATCCTCGGGCACAACCGGGTCCACCACGCCTTCACCGTCCGGCAGGGCTACGACTTCGTCTGGCACCCCATCACGCCGCAGGAGTGGAAGGCCAAGGGCTGGGCCTCGCGCCTCGTTCACCGGTTCGAGTGGTCATGGATGGGCTCAGGGGCCTACTACCTCCACCAGGTCTGGGCCAAGAAGATGATGTCGGGCAAGCCGCCCTCCCGCTGGGTCAAGGCCATCTATCGCGATCGGTCTGTGGTGTGGATGTTCATCACCGGGATGATCGGCCTCTTCACGGTGATCGGCCTGCTCGAGGGTCTCTCCTTCGCCGGGATCATCTGGCTCGACGTCCGCACGGTGCTGTTGCCGTTCCTTGGCTTCGCCTATGTCATGGGTGCCTTCGTCCACGTCCACCACGTCTCCCCGGACATCCGCTGGTGGCCCAAGGCTCAGTGGACCAAGTTCAAGGCCCAGATGGAGGGAACGACCGTGTTGCGGGCGCCGAAGGGCCTCAACTTCTTCATCCACTGGATCATGGTCCACGTTCCCCATCACGTGGACATGCGGGTGCCGATGTACAACCTCGAGGAAGCCGCCGAAGCTATCGAGGCAGCCTTCCCCGGAACGGTGATCGACGACAAGCTCCGGTTCCGGGACTTCGTCTCGAACACGAGAGCATGCAAGCTCTACGACTTCGACGCTGGTCGGTGGATGACCTACCGCGAGGGCCGGGCGGCGATGGCCGGTCCCGAGGCGATCGCGGTCTGATCCGACGGGCTCCTCAGGCCGTTCGGCGGGCGGAGAAGAATGATCGGAGCAGATCGGCTGACTCCTCGGCTCGCACGCCGACGACGACCTCGGCGGTGTGGTTGAGGCGAGGATCGTCAAGCAGGTTGTAGCGCGACCCAACTGCCCCGGCCTTGTCGTCCATGGCTCCGATCACGACCCGCCCCACTCGGGCGTTGACCAGGGCACCAGCGCACATCGCGCAGGGCTCGAGGGTGACGACCACCGTCACGTCGTCGAGTCGCCAGCTGCCGAGGGCCTCGGCAGCTGCTCTGAGGACCAGTACCTCGGCGTGGGCGGTCGGATCGCCAGCGGCGTGGCGACGGTTGCCGGCCACGGCGATGACTGAACCTTCATGGAGGGCGACTGCCCCGACGGGGACATCACCAGCGGACCCGGCGATCCGAGCGGCATCGAGTGCCTGCTCCATGGCCTCGACTTCGACGGGGTGCGCAGTCACGCTTTCAGTCTAGGGATGGTGATCTGGTCTGGCCGGTCGAGCAACGCTCAGGAGACTCATTCCCTCGAATGAGCCATGTCGGTCATCGCCTGGGGAAGGGGGCAACGATCCGTCTGTCCCCGATGGCGAGCCAAATACAAAAGTCCATGACTCTTCCGCCGCTTGGGCTGTGAAAGGCCAGGTGTACATTTTCAAAGCTCTTCGACAACTCGGTCAACAGGTAAAAGCCAGAGCAGCTGCACATCTGTATCCAGCCGTTCCAACTTCGGAACGTACCTCCGCGTGAGGTAGGGACAGAAACTCAAAAGACTTGCGGGGCAAGAAACCTGCGAGAGCCCTGCGCCACATCTTCACCGCCACGGTCACACTTCTCACTGGTTAGCGTCTGCTTAGCACCGGGGATGTCGTCATGACGGCATACGAATGTCGGCCTACGACAAGGCTGTGAGTCGACAGTGCTTCCGAGTTGTCAAGTAGAGACGATTGAAGAGGACGATCACTCTGGGAGGCGGAGGCGGATGCCCGACGCTTCTGCGAGTCCCGGATCCAAGTAGGCATCGAGTTTGCGTAGCTCCTCGTCGGCCGCCTCGAATGTCGTCCAATCGATGGCCCCTGTCCACTTTTGCGCGAATCGCAGAACAGCGATGAAGGATTCACCACGACCGTTGCCGTTGCTTACCCCGGCCAGTCCGGCGAGGTAGTTGTTGCGGTAGACGGTGGGAATGACGATCCGAACTTGACCAGCGGCCGAGAGCACCCCGTTCGAAACGATCCGAGCCAGGCGGCCGTTTCCGTCGTCGAATGGATGGCACTCCGTCACCAACAGCATGAGAGCAACCGCCCTCTGTAGCGGATCCGTGATCGAGCTGAAGATGTCGAACCCCCGTCGAAGAGTTTCCACAACGAGATCAGGCTCCACAAACGCATAGCCCCCGGCATAGTTGCGCCGAACCTTGAACTCACCGGGTCGCTTCTCGGGACGCGCAGCCATGAGGATGGCGTGGAGATCACGTAGTTCGTTGATGAGTTCGTCTCCGCTCGCAGGCGCGAGCGCATTCGATGCTGGGTCCGAGACGATTCGGAACGTTGCCGCCACGTCATGGGCGTCGGCGGGACGCTGAGCAGAAAACACGCCATCAACTGCGATCCGCCGGGCTTCGTCCACGCCAAACTCCGTGCCTTCGATGAAGTTGGAGAAGTACGCCTCGAAGAACGGTTCCCACGTCCACCGCTGCGCCGAACCGAGCGCAGGACGGGGCTCCGGTGCTGTCGCGCCAAGCAACTCCGCTAGAGCCCGGAACATCGACATGCGATGTTCGTCGTAAGGCTTTCCCGCCAGTCGTGCGGCGAGCCGCCCCGACGTGGGCTTCACCTCCGTGAGCGAGCCCAGCACAGCGGCGAGGCGGCGTCGCACTGCCTCGACCGGACCCAGAGGGAGCTGACCGGCAATCATGTCGAGCTGGTTCAGGACATTCTGAATCGACCCCGCCCTGCCGTGACGGGCGAGTTGGTCGATCTCGTCCTCGACGGCCTCGGTCCCGGCTCGCCGGTTCGGCCTCTCCCGCGGGGGTCGCCCGGCGACACTGACGTTCTCGACCAGGCGGCGAGCCAGTCCCGAAACGTGGAGACCCTCCGGCATCTGAGTGTCGCCGGGGAGCGGCCCCGGCCCGACACGGGGTGACACGGTGACTCCGGGCAGCTCCAGGTCCGAGCGTCGGGCGGGGTGCGGATGCGTAACGAAGATCCAGCCTTCGAAGGGCATGCCGCCGGTCAAGGCGCTGCGGTCGCTCAGAACGGCTCCGGGCCAGAACTCATTAATGATGGCCAGGCAGTGGTAGGCGACGGCTTGCTCCGGTCTCAGAGCGGACCCGACGATGTAGACGTTGGGGGCCACCCGGAAGGCTTTCCCCACCTTGGCCTGGCGTGACAGGCCCGCCTTCGTTGTGTTCGAGGCGACGACCAGCCTCCCTGCCGGGTGGGCTAGGCCCGAAGCAACGGACGCACCGTTATTGCCCCGATCCGGGGTCGCTCCAGCGACTGTAGAGGGCTTATCGGTCATCGAAAGCAACTCTAGAGGATAAATGGATCACCGTGGTGGACAGTGGAGCAACTGGGATGACGAAATCTCCATTGTACGTGACCCTCAGAACAACCTGGAGGGCCAAATCTCACTTCCCGGACCCGAGTCCGCTCCATAGGGCTTCTCATTTGAGTTCTCTAATGCGCCCCACCGAGCTCTGTCTGCACGTCTCGCTGCAAGACCTTTGCCCTCGCCACCGACATACCGCTGCACCAGCGCGACGTCTACGGATCCACCGTCTGGCGCAAGAGCTACTCGCGACGTGGCACCGGCGTCGAGCGGCACGTTGGCGCACTGAAGGACGAGTCCGTTGCCGGTTTCGCGAGCGGCAAGGTTCGTATGCGTGGCATCGTCAAGACCGGCCTGATGGTGGCCGTGGCCTTAGCCACAACCAACCGACGCTTCGCAATCGCGTGGGGCCGGTTCAGCGGTCCTCTTCCCAAGGTCCGTAAGCGCAAAGTCGTCAAGCGTGAGCCGTACCACCACCGACTGAAGCGCATCACGCACACCGTCAACGGTCAGCTCGTCGTGTTGCACCCTCTGACGACCTAGCCAAGCCCGGCCTCCAAGCAACAAAGAACCCCGCTGGACCTTTCACGGCCCAGCGGGGTTCTTTCACGTCTTCGACACCTGCAACGGCACCACTGCACCGCGCTCACTCGACGAAGTTGAAGGCCCAACCCATCGAACTCGCAGAATTGGATCGATTCCGGACTTTTGTATCTCCGAACCGCCTGCTTCTGTACCTGCCTGATGGCGGAGGCGGTGGGATTTGAACCCACGGTGAGTTTCCCCACACACGATTTCCAATCGTGCCGATTCGGCCGCTCTCGCACGCCTCCGTGCCCGCCGCGAACGGTGGGAGCCCACAGGCTACAAGAGCCTGAGGACGAGGTCCGGCGGGAAGTCAGTCCTGCGTGAAGTGGATCTTGAGGAGGGTAATGAACATTGCGGTGAACGTCACCTGGAAGCCGCCCACGATGGCGACCATCGAGGGGACGATGATGCGCAGCTCGTGGCTGGTTGTGAGGTTGCCGAAGTCGACGAGGCGCCATCCGTTGAACACCAGACCGATACCGAATACTCCGAGCGCGATGAGGAGCCCGCCCATCAACAGTCCTCGTTCAAAGGTGATCCGGCTGAAGCGCTTGCCAGCAGAACCGGAGACCGAGCGGTAGCCATGGGTGAACTTGTAGGCCCGGGTGATCGTGTCGAACTGCAGCGCCTGGACGCCCACGATGAAGGCGCCTCCAGAGAGGACGAGGGCGCCGGACGAGAGGGCGAACGGCCCAATGACCAGATCGTGGAAGCTGAGCACGGTACCGAACACCAGGGACAGAGCAATGAGCACAAGCCCCGGGATCTGGAAGAGCCACCGGGGGCTGAAGAGCAGCATGAATCGGAGGTGGCGCCAGCCATCGCTCCAGGTGCGCAGGTGCGGGTCGCGGGAGCGACCGTCCTTGCGCAGGGTGGCGGGAACCTCCTCGATCACGAGCTCGGCGAGGGCGGATCGCACGATCATCTCGCTGGCGAACTCCATGCCGGTGGTCTCAAGGTCGAGGCCGAGGATTGAGGACCGGTTGACCGCTCGGAGGCCGCAGTTGAAATCGCCGAGGTCGATGGAGAAGAAAAGCCGGCCGAGGAAACTGATGACTGGGGTCCCGAGATAGCGGTGGAGGGGCGGCATGGCCCCGTCATCGATCCCACCGACGAAGCGATTGCCCACCACGAGATCGGCTCCGTTGCGAAGGTGTTCGATGAAGGGTCCGAGGTCGCCGAAGTTGTAGCTGCCATCGGCATCGCCCATGGCCACGAACCGTCCTCGTGCCGCAGCGATGCCGCCGGAAAGCGCGTAGCCGTAACCCTTGTGCTCGATCGCCACGACTCGGGCGCCGTGGGCCTGAGCGAGGGCCTGGCTGCCATCGGTGCTGCCGTTGTCGGCGATCACCACTTCTCCGACGATCCCCGAGTCAAGGAGGAAGGCGTGCGCCTCGGCGATGCAGGCCGCAATGGTCTCGGCCTCATTGAGACATGGCAACAAGATGGTCAACTCGAGTTCGGTGGCCGCAGGGGTCGTCATGACAGGAGTGATGGCCTCTCGTAAGGTCTGAGCGCAAGTGTACCGACACAACCTCTCGCCATCTACCCTTTGTCGGGACACTGATCACCAATGGAACCCACGACCGCCCCCACCAATCAACCGTCATGGTTCACCCCTGGGGTGATCGGGGCGATTGGCGTCGCGCTCTTAGCGAGCGCCGTCCGGGTGGCCGTGGCCATCGGTCAGCCCCACGGGCTCTATTTCCCTGATTCATGGTGTTACATCATCGATCGCCCTGGGGCACCCTGCATGGCGCACGATCCGGCGATGGGGTGGTTCTGGGCCGTCGGCACCTTGGGGACTCGTTCTGCGGCGTCGGTGCTCTGGCTCCAGGCCGTGCTTGGGGTGGCGACCGCGCTGATCCTCTATCGGACCCTGCTGATCGTGACGAGGGCCCGATGGGCGGTCGCCGGAGCCAGCCTGTTTGCGGTCCTTCCGGTGCAGCTGCTGCTCGAGCGCACCTTCCTGACTGAAACCTTTGAGACCTTCGCCTTGGTGGTCGGGCTTCTCGCCGCCGTGAACGCTCTTCGAACGAACGGCCCTTGGCGGGCGTTCCTCTGGACCGCAGTCGCCGGTGCATCGATGGGCTGTGCACTCGCGGTGCACACGGCATTCTTGGCACCGGGACTGATCTCGGGAGCGGTCCTCGTGATCCTCGTGGTGCGACGCCAGTGGCGGCGAACCAGCGCGAGGGCGGTGTTCATGGGAGGTGTGAGCACGGTGATGGTGCTCGGGCTGCTGCTGCCGGCGGCCCCGGAGGCGGTCACCTACCACGACTGGTTCGGCGTGTGGACGACGGACGTCTCGCAGGGAACGTTCCTGCTCACCCGATGGGCCCCATTGGTGTCCTGCCACGTTCCCGAGGACTCGACCCCACGGGCTCGCGCCGAGATCCGAGCGGCCTGCAAGGTCAACTCCTTCGGCGCTCCTCCGGGCATCACTCAATGGATGACCTGGACCTCCCCGTTCACCTATGGCCTCACCACCCGCTACGACGTGAAGCACGAGCAGGTGGCCCGCACCGAGTCGCAGCTTCAGGCAGTGGCCATCGCCGGCATCATGTCGCATCGCAGCGCGTTCGCCGGACAGATGCTGGCGAGCCTTGGCTGGCAGCTCGTCGGTGCCCCCAATGACGACCTGTGGCAGTATCGCTCCCCGCGCCTCGATCGCTTCATCTCCCCATGGGCGGTGGTCTTCCCGAACTTCAGCCAATGGTTTGGCCCCAAGGGGATCCCGGCGGATCGTCCGGAGGATCCCCAGCTGATCAGGGCTGCGGCGGGAACGACCCGAGCTGGTCAGGTCCTGCTCTGGACTGTCCTGGTCGCCGGATCGTGGCGGTTGGTGCGTCGTCGCAGGATCAAGAAGCCTTGGTTCCCGCGCCTGACACCTCGAACCTCGATGGGGTGGCTGACGGCCACCATGATCGCCTCCTCGATGCTGGCCGTGGCCTTCGGAACCTATCCAGTCTTCCGGTATTGGTCGCCGATCATGCCGGCCCTGATCGTGCTCTGTGCGTTGGCACTCACTCGACCGAAGGCCGAGAGTCTCGACCCCGCTGGCGAGGTTTCCGCCCGGTCCGTGTCGGCATGATGGCTCGTCACGCCGTGCGCCGGGCGACGCGACGTGATCCGTGGTGGCTGATCGTCGCAGCGTCGGCGGCCATGATCCGAATCCTGCTCGCTCTCAGCGTCACGGCCACGCCGTACTCGGGTGACTCGTGGTGCCTGCTCAATCTGGGCGGAGCCCCGCCATGCGCCAGTCATCCACCCACCATCGACTGGATCTGGCGGAC